>NZ_JAPCIS010000018.1:0-74413 GCF_027707425.1 Aeromonas sp. QDB63
TGAATGGGTTCATGTGCAGCTCCATCAGCAAAAGGGGATGATAAGTTTATCACCACCGACTATTTGCAACAGTGCCCATCGGCGTAGTAGTGGATGTGGTCGATGACAAAGCCGGTGCGGGTCAGCGTGCGCCGGAGGATCGGCAGAAAATCGACCAGGAACGAAGTAGCGCGTGTGACGACGGCCGGTACGCCGACACGCGCCACGGCCTCGGCCCAGCGCGCGGCCGGCGGTTGGAGCAGGCCGTTGTGCACCGAACCGTGGTAGGTGCCGACCGCCAATGTGAGCCAGCGCTCTAGCTCGCGCAGCGTCAGGGCGGCCTTGTTTTCGGAATCGTAGTCGCCGCGCTGGTCAGGGTTGGAGAAGGTCGTTCCCGGCAGTTCGTCGTGAATCATCTGCATCGCCGTGCCGATGATCCGTTCCACGATGCCGCCATAGTGCGGCTGTCCCAGCGGGCGATAGTCCAGCCGGATGCCATGCTGCTCGCAACCCCGGCGCAGGGCCTCGCTCTTGAACTCGGCCGCGTTGTCTAGGTAGAGCAGCAAGGGCTTGCCGCTCATCTGCCAATCCATTTCCACGTTCAGTCCTTCCAGCCAAGGGCGCTTGTCGCAGGCGACATGCACGAGGCACAGGCCAACCGAAACGGCAGACGGCGCTTCCAGCGTGACGACCATGCCGAGCACGCAGCGGGTGAACACGTCGATGGCGAGGGTCAGGTACGGGCGGCCAATAGGTTGCCGGTCGCGGTCATCGACCACGATCAGGTCGATGACCGTATGGTCTATCTGCACCTGCTCCAGCGGCGCGGTCACGGCAGGAGGCTCGCCGCCCACACCTTGTAGGTCACGAGCGGCATCCTGGCCTTCCCGCCGGCGGATGACCTTGCGCGGGTCAAGGCTAGCGATCCGTAAGGCCACGGTATTGCGCGCCGGCACTCGCAGTTTTTGAGCCTTGCACACCTGAGTGACTTCGCGGTGAAAGGCCGCTAGGCTGCGCTTCTGCTTGGTCAGGAACCGCTTTTGCAGTAGCTCGTGGATGACGCGCTCGACCGGTTCCGGCAAGCGCCCCTTACCTTTACCTCCACCGGACTGGCCGGGCACCAGATCCGTCACGAGGCCGCTGCCTTGCCGGGCACGCCGGATCAGAACGTATACCTGGCGCCGAGACAAGCCCAGCGCCTGAGCCGCCATATCGGCCGCTTCGTGCCCGACCGTCTCCGACTGCGCCAACGGACTGATGATCTCCGCACGACGGCGCGCACGCTCCCAAGCCTCATCAGGCAGAGTGGCCACGCCTTGTTCTGGAATCCGTGGGGTGTCCGTCGCCATGCTCACCTCGCTTTGGTGCACACGAGTATTGAGCATAGTCGAGATTGGTGCAGATCACTTCTGATATTGAACTGTCAGGAGCTGGCTGCACAACAGCCATTACGCCCAATCAACTGGTGCAGTCGTCTTCTGAAAATGACATATTGAACCAATAATTAGGAACCACTTTAAACAGACCGATGGGGGTTTCAATGTTCATACGGGCGTATTTACGTGCATCGACAGTGGAACAGGATGCTGAGCGGGCACGAGAGCTTCTGATAGGTTTTGCTGCTGAGCATGGCCATCAGATTGCCAGTTTCTATGTGGAGAATGAGTCGGGAGCGACGCTGGACAGGCCTGAGCTTATGAGGCTGATCCGCGACGCTGCAGATCGTGACATTGTGCTGGTAGAGCAGATTGATCGTCTGGCCCGTCTCAATCAGACGGATTGGCAAACACTGAAGCAGCTTTTGGCACAGAAACAGCTCTCCATCGTTTCTCCTGAGCTTCCGACTTCCTGGGTGGCATTACAGGGGGACAGCCGCTCCGAGTTCACCAGCGCCATTTTGCAGGCTGTAAATGGCATGCTGTTGGATATGCTCGCAGCCGTCGCTCGTAAAGACTATGAAGATCGCCGTCGCAGGCAGCAGCAGGGTATTGCCAAGGCCAGGGATGAAGGGAAATACCGTGGTAGGCAGAAGGATGAGAAGAAGCGTCAGCACATCGCCAGGCTGTTGGTGACAGGCCACAGTTATTCCGCGATTCAGGAGATGCTTGGTTGCTCAAGGTACCTTATCGCCAGTGTGGCCAAGGAGGCGCGCAGTTAGCTCCAGAAGTAGTAATTTTTGATGACCGGCCCACCCTTGCGTTTTGGGCGTGGGGTTGTCTTGAGGGTTTTCGCTGTCCAGATAAGAGCGATGCTCAGCGCAGTGAACAGCCCGGCGGGCCAGTGCCAGCAGGCGAGTGCGGCAAGAGCCATTAACTGCAACCTGGCCGTGATGGGGCGCCTGGTAGCCCAGGCCAGTATTGGCCAGCACCAGTAAACCGGTGGCAGGCAGATCAGTAGCCATGCAAACAGCGTGTCGCCAAGTGCCATCAAGCCCAGCGCAACCAACGCCATGAGGGCGATATCAGCGATCGGTTTCATGGTGTCTCTCTTTTGCATGCGCCTTGTAGCTATACAGACTCCACACGAAGACAAGCGTGAAGAAGGCCAGCAAGCCTACCATTCCCCAACTGAACGCATCCATCGTGTTACTCCACCAATGAACATGATTTCAGCATGGCACTGAAGGTCTTGGTATTCAATCAACTTATTGAAAATGTTGACTTTGTTCGTTCGTGACAAAGTTGGAGTACTGGAATCCAGTGGCTTATTGACCAGTGGAATCAGCGCCCTTATCCCCGGCCAATCCCTGTCCAATTCCTTTCCACATAACTATCTATCTGGAATCTTGGTGCGGATATTCCAGATAGTGGAATGTCGCTTCAGAACGAGCACCTGGAATATTGATAGGGGCCTTCCCATCTATCTGGAATGTTCGTGCTGTTTTTCGCTCTGGAATGTTGGCCACTCTGTCTGAGGTGAGTGGGAAAACCCGGTGTGCTGGAATTGATGGGGGCAGATTCCTATCTATCTGGAATCTTGGCCTCTGCATTCAGCGAGAGCCAAACCGGCTGACTTGCTATGGGACTAACTCAAGCGATGCCCTTCAACAATCATTCACTACGACCTAGTTACGCCATTACCAGACGTTTCCTTGACCCGAAGGCATGCCATCAAGAGCTGCACCCATGTTGCTTTATGAGTCTGAAATCAATAAAACCCGGCTGAATTTATGAGAGAATCTTGAGCAATATTGTCCCCCGACCGGAAGAGTGCTCATGGCCGAGATCAACAAAGCAACCCTCACCGAAGCCGACATCATCTCGAAATACCTGCTGCCTGCTATCAAGGCTGCGGGGTGGGATGACCTGACTCAGGTTCGCCAAGAGGTGAAGCTGCGGGATGGCAAGGTGGTGGTGCGCGGCCAGATGGCGGCACGCAAGAAGGTCAAATCGGCCGATATCGTGCTCTATCACAAGATGGGCTTGCCACTGGCGGTGATCGAGGCCAAAGCCAACAAGCATGAGATTGGCAAGGGGATGCAGCAGGGGCTCGATTATGCCCGTCTGCTGGATGTGCCGTTCGTATTTGCCAGCAACGGCGATGGTTTTGTATTTCATGACAAGACCAATCCGGCCAAGCTGGAATCCGAGATCGCGCTGGAGGACTTCCCCAGCCCCGGCCAGCTTTGGGACAAACTCTGCACCTGGAAGGGTTACACCCAGGCACAGTTGCCTGTCATCAGTCAGGACTACTACTCGGATGGCAGCGGCAAATCTCCCCGCTATTACCAGCTGCAGGCCATCAACAAGACCGTAGAAGCCATCTCGAAAGGTGAGGATCGGGTATTGCTGGTGATGGCCACCGGCACCGGCAAGACCTACACCGCATTCCAGATCATTTGGCGTTTGTGGAAGGCGGGCGCCAAGAAGCGCATCCTGTTTTTGGCCGATCGGAATGCGCTGGTGGAACAAACCAAGCGTAATGATTTTCAGCCTTTTGGCTCGGCCATGGCCAAGGTCACTGGGCGTACTGTCGATCCTGCCTATGAGATCCACCTTGCCCTCTATCAGGCGCTCACCGGACCAGAAGAGTCACAGAAAGCCTTCAAGCAGGTCTCACCCGGTTTCTTCGACCTGATCGTGGTGGATGAGTGCCATCGGGGCAGCGCCGCCGAAGACAGCGCCTGGCGCGAGATCCTCGAATACTTCTCATCGGCCACCCAGATTGGTCTCACTGCCACGCCCAAAGAGACCGCAACCGTCTCCAGCACCGATTATTTCGGTGACCCTGTTTATACCTACTCCCTCAAAGAGGGAATCGAAGATGGTTTTCTTGCCCCCTACAAGGTGGTGCGGGTCGATATCGATGTCGATCTGCAGGGGTGGCGTCCCACCAAAGGGCAGATGGACAAACAGGGCAACCTGATTGAAGACCGTATCTATAACCAGAAGGATTTTGACCGCACTCTGGTGATCGACGAGCGTACCCAGCTGGTGGCCGAAACCATCACCAACTACCTCAAGAAAACCGACCCGATGGCCAAGACCATCGTGTTCTGCAACGACATCGATCATGCCGACCGGATGCGACGGGCGTTGGTCAACCTCAACCCGGAACAGATGGCCAAGGATGAGCGCTATGTGATGAAAATCACCGGCGATGATGAGTTGGGTAAGGGGCAGCTTGAGAACTTCATTGAGCCGAAAAAGCCCTATCCGGTCATCGCCACTACTTCCGAGCTGATGACCACTGGCGTCGATGCCAAAACCTGCAAGCTGGTTGTGCTGGACCAAAATATCCAGTCCATGACCAAGTTCAAGCAGATCATCGGCCGTGGTACCCGCATCGATGACAAGTACGGCAAGCTCTGGTTCACCATTCTCGACTTCAAGAAGGCCACCGAGCTGTTTGCCGATCCCCGTTTCGACGGCGAGCCGGAGCGCGTCATGGTGATCAAACCGGCAGACATCAACAATCCGGATGAAGGCTTGGGCGATATCATCGGCGATGCCGATCTGCTGCCAACCGATGAACCCGGCGACAATGACGATCCGTTTGCTCCCGGAGTCGATGAACAACCCGGCAGCTACACAACCGGTAGTGATGGTGGCCAGAGTAGCGCTGGGGGCCAGGGCGCAGGCCCGCTGGGTGGCCCCGAGCCCGGGGTCAGCAAGTATTATGTCAACGGCGTGGCGGTCAGCGTCATCGCCGAGCGGGTGCAGTATTACGATGCCGATGGCAAGTTGGTGACCGAATCCTTCAAGGACTACACCAAAAAGACCCTGCTCAAAGAGTTTGCCACCCTCGATGCGTTCACCAAACGCTGGCAAGCCGCCGAACGCAAGCAAGCCATTATGGATGAATTGGCTCAGGCGGGCGTGCTGTGGGAGGTGTTGGAGCAGGAAGTGGGCAAGGAGCTCGACCCGTTCGACCTTATCTGCCATGTGGTATACGATCAGCCGCCACTGACCCGCCGCGAGCGGGCCAACAACGTCAAAAAGCGCAACTACTTCACCAAGTACAACGACACCGCCCAGCAGGTTCTTACCAGACTGCTCGACAAGTATGCCGATCAGGGGGTGACCGAGATTGAGACCAAGGATGCGCTAAAAGTCGCCCCCTTTACCGAGTTGGGGCGCCCGCTGGAGTTGGCCAAGAAGGGTTTTGGTGGCCCCAAACAGTTCGAGCAGGCCATCACCGAACTGGAGCAAGAAATTTACCGTGAGCAGCAGAGCGCCTGACGACCTGACTGCTTCTGAACTACCATGCGGCCATTCCAATGATGGCCGCTTGTTTTATCGATACTCCTGACGCATTCGCCCCTGTATTCGTCATCATTTTTGTAAAAAGCAGAGAATTCCATGTCATCCATCAGCTCAGTCATCAAATCCATTCAGGACATCATGCGCAAGGACGCCGGTATCGACGGCGATGCCCAGCGCCTCGGCCAGCTCTCCTGGCTGCTGTTTTTGAAAGTGTTCGACGCCCAGGAAGAGGAGTTGGAGTTTGAGCAGGATAACTACCGCTGCCCCATCCCCGAGCGCTTCCTGTGGCGCAACTGGGCGGCCGATAGTGAAGGGCTGACAGGCGATGCCCTGCTCGATTTCGTCAACAACGACCTGTTCGACAGCCTGAAAAACCAGCCTGCCAATATCGATCTCAACCCCCGTGGCTATGTGGTGAAAGAGGCGTTCAGCGATGCCTTCAACTACATGAAGAACGGCACCCTGCTCAAGCAGGTGATTAACAAGCTAAACGAGATCGACTTCACCGACAGCAGTGAGCGCCACCTGTTTGGTGATATCTACGAGCAGATCCTGCGCGACCTGCAAAGCGCCGGTAACGCGGGCGAGTTCTACACCCCCCGCGCCGTCACCCGCTTTATGGTCAACCGCATCGACCCCAAACTCGGCGAGCGGATCATGGACCCGGCCTGCGGTACCGGCGGCTTTCTCGCCTGCGCCTTCGATCATGTCAAAGAGCACTATGTCGAGACCTCAGCCGACCACCAGACTCTGCAGCAGCAGATCTTGGGGGTCGAGAAGAAGCAGCTGCCGCACCTCCTTTGCACTACCAATATGCTGCTGCACGGCATCGAGGTGCCGGTGCAAATTCGCCATGGCAACACCCTCGACAAACCGCTGTCGAGCTGGGATAGCGATATCGATGTGATCCTCACCAACCCGCCCTTTGGTGGTACCGAAGAGGATGGCATCGAGCAGAACTTCCCGGCCGATCTGCGCACGCGCGAAACTGCCGACCTGTTCCTGCAGCTGATTATCGAGATCCTGAAAAAGGGCGGTCGCGCCGCCGTGGTGCTGCCTGATGGCACCCTGTTTGGCGAAGGGGTCAAAACCAAGATCAAGCAACTGCTCACCAGCGAGTGCAACCTGCACACCATAGTGCGGCTGCCCAACGGCGTGTTTGCCCCCTATACCGGCATTAAGACCAATATCCTCTTCTTCACCAAGGGTCAGCCCACCAAGGATGTCTGGTTCTATGAGCACCCCTATCCGGCTGGGGTGAAAAACTACAGCAAGACCAAACCGATGAAGTTCGAGGAGTTTGAAGCCGAGATCGCCTGGTGGGGCGATGAGGCGGACGGCTTTGCCGCCCGGGTAGAGACCGAGCAAGCCTGGAAGGTCAGCATCGACACCATTATCGAGCGCAACTTTAACCTCGATATCAAAAACCCCCATGTTGGTGAGCAGATAAGCCACGACCCTGAGGAGCTGCTGGCGCGCTATGCCAAAGAACAGGCTGAAATTCAGACCCTGCGTAACCAGCTAAAAGCCATTCTGGGCGACGCCTTGGGCAAAGGTGCGGCCAAGCAAGGGGGGCAGGCATAATGGCGATCGAGAATCTGATTACCGACCACCTGGATCTATGGACCGCGGCGGTTCGCCCCAAAAGCAGTGCCGGGCGCGGTAGCAACAGCAAGCTGGAACTCACCGGCATCAAAAAGCTGCGAGAGCTGATCCTAGAGCTGGCCGTGCGCGGTAAATTGGTGCCGCAAGACCCCAGCGATGAACCGGCCTCCGTGCTGTTGGAACGGATCGCCGCCGAAAAGACGCGGCTGGTGAAAGAGGGCAAGATTAAAAAGCCCAAAGCCTTGCCAGAAATTGGTGAGGAAGAGAAGCCGTTTGAATTACCGGATGGGTGGGTGTGGTCAATGCTTGCAGAGATCGCAGAGATCAATCCACGTAATGAAAGCGATGATACTGTTGACGCATCATTTGTACCCATGTCTTTAATCAGCACCGCATATAACGGGCAGCATGAATTTGAAGCAAGGAAGTGGGGCGAGATAAAGAAAGGTTTTACCCATTTTTCTAATGGGGATATTGGCATAGCAAAAATAACACCATGCTTTGAGAATAGTAAGGCTGCAGTTTTTCGTGGTTTAACTAATGGAATAGGTGCAGGAACGACAGAGCTTCATATAGCTAGACCATATACAGATTATGTTTCAGCATTCTTTATATTATTAAATATAAAATCGCCTATATATCTCAAAAAAGGTGAGGCAGGAATGACCGGAACCGCAGGTCAAAAGCGACTTGCCAAGGACTTTTTCTCATTCTATCCATTGCCAATTCCGCCATTTGCAGAACAGCACCGCATCGTTGCCAAAGTGGATGAGCTTATGGCCCTCTGCGACCAGTTGGAGCAGTGCAGCGAATCGCAGTTGGCGGCCCATCAGACGCTGGTGGAGACCCTGCTCGCCACACTGACAGACTCCTGCGATGCCGACGAGTTGGCGCAAAACTGGGCGCGGCTAAGCACTCATTTCGATACCCTCTTTACCACTGAGGCCAGCATCGACGCCTTGAAACAGACCATCCTGCAACTGGCAGTAATGGGTAAGCTGGTACCGCAAGACCCAAGCGATGAACCCGCCTCCGCCCTGCTGGAACGCATCGCTGCCGAAAAGGCGCTGCTGGTCAAAGAGAAGAAAATCAAAAAAGAGAAACCGCTGCCGATGATTCGGGCGGAGGAACAGCTATTTGAGCTACCAATAGGTTGGGAATGGGTTAGATTTAGCCAAGTTGCACACTCTCGCCTTGGAAAAATGCTCGATAATGCAAAAAATATTGGCAATGAATTGCCATATTTAAGAAATACAAATGTGCAGTGGGATCTGATTGAGCTTGATGATATAAAACAAATGAAAATCGATGATAATGAAAAAGATGAGCTAGCTCTTAGGTATGGTGATTTATTGATATGTGAAGGTGGTGAACCTGGAAGATGTGCTATTTGGAAGCATCATAATAAGGAAATGTATTTTCAAAAAGCACTGCACCGAGCAAGGCCTTATCAAGGGGTAATGGCAGAGTATTTACAAATTTGTTTAACTAATGATGCTGCTACGGGAACCTTAGAACAGTATTTTACAGGAGCAACAATTAAGCATTTTGTTGGTGCAAAACTGAATGAATATTCAATTCCTCTACCTCCTACTGCGGTACAAAAATTGATAGTAGCTAAAGTCGATGAACTGACGACACTCTGCGATCAACTTAAATCCCGCCTGCAAACCAGCCAGCAGACCCAACTTGCCTTGGCCGAGTCGCTGGTGGAAGGAGCCCTTGCCTGATGAGCCGCATATTTAATGTCTATTGTGATGAGTCCTGCCATCTGGAGAACGATGGTCAATCGGCCATGGTGCTTGGGGCTGTATGGTGTCCGCTGGATAAGCGCCACGAGATCGTGCGTCGCTTGCGGGAGATCAAGCAAAAGCATGGGTTGGCGCCGGATTTCGAGGTGAAGTGGACCAAGGTTAGTCAGTCGAAACTCGCCTTCTATCGTGACCTGCTGGATTACTTTTTCGATGATGATGACCTTCACTTTCGTGGTCTGGTTATCCCGGATAAATCACAGCTAAATCATGAAGCGTTTGGGCAGAGTCATGACGACTGGTACTACAAAATGTATTTCGTCATGTTGAAGACGATCTTTGAGCCGCAGAATGGCTATCGAGTCTATATCGATATCAAGGATACCTTGGGGCATGAGAAGATCAGCAAGTTGCATGATGTTTTGTGCAATAACACGTATGACTACTCGAAGAAAATCATTCATCGGGTGCAGCGGATCCACTCTCATGAAGCCGAGTTGCTGCAAGTTGCGGATCTTTTGATCGGAGCCCTGAGCTATCTGCATCGAGGGTTGACCAGCAGCCAAGCCAAGCTGGCGTTGATTGAAAGAATACGGCAACGAAGTGGTTACAAGCTGACACACAATACCCTTCTGCGAGAGAGCAAGTTCAATCTGATGGTCTGGTGCAGCAGGGGTGGATGGTGATGCAACCTATATGGCTACCTGACCTCATTCTGATGACCGCCTCTGGCGGTGATTGGGGGCGTTTTTTCTCTGCTGTTTATGCGGCCTTCGAACAAGACTTTGTACTCAACAAACCCGAGTTCAGAGGCAAGCGTCTTGGTCTGAAACGTCATCCTGAATATGCCGGGAAATCAGCGACCTTCTGGCACATGATTTCAACTGGAGAAGTTGAAGCAGAGCGAGAACCCGATTTACGTCGATGCGAACGCATCCGCTGGCCCAAACCCATCATCGAGAATGATAGCGATCCTGAGCTGAAGGTGTGGGCTGAGCCTCGTGGCAAGCAACAACGCATCCATATCTGGTTTGAAGCGGAAGGCTACCTAGTCGTGCTGGATGATCGAGGAGAATACATCCTGCCGTGGACGGCATTTTTCATCGAACATGAGCACGAACGGCGCAAGTACAACAAGCGCTGGGAACGGTATGGGAGTTATTGACTGCTAGGGGAGGGAATTAAGCTGGCCGCGCCCTCCGGAGAGGACGGGGCCGTAACTCCTTCTACGCTGACGCCAAAGGCTGGTAGATGAGATGCGCAAAGTGTAACGGTTACCCCGATGATTAGCAACCGACTGGCTGTATGGCGAAGTAATAAGGCGTGTATGCCGACACAAAGACAGATTCAAAAAAACAACCCCGGCGTAAGTTGCAAAGCAACCAAGAGGCCGGGGTCATGTTGCGGGAAACCTTAAAGAGACGCCCTCTTTCAGTCAAACATTTTTACCCCATTTTGTGATGGATAGAGTGGTAGTCGAGTGGATATCAAAGCAGGATCTCGAAGGCTCTTCAGCTAAGTGAGAGCCTGCTTGAAATATCAATATTACAAGGAGTTGCGATGCTACATGCAATCCTGCATGGCAAGGCTGGGCGTATCGAGCGGGAAGGGGAATCCCTGCGCTGGCGCGACCTGTTTAAAGGCAGCGAAGATCTGCTAACTGCCACTTTCTTTGGCCGTCTGCCCCACCTCTCGGACGGTACTCTGGGGGCCGTGCTGCACTTTCTACTCGGTGACAATCCGCTAGACCCGGCCAGCTTTCAACGGCTGGAGCTGTGGCCAAAACTGGTATCGCTGCAGGATCGCCGTTATGTCGAGCCCGATGTGCTGCTCCACTTTGACGACACGCTGGTGGTTATCGAGGTGAAGCCCCCGTTCGGTGGCGACCAGTATCGGGAGCAGTGGCTGGCGCAGGTCAATGCTGTGGTCAGTGAAGCCGAGTTTGATGACTATGAAGACCGGCTCTATTACGTGGCACTTGGCAATATCCCTGTCGCTCCGCTGTCTCCCCCCGATCTGCCGAAGCGCTTTGTCCAGATGACCTTGCGTGAATGGGAGCCACTGCGCCGCTATCTGCAAACTGCCTCCGAGTTTGAATCCTGCCGTCAGGATCGCGCCATCCGCGATGAGTGGCTGCAGGCGTTTGAGCTGTTTGGCATGGCCCCGGTGGTACCTGAATGGGCGCCGTTGTTTGCCTACGCAGGGCGGCTGGATCTGGATTGCGGGGTGATGTCAGAGCGGCAAATTACCCCACCCGCTGAGCCTACTGGTTGGGCTGCTCTGCTCGATTATGCCGGGACATTCCACCTATCTCGCCCCGATTTCTCTTTTTTGAATCACTGACTCTGGCTAAGGATGCCGTCATGCCACACGATCTTGAACAGACCACCCAGCTGGTGACCCAACTGCAACAAGCTCACCGACTCGCAGCCGGTTTCTACCAGCGTATCCTCCCGCTATTCGATCAGATCGCCAGTCAGGCGCTGGACGCCGAGTTCTGGTATTGGGAGCCCAGCGAAAATAGCCGCCCCTGCCGCTCAGGAACCCGCCCTTCCAGCAGCTGGGCATGGGACTATCTGCCACTGTTTGCATCGAATCACGCTTACCGGGACAGGAATGGCGATAAGGCTCTGCAAGGTGATAAGACGCTGATTTTTCGCCTCTATATCGATGATGATTTCCGTCAAAACTCAGCCTTGCGTGCACATACGAAGGGTCAGCCTGATCCTTTGCAACTGTCTGGCAACGCCGTGGTTGAAGTAAATCTGTACCGTTGCCTGCAGGATAGTGATAACCACCTCTGGGATCTGCTCAAGCAGGTTAGCTGGCCTGCTCATCAACCTGACTGGCAGCAAAGTGACAAATGTCATCAGCTTGAGATCTGCTCCAATCATCTGCCGCTCGCCCAGCTGCTTGCCGACCCTGATAGCGTGGCCGATTGGATCAAAGAAATGAACCATCGCTGAGCCTGTGGTTGGCTTGGGATAGCCAACCTAGTGGAGCCTAATGACTTTACTGGCGGTCTCTCGCCCAAATGTCATTTGGCTCTACCAACCCCCCTTCCTGTTCCCATCTTAAATTTCACATCCGAAAATTTTCCAGAAAACGCTGTAAGTGCCCAAAACGGGCACTTACAGCGGTCTGGATTTCGTTAGGTCCCCGGTACGCTCTTGCATGCTGATGTTTGTAACTAGGAGACAATCTGCATGCGCGAACAAAATTCGTCAGTTTTCAGTGATCCGAATGGGGCAATCCTGAAAGAGCTTTATGAGCTTAAGCAGTTGGTAATCCAGCAAGGACAGGCGCAAAAAGAGGTGCTTTCTGCCGAGGAGTGCGCTGAGTTGCTGGGGGTTTCTGTCTGCTATGTGTACCGGCTGACCAGTGAAAAGCGTCTGCCGCATTACAAGCCACAAGGCAAAAAGATCTACTTCAAGCGCGTTGAGCTGCTGGACTGGCTGCTCTCCCACCGCATTTCACCAGACGCCGAACTCACTGAGCATGTAACCAAGCGTGTGCGGCAAGCTAGCCATGGGCGGTTGTGAGGTGGGTATGACACAGGATCTGATTACATCTCTCTGCCCCCGGGATCTCCGGTCGGCTTTTATTGAACCTCCGAAACCCCTCGATTTTGTCCTACCGGGGCTGCCTGTTGGCTGCGTTGGTGCGTTGGTGTCACCGGGAGGGGTGGGCAAATCGATGTTGGCATTGCAACTGGCAATGCAGATCGCCGGTGGGCCGGATTGGATTGGACTTGGCAAGCTGGGCAGGGGAACCGTGCTCTACCTGCCTGCTGAGGACCCTTGGCCTGTACTGCACCAGCGCTTGTTTGCCTTGGGCGGAGGTCTTGATGCTGAACTTCGTGCCAACGTCGAACGAAACCTTCGTCTTATACCGCTGCAGGGCTCCAGTCCGAATGTGCTGGATAGCCATTGGTGGGAAGCGATTGCTATATGGGCTGAAGGGGTGAGGTTGATTGTCATCGATACTTTGAGGCGCTTCCACGATGCCGACGAGAACGCGGCCTGTGCCATGACGCAGGTACTGGGTCAGTTGGAGCGGCTGGCCATGAGGCTGGGATGCGCTGTGTTGTTTGTACACCACACCAGCAAATCCGCAGTATTCCAAGAAGTTGGCGATCTGCAGCAGGCAAGCCGTGGTTCGTCGGTGCTGGTAGACAATGTGCGCTGGCAGGGCTACCTCGCCACTATGACCAAGAAAGAGGCGCAGCAGCTGGGAGTATCGGCAGAGAAGAGCAAGCTTCACGTGCGGTTTGGGGTAAGCAAAAGTAATTATGGGCCGCCACTACCGGAGCGCTGGTTGGTGCGGGGGGAAGGTGGCGTGCTGTATCCCGCTCCCGCTAGGTTGGGCGTAACACGCCGAGCGGGAGGCAAACGTGTCTTGCTTTGAATTGACTCATGCTAGGCATGACCATATGCACTGTCTTGCACCCGGGTTGTTTAGGGCGATCTCGCATGGCCAACGCCGCCGTGACAAGCTGGAGGTGATTTACCGTTTCGGTGGTGGCAATCAGATCGAGTTCTCCGGGCCTGAGCCGCTGGGTGCAGATGACCTCCGTGTGCTTCAGGGGTTGGTTGCCCTGGCTGGACTTGAGTCACAAAGTAACGAGATTGAGCCAGTTGCGGTGAGCGAAACTGGGGCGATATTGCGAGATCTTCTGGATCTTCGTTGGGCTGCCAACCAGCAAAGGGTATTGGTGGTCAGAAGCAGCCTGCGCAAACTGGCCAAGGAGGTTGGATACGCCAATCCTCGGGATACCAATACTGTACGTTGCTGTATCGAGCGATTGTGGAAGGTGTCGGTGATCGCAAAGGTGGCTGGCCAGCGTAGCGGCTTTCGCTTATTGGCGAACTATGTCAGTGACACTCAGACTGATGGACTTTTTTTGGCGCTTAATCCCTTGCTGACCTACGCCATTATGGGTAATGGTCGCCATGTTCGTATCGACATGACAGAAGTTCGGCACTTGAATGGCAGCATCGCTCGGTTGTTGCATCAGCGGCTATGTGCCTGGGTGGATTGTGGTCAGAAAAGGGCAGTGCAGTTAGACACCTTGGTCGCTTATGCCTTTCCCGATGAGGTCAGCACGGCCACCCATCGCAAGCGGCAATCAAGAGTTCGTAAGGCATTGGATGAGCTGACTGCTTTGGGCTGGTCTATCTGCGAACATGCCAAGGGGCGGTTTACCATCGGCCGGCCTGCACTATCACGATAACGGTCACAAACTATCACGAAAGTGGTCACAAAGTTCACGATAACGGTCACAAGCCAATTCAGTGAAACCCAGTTACCGCTTGGGCTGCAGGGCGATCCTGAAATCCGATCTATATTATCTAAGATAATCTAGGCCAGCGCATGGTCGCGCTGGCCTATTTGTTGGCTCTTCCTGGCCATGATCTCGTCGAGGGTGCTTCTATCACTCCAATACGTTGGGAAAATCGAGCATGGCATCTCTACGCCGTGATTCAAGGATGTCTGCATAGATCTCTGTGGTTCTCAGCTCACTGTGTCCCAGCAAGCGGGAGAGGGCATAGATATCGACGCCGCGGTTAAGCTGGATGACGGCGAAGGTATGACGCGCGCTGTGGAAGGTTACCTTCTTGGTTATACCCGCCTGCAACGCCCACCGGGTGAGCTCCATGTTGTGCCAAGCCGAGTACTTGAGGCCCTTGAAGATCCGCTCTGTTGCCTTGCCTGAGCGCCCCATCAGCTGCATCGCCATGTCATTCAAATCCAGGTATTGCAGGCCGCTGGTCTTTTTCTGGGTGAAGACGATACGGTAATGGCCATAGAAAGGCTCCAGCTCGGCCCAGGTCAGCTTGTGAATGTCGGACCAGCGCAAGCCAGTGCAACAAGAGAACAGAAAGGCGCGCTTAAGAACGTCATAGCGGCACTCAGCCTGGGCCATGGCCCGAACCTCATCTTCGGTCAGATAAACCCGCTTGTTCTTCTCCCCCTGGATGACTTTGACGCGTCGTACCGGATTATCCATCAGCAGCCGCTCCTGCTCTGCTTGGTTCAGGGCTGCCCTCAACTTGTTGAAGTAGGCACTTTGGGTGTTGCGGCTCAGTGGCGTGCCGCTTTTGGTGCGGGCCTTGTGCATCAGGTAGTGCCGAAAACCCTCCAGGAACAGCTGATCGACCTCCTCGAAAGTCAAATCAGGCAGTTTATGGTACTGGCGCAAATGCTTGAGGGTAGACACCCAGATGGAATAGTTGCTCTTGCTGCCTGCCGCCTTTTGGTCGGTCACTTCCTGGAAGTACTCAAAGAAGCTGGCCTTGTGGGCGCTCGATAAATCCAGATGGTGTTTGCCGGTCTCGTATTCGAAGAGCCGCTTGGCGCGAATGGCTTCGGCTGCCCGCTGGGTTTCTTTGTTGTGAAGCCGCTGTGCCGGGGTACGCGGCTTGTCGTACAGGAAGAGATCCAGGGGCTCTCTGCTGCGCTTGTGCTTGCGGATGCCTGTGGCGGGATCAAGGTAGGAGCCGGCGTAGTAGGTTAAGCGCGCAGTGCGCTTGCCTTCGGCGTCCGGTTCGCGGAATTCGATGCTGATCTTCATGAGTGTCCCCCAAAAGTACCCCAAGAGGTTACTTCGGGGTACTCTCGGGGTAAATTCTCACGAAACAAGATCAGGTAAGAACAGCCAGTAAAAACAAAGTCCAATATTTACAATGTCTTATGTTCTTTATGGCTGCTTTTTATTGCTGATTTTTCACCACATTACTTGCCGATGCAGAAGCTGGAGAAGATGCGGCCCAGCAGATCGTCGGAGCTGAACTCGCCAGTGATCTCGGACAGTGACTCCTGGGCCAGGCGCAGCTCCTCGGCTACCAGTTCGCCAGCCACATAGACCTCAAGCTGCTCCCTGGCTACCAGCAGCCGTTCGGCGGCACGCTCCAGTGCGTCCAGGTGGCGGCGGCGGGCCATGAAGCCCCCTTCGGTGTTGCCCTGGAAGCCCATGCAGGCCTTGAGGTGTTCGCGCAGTGCGGGCAGCCCCAGCTCGGTCTTGGCGGAGATGCGATAGACGGCGTGGCCCTGCTCCTGGCTCGGTGCCAGATCCTCGCCGGTCAGGTCCGCCTTGTTGCGCACCACGGTGAGGCCGATGTTTTTTGGCAACCGATCAACGAATTCCGGCCAGATATCGTGGGGATCGACGGCATCCGTGGTGGTGCCGTCCACCATGAACAGCACCCGGTCGGCCTGTTCGATCTCGGCCCAGGCACGCTCGATGCCGATCTGTTCCACCTTGTCCTGGGTATCGCGCAGGCCCGCGGTGTCGATGATGTGCAGCGGCATGCCGTCCAGATGGATGTGCTCGCGCAGCACGTCGCGGGTGGTACCGGCGATCTCTGTGACGATGGCGGACTCGCGGCCTGCGAGGGCGTTGAGCAGGCTCGATTTGCCAGCGTTGGGGCGACCGGCGATCACCACCTTCATCCCCTCTCGCAGCAGTGCACCCTGCTTGGCCTCGCCGCGCACGTCGTCCAGCTCGGAGATGATGGCGTAGAGGTCACCCGCCACCTTGCCGTCGGAGAGAAAGTCGATCTCTTCATCCGGGAAGTCGATGGCCGCTTCCACATAGATGCGCAGCCGGGTGAGGCTCTCCACCAACTGCTGAACCTTACCGGAGAACTGCCCCTGCAGGGAGTGCATGGCGCTGCGGGCGGCCTGCTCGCTGGAGGCTTCGATGAGATCGGCGATGGCCTCGGCCTGGGCCAGATCCAGCTTGTCGTTGAGGAAGGCGCGCTCGCTGAACTCGCCCGGGCGGGCGGGGCGGATGCCGTCGATCTGCAGGATGCGGCGGATCAGCATGTCGAGAATGACGGGGCCGCCATGGCCCTGCAGCTCCAGCACGTCTTCGCCGGTGAAGCTGTTGGGGGCCTTGAACAGCAGGGCGATGCCCTGATCCAGCGCCTGGCCCTGCTCGTCCCTGAACGGCAGATATTCGGCATAACGCACCCTGGGGAGCTTGCCGAGCACTATCTCGGCGACCCGCTCGGCGGCAGGGCCGGAGACGCGGACTATGCCGACGCCGCCACGGCCGGGGGCGGTGGCCTGGGCCACGATGGTATCTGTTGTCATCTTGCTTGACTCGCTGGTTGGCTGAATGAGTAAGAGGGTAGGGGACATTGTAATAAAAAAGGCGGCCCGAAGGCCGCCTCTTTTGTCATCAGGAAAGATGGGCTGCGCATCAGTTGCGTGAGTGCAGGCCTTTCTTCTCCAGCTGACGATAGATGATGGTCTGCTGGATGATGGAGATGACGTTGCTCACCAGCCAGTACAGAGTCAGACCTGCCGGGAACCAGAGGAACATGAAGGTGAAGATGATCGGCATGAACTGCATCACCTTCTGCTGCATCGGGTCCGTGATGGTGGTCGGGCTCATCTTCTGCAGATACCACATGGAGGCACCCATGAGGATTGGCAGCACGAAGAAGGGGTCCTTCACCGACAGGTCGGTGATCCACAGGGCGAACGGCGCGTGGCGCAGCTCGACAGACTCCATCAGTGCCCAGTAGAGGGCGATGAAGATGGGCATCTGTACCAGGATGGGCAGGCAGCCGCCCAGCGGGTTGACCTTCTCCTTCTTGTACAGCTCCATCATGCCCTGGGACATCTTCTGGCGATCGTCACCGAAGCGTTCCTTGAGCGCAGCCAGCTTGGGCTGGAGCATGCGCATCTTGGCCATGGAGGTGTACTGGGCCTTGGTCAGCGGGAACATGATGCCGCGCACCAGCAGGGTCAGCATGATGATGGCCAGACCCCAGTTCTGGACGAAGCCGTGGAACACGGTCAGCAGCCAGTGCAGCGGCTGGGCGATGAACCAGAGCCAGCCGTAGTCGACGGTCAGATCCAGGTGGTTTGCCACCTTGGCCATCTGATCCTGCAGCTTGGGACCGATCCACAGCTTGCCGCTCACCTCGGCCTGCTGGCCGGCAGCGACGTCAACCAGCGGCGCCTTGTAGCCGATGATGGCCTGGTCCTTGCCCGGGATCACGCGGCTGTAGAAGCTGTTGGTGTCGTTGGCATTCGGGGCCCAGGCAGAGACGAAGTAGTGCTGCAGCATGGCGACCCAACCACCCTGGGTAGTCTTGTTCAGGTCGGCATCCTTCATCTCGTCGAAGGAGTACTTCTTGTAGCGGGAGTCTTCGCTGGAGAAGGCACCACCACGGTAGGCACTGGCCACCATGGCATGACCTTCCTGATCCTTCGGCGTGGTCATGGTCTGCTTCAGCTGACCGTAGAACTGTACCTGGACCGGCTCGGCAGACTTGTTGTCGATCTTGTAGTCGACGCCCACGGCGTAATCACCGCGCTTGAGCACGAACTCCTTGGTGAAGACCACCCCCTTGCTGTCGGTCCAGGTCATCGGAACGACGACTTGATCCTGACCATCGGCCAGCTGATAGCTGGTCTGGGCGGCTTCATAGGTGGGACGACCCTGGGCCTGGCTGTCCGGACCATTGCGACCGACCAGACCGCTCTGGGCCACATAGAGGTGGGCAGGCTGGCTGGTCAGCAGGGTGAACGGCTGTTCCTTGCCTTCTTCCAGCTTGTGGGCCAGCAGCTCGGCAGAGACGATGTCACCGCCCTGGGTGTCCAGGGTCAATTTGAGCACGTCGGAGGAGACGGTGATCAGCTTGCGCGCGGCGTTACCATTTGCTTGCTCGGAAACCTGAGGAATATCACCGGTCTGACCGGCTTCAGGTACGAAATGTTCGGTTTGGGCCACGGTAGTCGGGGCCGGCTTCGGAGCCTTGTCGGACTCCCACTGTTGCCAGAGCAAGAAGCTCACGAACAGCAAACCGATCAGGAGTAAATTGCGTTGTGATTCCATAGTCTTCAGTTTCTTCGCTTTGGTTGCGGAACCGGGTCATAACCACCCTCGGATAAGGGATGGCATTTTAATAGACGTTTGCTGGCTAACCAAACGCCTTTTATGAAACCGTGAAGTCGGATTGCTTCTATCGCAAATTGGGAACAAGTCGGGGTGAAACGGCAGCGCGGCCCGAGCAGGGGACTAATGATTAGCTGATACAGGCGTATCAGTTTGATTGCTACCCATTGCAACGGCGTGACAGAGTGCGCCATAGCTTTTCCAGTAACTTGAACAGCGCTTCGTTGTCCATCTCCTTCACGCCACCCTTGGCGATCACGACGATGTCGATAGCGGGCAGATTGGCTTGATTGAGGCGAAAACTTTCCCGAACCACTCGTTTTACACGGTTGCGCCAGACGGCACGCTTGAGCGCCTTTTTGGGCACGGCGAGGCCAAGACGGGGGTGTTCGAGGAAGTTGGGGCAAGCAAGAAGCGTAATTTGCGGAGAAGCGGCCCGGACAGGCTCGGCGAAAACGCGTTTGAAGTGTTCGGGAGTTAACAGACGTAACTCCCGAGAGAAGGTGTGCTGGGTAGGCATTAGACTACCAGGCGGGCACGACCCTTGGCACGACGAGCGGCCAGAACTTTGCGGCCGTTGGCAGTAGCCATGCGAGCGCGGAAACCGTGAGAGCGCTTGCGCTTCAGGTTGGACGGTTGAAAAGTACGTTTCATGATTCGATTCCGTATTTCTGTACAGTTTTGATTGTCACACTTAGCCGACGCGCCAGCTATAGCGTGTGACGACTAGCAAAAGAGGCCGAATTCTAAACAGAGTTCAGCTTCTCGTCAATCCGCCGTTCCTTTCCATCTCGCCCCGTTCGTCGACCGAGCGGGATAATCTGGCAGGATCCGGAGGATCAAGGGCCCCGAATTATACTGGCAACCCGGGGTTAAACAAGGATCCCTCAAGAAAAAAGGCGGCCAGGCCGCCAAAGAGAGAGCTATTTAAGTACTTTGCGCAGGAACTCCCGGGTACGGGGATCCTGCGGATCGACCAATATCTGATCCGGCGGGCCCTGCTCCACGATCCGGCCTCCTTCCATGAAGATCACCCGATCGGCGACATCACGGGCAAACTCGATCTCGTGGGTCACCACCACCATGGTCTGGTGCTGGCGGGCGAGCTGCTTCATCAGGCCCAGCACCTCGTCGACCCACTCGGGATCGAGGGCGGAGGTGGGCTCGTCAAACAGGATCACCTTGGAGTGGGCCGCCATGGCCCGGCCGATGCCGACGCGCTGTTGCTGGCCGCCGGAGAGGGAGGCCGGGTAGGCATCCTGTTTCTCGGCGAGGCCGATGTCCTTGAGGATGCCCAGGGCAGTGGCACGAGCCTCCGCCTTCGGCTGCTTCCAGACGGTGATCAGCCCCTCGGCGATGTTGTCCAGCGCCGTCTTGTTGGCGAACAGGGCGTAGTTCTGGAACACGAAAGAGGCGCGTTTGCGCAGTTCGATGGCCTGCTGGTCGCTGGCCTTGGCCAGATCCACGGCGAGGTCATCGATGACGAGCCGCCCTGCATCCGGGGTTTCCAGCAGGTTGAGGCAGCGCAGCAGAGTCGACTTGCCGGTACCGGAGGGGCCGATGATGACGACAATCTCCCCCTTCTTTACCTCAAGATCGATGCCGTTGAGCACCTGATTTCCGTCATAGGCCTTGGAGAGACCCGTTAGGTTGATCATGACAGGCCTCCTTTAATAAGCACGGTTCAGCCGCACTTCCAGCAGATGCTGCAAGCGGGTGAAGAAGATGACCACCACCCAGTAGATCAGCGCCACCGCCATGAAGCTCTCGAAGAACTTGAAGGAGGAGGCCGCTTCCATCTGGGCCTTGCCCATGATCTCCGCCACTCCCAGGGTAAACGCCAGAGAGGTGCTCTTGATCATGTCGATGAAGTAGTTCATCAGCGATGGTGTCGCGATGCGGGCCGCCTGGGGCAGGATGATCCGCTGCATCGCCTGCAGCCGGCTCATGCCGATGCTGAGGGCGGCTTCCATCTGGCTCTTGTGGATGCCGAGAATGGCAGCCCGGATCGACTCGGCCATGTAGGCGGCGAAGTGCAGGGTCAGGCCGATGATGGCGGCGGTAAAGGCATCCATCCCCACGAAGATGGGGAAGAGCTGCGGCAGCCCGTAATAGAGCAGGAACAGCTGGACGAGCAGCGGTGTACCCCGGAAGAACGAGATATACAGCATCGCCAGCCAGTGAAGTGCGGGAACGCGAAACACCCGTACTATCGCCAGGATCAGCGACAGTACGAGTGCCAATACGAATCCCCACAGGGCCATTTCCATCGTGGTGCCCAGGTATTTGAGCAGGATGGGAAACAGCCCTAGCGTGTACTCGAGGTCAAATTCCATCATTTATTTGCTGGTGATGTCCGCTGCGAACCATTTTTCGGAGATTTTGGTCAGGGTGCCGTCTTTGCGCATGGCGGTGAGGGCATCGTCAACCTTCTTCAGCACGGCCTGCTTTTCCGGGGTCTTCAGGAAGGGCAGGGCGTTCTCGATGGTTTCGAACGGTGCACCGGCCTGTTGCAGCGGCAGCTTGGATTCCTTGATCAGCTGGGCGGTGGAGACGCGGTCCATCACGAAGGCGTCGATGCGGCCCAGGGCGACATCCTGCTCGAAGGCGGAGTCATAGGTGCGGATGTCGATCTTCTTGTTGGGGTCGTTCTTGCGCAGCAGCTCTTCGAAGTTGGAGCCCAGGTTGACGGCGACTTTCTTGCCTTCCAGATCCTTGATGCCGTGGATGGTGTTGTTGCCCTTGCGGACCACGATCTGGGCACCGTCATAGACATAGGGCTGGGAGAAGGCGTACTTGGCCTTGCGCTCGTCGGTGATGGTGATCTGGTTGGAGATGGTGTCAACGCGGCCGGTTTCCAGCATGCCGAACAAGCCGGAGAAGCTGGCGGTCACGAACTCGACCTTGTAGCCGGTGCGCTCACCGATCTGGTTCCACATGTCCACCTCGAAGCCCTGCAGCTTGTCCTGCTTGACGAAGGTGAACGGGAAATATTTGCCGGACATGCCGACCTTGATGGTTTCCTGGGCGATGGCCTGGCCGGACAGGCTGGCCAGCAGAATGGCGGCGCCGGAAATCAGTTTGATGGTGGATTTCATGGGGATTCCTCTCTCTGTAGTGCTGTATTTTTAGTTGTAATCACGGGTTGGTGCTGATGTTATTGGAATAAAATATAAAAAATAAATGATATTTGGTTATATAAAATAACTATGGTTGCAGCGCGCCATTCTGTCCACATTGCCGATATCCGGCTGTGGGTAACTTTGGGGATGAAATGGGATCCTGGGGCGTTGGATCCTTGAAAGTCAAGGATCTTATTTGCTGGATCCGTGCGGCAGCAACTGGAGATCCGGCCACTAAAAACGTAGAATAGCCGGTCTTTACTTAATCAATTGACGGGAGTCTAGAGTGACTGCTTCGCTATGGCAGCAGTGCCTTAACCGGCTGCAAGATGAGTTGCCCTCGGCAGAATTCAGCATGTGGATCCGGCCGCTTCAAGCGGAGTTGAGTGACAATACTCTGACCCTGTATGCACCGAACCGCTTTGTTCTGGACTGGGTACGCGACAAGTACCTGCTCCGGGTCAACGGCATCATCAACGAGCTGTGCGGAGCCGACGCTCCCACCCTGCGTTTTGATATCGGCAATCGCCCTCATCCCGTCGCGGTCGCCAGGGCGCCGGCCCGTGGTGTCGATCCTGTGAATAACTCTCCCAAGAGCTGGGAAAACAAGGCCGAAAACAAGCCCGAGCCAAACCACAAGAGCAACACCAACGTGAACTATACCTTCGAGAATTTCGTCGAGGGTAAGTCCAACCAGCTGGCCCGTGCGGCCGCCCGTCAGGTGGCCGACAATCCGGGTGGTGCCTACAACCCGCTGTTCCTCTATGGCGGAACCGGCCTGGGCAAGACCCACCTGCTGCACGCCGTTGGCAATGCCATCAAGGATCGCAAGAAAGACGCCAAAGTCATCTACATGCACTCCGAACGGTTCGTGCAGGACATGGTGAAGGCGCTGCAGAATAACGCCATTGAAGAGTTCAAGCGTTATTACCGTAGCGTCGATGCCCTGCTCATCGATGACATCCAGTTCTTCGCCAACAAGGAGCGCTCCCAGGAGGAGTTCTTCCACACCTTCAATGCCCTGCTTGAAGGCAACCAGCAGATCATCCTGACCTCGGACCGTTATCCGAAAGAGATCAACGGGGTGGAAGATCGTCTCAAGTCCCGCTTCGGCTGGGGACTCACGGTGGCGATCGAGCCGCCGGAGCTGGAGACCCGGGTTGCCATCCTGATGCGCAAGGCGGACGAGAACCAGATCCATCTGCCGGACGAAGTGGCCTTCTTCATCGCCAAACGGCTGCGCTCCAACGTCCGTGAACTGGAAGGCGCCCTCAACCGGGTGATCGCCAATGCCAACTTCACCGGCCGCGCCATCAACATCGACTTCGTGCGCGAGGCGCTGCGCGATCTCCTGGCCTTGCAGGAGAAGCTGGTCACCATCGACAACATCCAGAAGACGGTGGCGGAGTACTACAAGATCAAGCTGGCGGATCTGCTCTCCAAGCGTCGCTCCCGTTCCGTTGCCCGCCCGCGCCAGCTGGCGATGGCGCTGGCCAAGGAGCTGACCAACCACAGCTTGCCTGAGATAGGGGATGCCTTTGGTGGCCGTGACCACACCACGGTTCTTCATGCCTGCCGCAAGATCGAGCAGCTGAAGGAAGAGAGTCACGACATCAAGGAAGATTATTCCAACCTGATCCGTACCCTTTCTTCCTGATAACGGAACGGAGTGCACAGATGCAGATTGCATGTTCCAGCCTGATCCGAATCCTTTCCTCCCAATAACAACGGAGAGCACAGATGCAGCTCGAAATTAGCCGTGAGGCCCTGTTACGTCCCCTGCAACTGGTGTCCGGTGCCCTGGGTGGCCGGCCGACCCTGCCCATCCTCGGCAACGTCCTGCTCGATGTCAGCAATGGCCTGCTGTCGCTGACCGGGACCGATCTCGAGGTGGAGATGATCGGACAGGTTTATCTCAACAGCGACAGCCAGGATGGCCGCACCACAGTGCCGGCGCGCAAGCTGCTGGACATCTGTCGCGGTCTGCCGGAGGGGGCGGAGATCCGCCTCAGCACCGAGGGAGAGCGCCTCATCATCCGTTCCGGCCGCTCCCGCTTCAACCTGTCGACCCTGCCGGCCACCGAATACCCGAACATCGAGGATTGGGAATCTGTACTCGAGTTCGACATCAGCCAGCTGGAGCTGAAAAAACTCATCGACGCGACCCAGTTCTCCATGGCGAGCCAGGACGTGCGCTACTACCTGAACGGCATGCTGTTCGAGAGCGAAGGACACGGCCTGCGTACCGTGGCGACGGACGGTCACCGGCTGGCCACCTGCCGCCGCGAGGTGGTGGGGGAATCGTTGCCCGATCATCAGGTCATCCTGCCGCGCAAAGGGGTGCTGGAGCTGGTGCGCCTGCTGGAAGCGGAAGACAAGCCGGTACGGCTGCAAGTGGGCCGCAGCAACCTGCGTGCCGCCCTGGATGGCTTCATCTTCACCTCCAAGCTGGTGGATGGGCGTTTCCCGGACTGGCGCCGCGTCATCCCCCGGGGGAGTGACAAGGCCCTGATCGCCGGTCGCGAGGATCTGCGCCAGGCCTTTGCCCGTGCCGCCATCCTCTCCAACGAGAAATTCCGTGGGGTGCGTCTCAATCTGCAGGAAAACCTGCTGCGCATCACCGCCAACAACCCGGAACAGGAAGAAGCCGAAGAGCTGCTTGACGTACAATACGCCGCTGGCGAGATGGAGATCGGCTTCAACGTCTCCTATGTGCTGGACGTGTTGAATACGTTAAAATGTGACCAAATCCGGATCAGCCTGAGCGATTCCATCAGCAGCGCCATTATTGAGGATTTTGAGAACCAAGATGCCCAGTACGTGGTGATGCCGATGCGGATCTAGTCGTGTCCCTGGTCAAACTCCAGCTCAGCGACTTTCGCAACATTCAGCACGCCAGTCTCGCGCTGTCTCCCGGCCTCAATATCCTGGTCGGGAGCAACGGCAGTGGCAAGACCAGCGTGCTGGAAGCCATTCATTACCTTGGTCTCGGCCGCTCGTTTCGTACCCATTTGACCGGGCGGGTCATCCGCCAGGGCGAGCGGGCCTTTACCCTGTTTGCCCAGTGCGAGCTGGAGGGGCGTCAGGTGCCCATCGGGCTTGCCAAGGACAAGGGGGGCGAAACCCAGCTCAAGATCGCCGGTGCCCAGGCCCAGCGCCTGGCCGATCTGGCGGAGCTGTTGCCGGTACAGTTGATCCACCCCGATGGTTTCAGCCTGCTGACCGGTGGGCCCCAGGCTCGCCGGGCCTGGCTCGACTGGGGTGTTTTCCATCAGGAGCCGACCTTCTTCTCCCTCTGGGGGCGGGTGCGTCGGCTGTTGAAGCAGCGCAATGCCTTGCTGCGCCAGAGCACCCAGTATCGTCAACTGGCATTCTGGGATCAGGAGCTGGTGCGACTGGGTGGCGAGCTGGCGGGGTTTCGCGCCAGTTATTGTCAGGCCATTACGCCCCTGATCAAGGAGATGACGGCAGATTTTCTGCCGGAGTTCGATATCAGTCTTGGATTCTATCGAGGCTGGGAAAAAGACACTCCCCTCGACGCATTGCTGGAGGCGGGGTTCGAACGGGATCGTTCGCTGGGGTACACTGGGGTCGGTCCGCAGAAGGCGGACGTGCGGCTCAAGGCGAACGGCGTGCCCGCGCAGGATATTTTGTCCAGGGGTCAGCTGAAGTTGCTGGTCTGTGCCATGCGGCTGGCCCAAGGGCTCTATTTGAATCAACATAGCAGCCGCGGCTGTATTTTTTTAATTGATGATTTTGCCTCTGAACTGGATGTCGACAAACGTCGTCTGCTGGCCGCAAGGCTGAAGCAGTGCGCGTCCCAGGTGTTCATCACCGCCATCGATACCGGTCAGCTCGCAGACATGATGGATGCGAGTGACTGCAAGCTGTTCCACGTGGAACAAGGCAAGATCTCCGAAACGTTAGAGAAGGCAGAGAGTAAGCTATGAGTGAAAATACTTACGACTCCTCGAATATCAAGGTGCTCAAGGGCCTGGATGCGGTCCGCAAGCGCCCGGGGATGTATATCGGCGATACGGACGATGGATCGGGCCTGCACCACATGGTGTTCGAGGTCGTCGACAACTCCATCGACGAGGCTCTGGCTGGCTACTGCTCCGATATCCAGGTCAAGATCCATTCCGACGGCTCCGTCTCCGTGCGCGACAACGGTCGCGGCATTCCGGTGGACATCCACCCGGAAGAGGGTCGTTCGGCCGCTGAAGTCATCATGACCGTGCTGCACGCCGGCGGCAAATTCGATGACAACTCCTACAAGGTGTCCGGCGGTCTGCACGGTGTGGGCGTTTCCGTGGTGAACGCGCTTTCCGACAAGCTGCTGCTGACCATCCGCCGCAACGGTCATGTCTACGAGCAGACCTATCACCTGGGCGAGCCGCAGGCACCCCTCAAGCAGATTGGTGACAGCACTGGCACCGGGACCGAAGTCCGCTTCTGGCCGAGCCCGACCATCTTCAGTGACACCCTGTTCCACTACGAGATCCTGGCCAAGCGTCTGCGCGAGCTCTCCTTCCTCAACTCCGGCGTCTCCATCCGTCTGATGGACGAGCGTGATGGCCGTGAGGCGCACTTCTGCTACGAAGGGGGCATCAAGGCCTTCGTCGAGTACCTGAACCAGAACAAGACCCCGATCCACCCCAAGGTGTTCCACTTCACCACAGAGCAGGACGGCATCGGTGTCGAAGTCGCCATGCAGTGGAACGACGCCTATCAGGAAGGGGTCTACTGCTTCACCAACAACATTCCGCAGCGGGATGGCGGTACCCACCTGGTGGGCTTCCGTACCGCGCTGACCCGGACGCTGAACAACTACATGGACAAGGAGGACTACAGCAAGAAGGCCAAGTCCGCCGCCAGTGGTGACGACGTCCGTGAAGGTCTGATTGCCGTTATCTCCGTCAAGGTGCCTGACCCTAAGTTCTCCTCCCAGACCAAGGACAAGCTGGTCTCTTCCGAAGTGAAGACCGCCGTGGAACAGGCCATGGGTGAGAAGCTGGCCGACTTCCTGCTGGAAAACCCGGGCGACGCCAAAATCGTGGTCAACAAGATCATCGATGCGGCCCGTGCCCGTGAAGCGGCCCGCAAGGCCCGCGAACTGACCCGCCGCAAGGGCGCGCTGGATATCGCCGGTCTGCCCGGCAAGCTGGCGGACTGTCAGGAGAAAGACCCGGCGCTCTCCGAACTCTACATCGTGGAAGGGGACTCTGCTGGCGGTTCCGCCAAGCAGGGTCGCAACCGGAAGAACCAGGCCATCCTGCCCCTCAAGGGTAAAATCCTGAACGTGGAGAAGGCCCGTTTCGACAAGATGATCTCCTCCCAGGAGGTGGGCACCCTGATCACCGCCCTGGGCTGTGGCATCGGTCGCGACGAGTACAACCCGGACAAGCTGCGCTATCACAACATCATCATCATGACGGATGCGGACGTCGATGGTGCGCACATCCGTACCCTGCTGCTGACCTTCTTCTATCGTCAGATGCCGGAAATCATCGAGCGTGGCTATGTCTTCATCGCCCAGCCGCCGCTCTACAAGGTGAAGAAGGGCAAACAGGAGCAGTACCTGAAAGACGAAGACGCATTGTTGCAGTACCAGACCGCCATGGCGCTGGACGGTGCGACCCTGCACGTCAACGAGTCTGCCCCGGCCATCGGTGGCGAGGCGCTGGAGCGTCTGGTCAACCAGCATCGCTCCGTGACTCACCTCATCACCCGCATGTCCCGCCGCGCCCCGGAAGCCGTGCTGACCCAGCTGATCTATCAGCCTGAGTTGAACGAAACCCTGCTGGCCAGCGAGAGCGATCTGCAGACCTGGTGCCAGAGCATGGAAGTCGTGCTCAACGAGAGCAACCACGGTATCCAGTACCAGATGCAGGTACGCCGCGACGAGGAGCGCAGCCTGTTCGTGCCCCACGCCGTGGTACGCCAGCACGGGGTCGACCGTGAATATCCGCTGAGCTATGACTTCCTGCAATCCTCCGAGTACCGTCAGCTGGTCTCCCTGGGCAAGGAGATCGCCAACCTGATCGAGGAAGGCGGTTACATCAAGCGTGGTGAGAAGGTGAAGCCGGTCGCCAGCTTCGTTGAAGCGGTCGAGTGGCTGATGGGCGA
This sequence comes from Aeromonas sp. QDB63, assembly GCF_027707425.1. Classification (NCBI taxonomy): domain Bacteria; kingdom Pseudomonadati; phylum Pseudomonadota; class Gammaproteobacteria; order Aeromonadales; family Aeromonadaceae; genus Aeromonas; species Aeromonas sp. QDB63. The sequence goes on from NZ_JAPCIS010000018.1 coordinate 28,205, forward strand.
AGGCAAGCGTGGCATCTACATCCAGCGCTATAAAGGGCTGGGGGAGATGAACCCGGAGCAGCTGTGGGAAACCACCATGGATCCGGAAGCCCGTCGCATGCTGCGTGTCACCATCGACGACGCAGTCGGCGCCGACCAGCTCTTCTCCACCCTGATGGGTGACGCCGTAGAGCCCCGTCGCGACTTCATCGAGACCAACGCCCTGCGGGTTGCCAACCTCGACGTCTAATCAGACGGTCCGACAATCATCAAAAGCCGCTCCTCGTGAGCGGCTTTTTGTTTTTTGGGCGGAAGGGAGAGGGCGCGTTCCACGTGAAACATGAGGGACCTAGACTCTGTCACCACGAAAGGTGCGGCGCCACTCCCGCGGCGACACCCCGAAGCGGGTGCGAAAGTGCTTGCGCAAGATGGTGGCAGACCCGAGCCCCACCAGTTCGGCGATGCGTTCCACGGTGTGGGCGCTGGACTCCAGCAGCATCTGGCTGCGGCGCAGGCGCTCCGACATCAGCCACTCCCCGAGGGAGAGACCGGTGGCGAGCTGGAAGCGGCGGCTAAAGGTGCGTCGGCTCATCATGCAATGTTCCGCCAGGCTGTCCAGGGTGTGGGGCGCGGCCAGGTGCAGGCGAAGGTGATCGAACAGCTGGTTGATCCTGGCATCCCGGGTGGTGGCGGGTACCGGCTGCTCGATGAACTGGGCCTGGCCACCCTCCCGGTGGGGAGGCACCACCAGCCGCCTGGCCAGCTTGTTGGCAATCTGGCTGCCGTGATGCTGGCGAACCAGATAGAGGCAGCAGTCCAGGCTGGCGGCGGTGCCAGCCGAAGTGATGAGCCCGTCGTCGTCGACGTAGAGGGCATTGGTGTCGAGCCGCACCCGGGGGAAGCGCTGGACGAACTCCTGTTCAAATTCCCAGTGGGTGGCGGCACCGCGCCCGTCCAGCAGGCCGGCATAGGCCAGCACATAGGTACCGAGACAGAGCCCCACGATCTGGGCTCCCCTGATCCGGGCGGCAACCAGGGCATCGAGCAGGGGTTGGGCGGGGCGCTCGGCCGGATCGCGCCAGAAGGGGATGATGATGATATCCGCCTCCAGCAGACCCTCCAGGCCATAGTCGGCCTCCATGCGAAAGCCCTGGGAGGAGGCGGGTTGCCGCGTGTCATCCCCGGCGCAGAGTCTCAGCTCGAACAGCGACTGGCCCGGCATCATCTTGTCGCCAAAGATGAGGCAGGGCACCGAGCAGTGAAAGGGGCTGAAGCGATCGAAGGTGATGACGGCGACGATGAGGGGACGGGGCATGGTGGCAAACTCCTTTGCACTCGGATCCCCATCATACGGGGCAGCAACAGAAAGCCGAAGAGCCATGTGGTGCCCGGCCCCTCGCTCAGAGCACCATGGTGTCGCCATCCTCGGGCACCCGTACCCGGGCGGCCATCCCCTGGCTGTCCAGGTAGTCGCGCAGCTCCCGCCGGGACAGCAGGGCATGATTGACCGCCTCCATGTGGCTGGCGATCAGGGTGGCCTGCGGGGCGGCCTGATAGACGGCGGCCACATCCTCCTTGCCCATGATGATGGCGCCCAGACCCGTCACCTGGGCATCACCGCAGTTGAGGACGACAACCTCGGGTTGGTGCCGGTGCAGCGCTTGTTCAACCTGGGCATTCCAGACGGTGTCGCCGGCCAGATAGAGGGTCTTTTCGGCGGGATGGGAGAAGACCACTCCGCTGACCTCGCCAAGGCGATCCCCCAGCAGGGCCATGATGGTATCGCTGCCGTGTCGGCCTTCCGTCTGTTGCAGGCGGATGCCGGCGAACTCGCCGACCTCGCCCAGCAGGCGCACATCCTCGAAGCCGCATCCCCTCATGGTGTCGGCATCTTTTTGATGCTGCACGAACAGGGGAAGGTGCTTGGGGATCTTCGCTTTCGCGACATCGTCCCAGTGATCCAGATGGTCATGGGTGACGATCACCGCATCCACCTCCAGCAGGGTCGCCATGGGCAGCGGCAGCTCGACCAGGGGGTTGCGAAGATGGCTGTTGGCCATGCCTTCGAAGCCGGGGTAGCTCCCCTTGGGGGCCAGCATGGGGTCGATGAGGAAGCGGGTTCCTGCGTAGTGGATGAGCAGGGTGGCGTTGCGAACCTGGGTAATCTTCATGGCGTGCTCCGGTTTCTCGTTGGGGACACGGCCAGTATGGAAGGATGAGGGACGGATCATGAGTGGCCCGCAGGCCTATTATCGATCTAATCGGGCCATTCTTGATGGCCTGCATTTCTTTTGTTTTTACCCCTTGAAAGCCAAATGCTGGCCCCTATATAGATAACAAGGCCGGAACGCTCGACAGAGGTTTCGACCAGGTGCCCGTCCATCAGGAGGGCAAACAATCCGTTATCGCTCACAAGAGGGTAATACTATGCGTTCTATCGACTTTTCTCCGCTCTATCGTTCTGCCATCGGTTTCGATCGTCTGGCCACTCTCATCGAATCTGCCGCCAGCAATGGCAATGCCGGCTATCCCCCCTACAACATCGAGCAGCTGGGTGACAGCGACTACCGCATCAGCATGGCGGTGGCGGGCTTTACCCAGGAAGAGCTGGAGCTGAGCTTCCAGGAAAATCTGCTGACGGTGAAGGGCAGCAAGCAGGCCGACACCGAGCGCAACTACCTCTACCAAGGCATTGCCGAACGCGGCTTCGAGCGTCGCTTCCAGCTGGCCGACTATGTGCGGGTGAAGGGGGCCGACCTGAAGAACGGTCTGCTGCACATCGACCTGGTGCGCGAAGTGCCCGAGGCGATGAAGCCCCGCAAGATCGAGATCAACGGCTGACAGCCTGACCTCGTTGCATTGCTGATGTTTCCCGGGTGCCGATGGCGGGCCCGCGGAGAGTAAACCCTGTTGCTTTATAGAAGGATAGGATCATGCGTAACCTCGACTTTTCTCATCTCTATTCCAATGCCGTCGGCTTCGAGCGGATGGCCCGCGAGCTGGAAGGCCTGTTCGATCAGAAGACCTCGGCCTACCCCCCGTACAACATCGAAAAGCGGGATCACGACAGCTACCTCATCACGGTTGCCGTGGCCGGTTTCGATCGCAATGAGCTGGAGCTGGAGACCGAAAACGGTACCCTCAAGGTGAAGGGGCGCAAGGTCGCCACCATGGGCGAGCGCCAGTTCCTCCATCAGGGGATCGCCGAGCGGGACTTCGAGCTCGCCTTCAAGCTGAGCCAGCACGTGGAAGTGCAGGGGGCCAGGCTGGAGCACGGTCTGCTGACCATAGAGCTGGCCCGGGAGCTGCCGGAAGCGCTCAAGCCCCGTGCCATCCCCATCGGCAAACCCGATCAGCTGGCACTGCCCGGTTAAACAACATCGCTGACCACCTGATAGAAAAGAGGCCTGCATCTGCAGGCCTCTTTTTTTCATGCCGAAGGGGGAATCAACCGGCGTAGAGGGCGTTGATCTCGTTGGCCAGGATGGCGATGCCGCGACGCACCAGATCTTCGCTCTGGGCATAGTTGAGGCGGATGCACTCCTGGCTGTGGCGCCACTCGGGATCGTCGATGCCGGGGAAGAAGTAGTGGCCGGGCACGATCAGCAGGTTCTTCGCCTTCAGTCGCTCATACAGCTCCTGGCAGTGGATCGGCAGGTCTTCGAACCAGAGCCAGAGGAAGAGGGCTCCCTCCGGCTTGTGGATGTGGAAGCGCGGATCCGGAATGGCCTCGCGCAGCAGCTGGACCGCGAAGGTGGCTTTCTGCTGGTAGAAGGGTTTCACCACCTGTTCGCTCAGGGTGATGATGTCACCGCTCTCGATCATCGGAATGGTGATGGCCGGACCCAGGCTGCCCGGCGCCAGATTGATGATGCCGCTCAGGTTGGTGATGGCCCGGATGATCTTCTCGTCGGCGATGACGATGCCGCAACGGGTGCCCGGCAGGCCGAGCTTGGAGAGGCTCATGCAGAGGATGGTGTTGGCGTTCCAGAACGGCTTGGCGTCGCTGAAGATGATGCCGGGGAAGGGCACGCCGTAGGCATTGTCGATGAGCAGCGGGATCCCCTTGTCACGGGCGATCTGATCGAGGTGCTCGATCTCCTCGTCGGTGAGCACGTTGCCGGTGGGGTTGGTCGGCCGGGAGACACAGATCACCCCGATGTCGTCGCCCACCTGCAGGCTCTCGAAATCCACGTGGTATTTGAACTGGCCGTCGGGCAGCTTCTCGATGGTGGGCTTGTAGGCGACGAAATGATCGTCCGAGAGGGCCGAGTCGGCATAGCCGATGTATTCGGGGGCCAGGGGGAACAGCACCTTCTTCTTGCGACCGTCGGCGAACTCACCGGCCAGCAGGTTGAACAGATAGAAGAAGGCGTTCTGGCTGCCATTGGTCAGGGCGATGTTGCGGGCGGAGATTTCCCAGCCCAGCTCCTTGCTGAGCAGGGTCGCCAGCGCCCTGGTGAACCTGTCCTTGCCCTGGGGGCCATCGTAGTTGGCCATGGCCTTGATCAGTTCGCCGTTGTCGAGCAGGGTGTTGGCCTCGGCCTGAAAGCGTTCCAGCATGGCGGGGATGGGGGCCGGATTGCCGCCTCCCAGCATGATGGCGTCGGGATTCAGCAGCCCTTGATTGAGGTCGTCCATGAGTTGGGTAATACCGGCGTGGCGAGTGAACTTCTCGCCGAACAAGGAGAATTCCATTCGGTGGCAAATCCAGAGTCAGTTAAGGGGGGAGCTAGCACCATAGCTCACTTCAAAAGCGGGTGTCGATCAAAAAAACGGGGCGTTTCACGTGGAACAGGGTTGCCATGATGGAGGTGGTAAAAAAAACCATTTATAGGTTTTAAAATAACCAACATTCGATTCAGGAAGGGGAATGACAGCATCAAAAAATTATTTATATCAATAAAATCATGCTGTTATAAATCTGGCACAACTATTGGAATAGCTATCTGGTCATCTCAACCACACCGGAGCACGCCAGATGAAGATCCTGATCGCTACCCTGATTGCCAGCAGCCTGAGCCTGAATGCCATGGCCGCCGAGAACCCCAGACCCGAGCTGGACAGCGCCGCCCTGCAGCAGGAGATGCTGGCCTTGCAGCAGCAGGCCTCCCATGACGTGGTGGCAGAGGCCATCCACAACCTCAAGCCGCTGGCCCTGGAGACCCTGGTGGTGGAGGCGAGCTCGGCCGATGCGACTCATCCCGAGAGCTGAGGTAGCGCAAGGGGGTCTGCCCCGTGTGCTGCCTGAAGAAGGCGATGAAGGCGCTGTCGCTGGCGAACTCCAGGGCTGCGGCTACCCGGCTGATGGGCTCGGCTTCGGCCAGCAGTTCCATGGCCCGCAGCAGTCGCCACTGCTGGCGCCAGGCCTGGTAGCTCATGCCGGTCTCCCGCATGAAGATGCGGCCTATGGTCTTGTCACTGGCACCCACCCGCTCGGCCAGCCGGTTGAGCCGATCGGGCAGGGTGTCACCCCGCTTTATCTCCTGCAGCCAGCCGGTCAGACGCCCGTCTGACGGCAGCGGCAACTGCCAGGATTCCCGCGGCGCTTGCGCCAGCTCTTCTTTCAATAATGCCAGTGTGCAGGTTTGCTCTGCTTCCGGCTTGTCCCAGGGCCAGAGCGCCATCCGCTCGATGATCTCCCGCAGCAGCGGGTTGACCGCCAGCACCGCCATCTCGTTTGGCAACGCGGGCTCCGGCTGGAAGTAGAGGGAGCGATAGGCCACTACCCCGCGCATCAACACCCGGTGGGGCAGGCCTGCTGGCAACCAGGCCGCTCGCGTCGGCGGCAGCAGGCAGACCTGATCGTCCAGCTCTATGGTCATGCAGCCTGCCTGGGCGAACAGCAGCTGGTGGCGCTGGTGCTGATGGCGGCCGGAGTCGTGCCAGCCGAGGGCGGCGGCAATACCGATGGCGCTGCCGTCGTGCTGGTCCGGATCAAAGGGGTGATCGGGAAGAATAAAGGCCATGTGTCCGATTCTTGCTGTTTATAGTCCGCCTTATTGTAATCGGACAAGTTATCCCTCTCTAGAATGGCGACCTCTTGTGAAGGAGGTGTGTCATGAACAACAGGTTGCCACCGCGCTGGCTGGTGGTCGGATTGATGATGTTTCCCCAGATAGTGGAGACCATCTACAGCCCGGTGCTGACCCATATCGCCACTGAGTTTCGGGTGAGCGAGGGGCTGGCGTCCCAGACCCTGTCGGTCTATTTTCTGGCGTTTGCGGCGGGCGTGGTCTGCTGGGGCAGGTTGTGCGATCTCATCGGGCGGCGTCCCGCCATGCTGGCGGGGCTGCTGACCTATGGCGCCGGCACCCTGCTGGCGTTGCTGGCCGCTCAATTTGAAACCCTGCTGCTGGCCCGGGTCATCGCGGCCTTCGGTGCCGCCGTGGGTTCCGTGGTGACCCAGACCATGCTGCGCGACAGCTATCAGGGCAGCGATCTGGCGCGGGTCTTTTCGGTGATGGGCATCGCGCTCTCCCTGAGCCCGGTACTGGGGCTGGTGAGCGGTGGCCTGCTGGCTGATGGGGTGGGTTATGTCGGGGTATTCGGCGCCCTGCTGGCGCTGGCAATCGGCTTGTTGCTGATGGCTTGCTGGCAACTGCCGGAAACCCGCCCGGCCATCACCCAAAGGGTCGCACTCTGGCCGCTGGCCTGCCGGATGGTACGTGATACCGGCTTGTGGCGCAGCGCTGCCCTGGTGGCGCTGTTCAACACCATGCTGTTCGGCTACTACAGCCTGGCGCCGTTTTTGTTTGCCGGTCTGGGGCTGAGCGCGGGGGAATTTGGTTACTCCGGCATCGTGCTGGCGCTGGCGACCCTGGTGGGCAGCCTGCTCAACAAGCGCCTGCTGGGCCGTGGCTGGACGCCTGCCTCGTTAATACGGCTCGCCGCCGTGCTGGCATCGGGTTCGGGTTGGCTGGTGTGGGCCAGTCAGGCATCGCTCTGGTTTCTGCTGCCCATGACGGGAGTGGTGATCGCGTTCGGGCTGGCTATCCCCAATGTGCTGAGCCAGGCACTGCTGGCCTATCGGGAGGTGGCGGGCAGTGCCGGGGCCCTGTTCGGGCTCGGTTACTACCTGCTGCTCAGCCTGGGGTTGGCGGTTGCAGCCAGCTTGCAGGATCTCGGGCTGCTGCTCGGGGGATGCGGTCTGCTGGCCCTGTGCTGCGGTTGGCGTCGTTCCACGTGAAACATCAGCTGCCGATAAAGCGGTAGCCGATGCCGGCTTCAGTTTCGATCAGCGTGGGTTGCTGGGGGTTATCTCCCAGCTTCTTGCGCAGACTGGCGATGACGATGCGCAGGTAGTGAGTGTCCTCCTTGTGGCTTGGCCCCCAGATGTCGATGAGCAGCTGGGTCTGTTGCACCAGCTTGCCGGGGTGGCACACCAGCGCCTGCAACAGGGCGAACTCCTTGCGGGAGAGGGGGATCTCCTCGCCCTGCAAGGTCACCTTGTGGCTGCTGCTGTCCAGGGTCAGGCCACAGTGGGGGAAGTGTCGACACTCGCCGCTGGTGGCACCGACGCGCTGGCGCAGCAGCACCCGGATACGGGCCATCATCTCCCCGACGCCGAACGGCTTGCTCATGTAGTCGTTGGCCCCCGCATCCAGCAGCCGCACCTTATCCTGCTCCGAGTCCCGCGCCGAGAGCACCAGCACGGGATTGGCGTGGTGCTCGCGGATGGCGTGCAGGATTTGGATGCCATCACCGTCCGGCAGGCCCAGATCCAGGATCACCAGGTCGGGGTTGAGGTGGCGATACTGCGCCATCCCCTCGGTGACGCCGACCGCCTCACTCACCTGATGTCCTTCGGCGATCAGGCTGATCCGCAAAAAACGGCGGATGGCCGCCTCGTCGTCGATGACCAGTATGTGAGCCATTCAGCCTCCCGTTTGCTGATTGAAAAGGGCGGCGACCATCAGGCCGCCGGTGCGTTGAGGGCCAGCGGCAGGGAGATGCGCATGCAGGTGCCGTTGCCGTTGGGGCCGGCGAATGCCCAGATGCGGCCGCCGTGGACCTCTATCATAGCGCGGGAAATGGCGAGGCCAAGCCCGGTGCCGCGGCTGCCGCAGTCGCCGACCGGCTGGGTGTAGAACAGATTGAAGATCTTGTCCCGATCCGACTCGGCGATGCCGACCCCGATATCGATGATGTCGATGATGAGGTCGGGGGCCGCCAGCATCACCTTGAACTCGATGGGGGTGCCGGCCGGCGAGTAGCGGGAGGCGTTGTCGAGGATGTTGACCAGCACCTGCTCGATCAGGGCGCCGTGCACATAGAGCCGGGGGATCTGCTGATCGAAGTGCACCAGCAGCTTGTGCTGGCGCCAGGAGGAGTCGAGACGGCGGCGGGCGCTCTCCACCAGGTCCGCCAGGTCGACCCAGTCCCGTTTCAGCTGGAAATCCGGTGAACCGATGCGGGTCATGTCCAGCAGGTTCTGCACATAGCCGTGCAGGCGGCGCGCCTCGTCCTGCACCGAGTGCAGCAGTTCGATGCGGTCCTCTGCACTTATCCGGTCCCCGTATTCCAGCAGGGTGCTGCCAGCCCCCATGATGGTGGCCAGCGGCGTCTTCAGGTCGTGGGAGACCGAGGAGAGCAGGGCGGCGCGCATCCGGTCGGTCTCCGCCTGCAACTGGCTGTCCGCCAGCCGCTCGTTGAGATCGATCCGCGCCAGGGCGGCGCGGATATCGGTGAGCAGGGCCTGCAGCTGGTGCTCGGCGGCGGAGGTGAGCGGGCTGGCCAGCCGGATGCCCAGCACCAGGTCATCGCCGAGGTGATGATACTGAGCCTCGGCGGCGTTGAGGGTGGCGGTATGGGCACCGGCGCTCTGCTTCTGGGCCAGGCACCAGTCGATGGCGGCCTTGTCGGTCTGGCCCGGCCCGGTCTGGGTGTCACCGGCCCGGTACTGGTAATCCCCATCGAGCGCGAACACGGGCTGCCCAAGGGCGAGGGCGATGGCCTGGGTTCCCTGTCTCAGCACGTCCACCGGGCTGCTGGCGGTGGCCAGCCCCTGGCTCAGGGAGAGCAGGGCGTTGCCCAGTTGCTGGGTCTCGCGCAGACTGACCAGTTGCTGACGCTGGCGGGAGGCGAGGCGCCCGGCCGCGATGCCGACGATGAGCAGCACGAACAGGGTGAGCAGGTCGCTGTGGCTGGCCACGCTCAGGGAGAAGTAGGGGAAGGTGAACAGCAGATTGTGGCCGACGAATCCCAGCACGGCGGCCAGGATGGCGGGGACCAGGCTGGTGGTGAGCGCGGTGGCCAGTACCCCCAGCACGAACAGCATGGGCAGGGAGGCGGGGGGCAGCCAGTGGGAGAGGGCCCAGACCGCGGCCGAGGTCCCCCCCATGATGGCCACCGCCAGCAGGCTCTGGCGAAGCTCACCCGGGCCTGCCGTTGGCAGGGTCAGACCGGGCTTGCGCTTCTCGGTATCCACCAGCGTGATCTCGAATCCCTGCGCTTGTTTGAGCAGATGCTGTACCAGGGATCGACGCCAGGGCGGGTTGCGGGATTTGCCGAGCAGCAATTGGGAGACCTGCTGCTGTTCGGCGGTCTCCAGCAGGGCATCGGCCACGGCCGGGCTGGAGAGGGTCAGCACCCTGGCCCCCAACTGGGAGGCGAGGGCCAGCGCCTGCTCCAGCTCGGGGGAGCGTTGCCCCTTGCTGTCGATGTGCACCACCAGCCAGGGCAGTTGCCTGCGCTGGGCGAAGCGGTGGCCGTAACGCACCAGGGCGGCGCCGTGCTCATCCCCGATGCAGACCATCAGCTTGCCCCGCAGCGGCAGTGTGGTCTTGCCGGCCGCCTGCCACTGCAACTGCAGGTCTCCCTCCACGTGGCTGGCGGCGGTCTGCATCGCCAGCTCCCGCAGAGCGGTCAGGTTGTTGAGAGAGAAAAAGGATTGCAGGGCGGCCTTGGCCTGGTGGGGCACATAGACCTTGCCCTCCTTGAGGCGGCCGAGCAGCTCCTTGGGGGGCAGGTCGATCAGCACCAGGCTGTCGGCCTCCAGCAGCACCTGATCCGGCAGGGTCTCCTTGACCCTGACCCCGGTCAGCTGCCACACCAGATCGTTGAGGCTCTCCAGGTGCTGCACGTTGAGGGTGGTATAGACATCGATGCCGGCGCCCAGCAACTCCTCCACATCCTGCCAGCGCTTCTCATGGCGGCTGCCGGGGGCGTTGCTGTGGGCCAGCTCGTCCACCACGGCGATGGCGGGCTTGCGCGCCAGCAGACCGTCCAGATCCATCTCCTCCAGCCGCTGCTGGCGGTGCAGGTGCAGTGTGCGCGGCAGGATGGCGAGCTTGTCGAGCAGGGCCAGGGTCTCCTGGCGGCCGTGGGTCTCCACCACCCCGATCAGGATGTCGACTCCCTCCCTGGCCTGCTCCCGCACCGCCTGCAGCATGGCGTAGGTCTTGCCGACGCCGGGGGCCGCGCCGAGAAACACCTTCAGCTTGCCCCTGTGCTCCTGCTCCAGGCTCGCCAGCAGGGCGTCTGCCCTCACTTCATCACGCATCCCCGTGCTCCCGTTGCATCGGCCGAACTGCGGCCGTGACCTCATTGCTCATGCTTGTCCCCGTTGTCGAAAGGGAGCCTTCCCGAACGGCAAGGAGCGCCCTCAGGCGCCCTTTTGATGATCGAGTTGCAGGTTCAACTGGAGAATGTTGACCACCTGCGGGCCAAGGATACCAGCTTGTGCCGCCGACTTGACCTGCTCCGTCAACTGAACGGGATCCAGCCCCCGTTGCCCGGCGACCCTATCCACCTGGGCCAGTGCTGCATCGAGGGGCAGATGGGGATCGAGGCCGGAGGCGGAGCGGGTCAGCAGGGCGGGGACCCTGGCTTCCGGCTGCGCCCTGGCCGCCGCTGCGGCAAACTCGGCCCGTAGCGGCGAGCTCATCCCCAGGTTGCTTCCGCCGCCACCTATGGTGGCGAAATCGCTGGCGGAGGGGCGGGAGTGGAAGTAGTCGGCCCGCTCGAATTTTTGGGCCAGCAGGGCGCTGCCGACCACCTGCTGCTTGGCGTTGGTGAGCAGGCTGCCGTTGGCCTGCCAGGGGAAGAGCAGCTGGGCCAGCCCGGTGACGGCCAGCGGATATGCCACCCCCAGCAGCAGGGTCAGGGTCAGCAGGGTTCTGATTGCTATCATGATTTTTTGCTCCAAAAGATTGATGGGGTACAAGCCAGGCCTGCACCCCGCTATGTAGTCACACTAGGCCCAGGCCGGTGATGACCAGGTCGATCAGCTTGATACCTATGAAAGGCACTATCAGGCCGCCGACGCCGTAGATCAGCAGGTTGCGGCGCAGCAGGCTGACCGCCGTTCCCTTCAGGCTGACCCCGCGCAGGGCCAGCGGCACCAGCGCGACGATGATCAGGGCGTTGAAGATGATGGCCGACAGGATGGCGCTCTCCGGGCTGCCCAGCTGCATCAGGTTCAGCGCCCCCAGCTGCGGATAGGCGGCGATGAACAGGGCTGGCAGGATGGCGAAGTACTTGGCCACGTCGTTGGCGATGGAGAAGGTGGTCAGGGCGCCGCGGGTCACCAGCAGCTGCTTGCCCACCAGCACCACGTCCAGCAGCTTGGTGGGGTTGGAGTCGAGATCCACCAGGTTGCCCGCCTCCTTGGCGGCCTGGGTCCCCTCGTTCATGGCCAGGCCCACGTCGGCCTGGGCCAGCGCCGGGGCGTCGTTGGCGCCGTCCCCGCACATGGCGACCAGCCGGCCGTCGGCCTGCTCCTGACGGATGTAGGCCAGTTTCTTCTCCGGCGTCGCCTCGGCGATGAAGTCATCTACCCCGGCTTCGGCGGCGATGGCGGCGGCGGTCAGCGGGTTGTCACCGGTGATCATCACGGTGCGGATCCCCATGTGGCGCAGGGTCTGGAAGCGGGCCTTGATGCCCGGCTTGATGATGTCCTTGAGGTACACCACCCCCAGCAACTTCTCGTGGGTGCAGACCAGCAGCGGGGTGCCGCCCTGGCGGGCGATGTTGTCCACCGATTTGAGGATGAGCTCCGGCACTGCCTTGCGATCGAGGGAGAGGTAGCGTAGCACCGCGTCCACCGCCCCCTTGCGATAGTGATGGCCATTGCGATCCAGCCCGCTCAGCCTGGTCTCGGCGCTGAAAGGGATGAGGATGTCGCTCTCCAGCTGGCTCGGTCTGGTGTGGCTCTTGCCCGCCAGGGTCAGGATGGATTTGCCCTCCGGCGTGTTGTCACCGAGCGAGGCCAGCATGGCGGCCTGGGCCAGCAGGGAGGGATCCACGCCGGGGGCCGGGATCAGCTCGTCCGCCATCCGGTTGCCGAAGGTGATGGTGCCGGTCTTGTCCAGCAGCAGGGTACGCACGTCGCCGGCGGCTTCCACCGCCCGGCCCGACTTGGCGATCACGTTGAGCTTCACTAGCCGGTCCATGCCGGCGATGCCGATGGCGGAGAGCAGGCCGCCGATGGTGGTCGGGATCAGGGTGATGAACAGCGCCAGCAGATAGAGCCGGGGCACCTGGGTGCCGTTGTAGTCGAGGAACCAGGGCAGGGTGGCCACCACCAGCAGGAAGATCAGGGTCAGCCCCACCAGCAGGGCGTCCAGCGCCATCTCGTTGGGGGTCTTCTGCCGCTTGGCCCCTTCCACCAGGGCAATCATGCGATCCAGCGTACTTTCGCCCGGGTTGTTGGTGATGCGCACCCAGATCTCGTCGGAGACGACAGTGGTGTTGCCGGTCACGCCGCTGCGGTCGGTGCCGGACTCGCGGATGACGGGGGCGGATTCGCCGGTGATGGCCGCCTCGTTGACCGAGGCGATGCCGGCGACCACTTCGCCGTCGGCGGGGATCATTTCGCCGCTGCGCACCAGCACCAGATCGCCCTTGAGCAGGCTGGTGGCCGGTACCCACTCGCCCTTGTCATCCTGCGGGCTGGTGACCCGGCGAGCCTTGAGCTGGCTCATGCCGGCCTTCAGACTGTCGGCCCGCGCCTTGCCGCGCCCCTCGGCCAGGGTCTCGGCGAAGTTGGCAAACCAGAGGGTGAGCCAGAGCCAGGCGGTCAGCTGCCAGGCCAGAGAAGGAGCGACGCCGGAGAGCGGTTGCCCCAGCAGCGACTCCAGGGTCGCCATCACGGCCGCCAGCCAGAGAGTGAACAGGATGGGGCTGCCAAACAGCGCCCTGGGATTGAAGCGATAGAGGGCTTCCACCATGGCCTGCAGGATCTGTGATTTCTGTTTCTTGCCCTTCACCTGAATGGTGTCGGTGCTCATTGAAGCGGATTTGCTCATTGGAAAGCTCCCTGCATCGAGTAGTTGGTCACGCAGATCAGTCGGAGGTGCAGCATCAGAAGGCTCCTCCCAGCAGGCTCAGGTGTTCCGCCACCGGGCCCAGCGCCAGCACCGGCAGGAAGGAGAGACCCCCCATCAGCAGCACGGTGACGATCAGCAGGGTGATGAAGAGCGGGCCGCTGACGGGGAAGTCCCCCTCGCTTCGCTCCTGACGCGGGGCGCGGGCCAGCTGGCCGGCGATGGCCAGCACGGGGATGATGTAGCCGAAGCGGCCGAGCAGCATGGCCAGCCCGATGGCGATGCACTGCCAGCTGTCGGCGGCGGCAAAGCCGGCGAAGGCGGAGCCGTTGTTGCCGGCGGCCGAGGCGTAGGCATAGATCAGTCGTGACAGGCCATGGGGGCCATCGTGACCGATGACGGTGGCGGAGTTCGGCATCAGCAGGGTAATGCCGCCGATCACCAATACCCCGACCGGCATCACCAGCATGCTGGCGACCACCCACTTCATCTCGGTGATGCCGAGCCGTTTGCCGAGATAGGTCGGGGTGCGCCCCACCATCAGGCCGCACAGGAACACGGTCAGCAGCACGAACAGCATCATGCCGTAGATGCCGGCACCGACGCCGCCGAACACCACTTCACCCAGCAGCATGTTGATCATGCCGACCATGCCGGCGAGGGGGGTGAAGCTGTCGTGCATGGCGTTGACCGAGCCGTTGGAGGCGGCGGTGGTGGCCACTTCCCAGATGCTGGACAGCACGGGGCCGAAGCGACTCTCCTTGCCTTCCCAGTTGCCGGCTTCGCTGGTGAGGTGGGCGAGGGCGGGATCCGGTTTCAGCTCCTGGCCGATGGCGAGGCAGAGCCCCAGCACCAGCATGATGGTCATGGCGATGAGGATGGCGCGGCTGTGGGCCAGATCCTTCACGTAACGGCCCAGGGTGCAGACCATGGCGGCGGCCAGGGTCAGCAGGGCGACCATTTCCAGCCAGTTGGAGAGGGCGGTCGGGTTCTCGAACGGATGGGCCGAGTTGATGCCGAAGAAGCCGCCGCCGTTGGAGCCGAGCTGCTTGATGGCGATCTGGGAGGCGGCCGGGCCGAGCGGCAGCAGCTGCTCCTGGCCTTCCAGAGCGTGGAACGGCAGGTAGGCCGACAGGCTTTGGGGCACCCCCTGCCATACCAGCAGCAGCGCCATGATCAACGCCATGGGCAGCAGCACGTAGAGACAGAAGCGCACCAGATCCTGCCAGAAGTTGCCAAGGTGTATGGTCTGCTGGCGGGAGAGACCGCGAAACAGGGCGATGGCGACGGCGGCGCCGGTGGCGGCGGAGACGAAGTTCTGGGTGGTGAGCCCCACCATCTGGCTGAAGTAGGAGAGGCTGGCTTCGCCGGAGTAGGCCTGCCAGTTGGTGTTGGTCATGAAGCTGACCGCGGTGTTGAAGGCGAGTTGCCAGTTCAACCCTGGCAGTTGCTGCGGGTTGAGGGGCAGCAGCCCCTGCGCCATCAGGATCAGGAACAGCAGGCCGAAACCGGCGCCGTTGAAAGCCAGCAGGCTGAGGGCGTAGGACTTCCAGTCCTGCTCGCGCCCGTCCGTGCCGCAGCAGGCCAGGGTGGCGCGCTCAAGCGGGGCCAGCCAGCGACTCTTGCCTTCAAATACCCGATACAGGTAGTTGCCAAGCAGAGGCGCCGGCAGCAGCACCAGCAGCACGAACGCGACGGGATAGATGATCTCTTGCCACATATCCGGTTCCTCACTCATGAGTGCGCGCGAGGGCGCGCAGCAGATAGCCCGCGAGGGCGAGGACCAGCAGCAGATATAGCCAATTCATAACGACTCCGTTGAGGTAATTAGCGTCAGGGATCGATGCATATCCGTGTCGATCCCATGGGTCTCATTGACGCTGAAAGGGTATGTAAAACGGGCGTAAAGGCGCCATAAAGCCCAATTTGGCTGGCGTAAAATCGGCGTAAAGAAGGCGGGTTTTGTTGGCTGGTGGACGGGCAAGGCACAAAAAACCCGGCCTGGGCAGGGTTTTGGTAGCAAGTGGCGGAAGCTGACCCGATGGTGATGAGGTCAGCTTCAACCCCGCTTATCGCATGGTCACAAACTCTTCCGCGCTGGTCGGATGGTGAGTGGAAACACAGTTGTAGAAGCTGGTCTGATAATGACAGGCCAGCTTCAACCCCGCTTATCGCATGGTCACAAACTCTTCCGCACTGGTTGGATGAATGGCAACGCAGTTGTCGAAGTCCGCCTTGGTGGCGCCCATCTTCATGGCGACGCCGAAGCCTTGCAGAATTTCGTCCATGGCGAAGCCGATGCCGTGCAGGCCGACTACCTTCTCTTCCGGCCCGACGCAGACCAGTTTCATCCGGGTGGGCTGGCGATGCTGGGTCAGGGCCGAGTACATGGCGGTGAACTGGCTGCGGTAGACCTTCACCTGATCTTCCCCGTATTCGGCGACGGCTTCCGGCTCGGTCAGGCCGATGGTGCCGATGGGCGGGTGGCTGAACACCACGGTCGGCACCAGATCGTAGTTGAGGTGCTCGCCCGGCTTGTTGTTGAACAGCCGCTCCGAGAGGCGGCGGCCTGCCGCGACAGCCACCGGGGTGAGCTGGATGCGGCCGGTGTTGTCACCGACGGCATAAAGGTTGGCGACGTCGGTGTTCTGGAACTTGTCTGTGGGGATGAAGCCCTTCTCGTCCAGGGTGATGCCGGTGGCAGCCAGATTGAGGTTGTCGGTGGCGGGCACGCGACCGATGGCCCATATGAGGCAGTCCACGGTGAGGTGGCGACCATCTTCCAGTTGCAGGGTCAGGCTGTCGTCTGCGTTCTTGATGACGGCCTTGGGAATGGCGTGGGTGTGCAGCTTGGGCCCTTCCTGCGCCATGATCTCCACCAGGGTCTCGTGGATCATGGGGTCGAAGTTGCGCAGCGGCGCATGTTTGCGCACCACCAGATGGGTCTCGGAGCCAAGTGCCTGCATCACGCCTGCGATCTCCACGGCGATATAGCCGGCACCCACCACGGCAACCCGTTTGGGCTGGCTTTGCAGGTCGAAAAAGCCGTCGGAGTCGATACCCAGTTCGGCGCCCGGAATGGTCGGCACCTCGGGGCGGCCGCCGGTGGCAATCAGGATGTGATCGGCGCTGTAGTGCTCGCCGTTCACCTCGACGGTATGGCTGTCGACGAAGCGGGCGAAGCCCTTGATGACAGTGATCTGGTTCTTGCCCAGCACGTTCTGGTAGGACTGGTGAATGCGCCCGATATAGGCCTGACGGGATTCGACCAGCTTGGCCCAGCTGAAGTGGTTGAGCGTGGTGTCGAAGCCGTAGTCGGCGCCATATTTCAGGGCATCGGCGATCTGGCCTGCATACCACATGGCCTTCTTCGGTACGCAGCCGACGTTGACGCAGGTGCCACCCAGCTCTTTGGCTTCGATCAGGGCGACTTTCTTGCCGTACATGGCTGCCCGGTTGGCCGAGGCGATGCCGCCGCTGCCGCCACCGATGGCGATGTAGTCAAAATGCTGTGCCATTGCGAGGTTCTCCGCTCGTTAAGAATGCAGTCACAGCATGATGGGGACAAAGCGGCCGGCCCACAAGAGCCGGTGCTCAGTTCTGCTGGATGGGCAGACGAATGTGGAACTGGGCACCCTGGCCCGGTTCGCTGGCGCAGTGGATGCGGCCCCGCAGCAGCTGGACCACCAGGTTGTAGATGATGTGAGTGCCGAGCCCGCTGCCACCCTGGCCCCGCTTGGAGGTGACGAAGGGATCGAAGATGCGCGGCAATATCTCCGGGGGGATGCCGCGACCGTTGTCACTGTAGTCGATGACCAGCTCGTCTCCCTGCTGCGCCACCTGAATGGTGATCTTTCTGGGCCTGTCCCAGCCATCGAAACCGTGATGGATGGAGTTGAGGATCAGGTTGGAATAGATCTGGGTGAAGCTGCCCGGGAAGGAGTAGATGCTCAGCTTGGGATCGCACTGGATGTCCACCTCGCACTGGGCCTTCTTGAGCTTGTAGCCGAGGGAGACCACCACCTGATGCAGGTTGTCGGCGAGGCTGAAGTTGTAGCGGGCCTCGGAGGACTGATCGACCGCTACCTGCTTGAAGCTGGCGATGAGTTCTGAGGCGCGTCTCAAGTTGCCTTGCAGCAGTTGCATCGACTCGTCGAGATTCTGGGTGAATTCGTTGAGGTAGGTGCGGGAGAGCTGCTTGGCCTCGATATGCTGCTTGAAGTCGGCCACCCGCTCCTGCAGGTAGGAGGAGGCGGTGACGCTGATGCCGATGGGGGTGTTGATCTCGTGGGCCACGCCGGCAACAAGGGAACCGAGCGAGGCCATTTTCTCCGACTCCACCAGGGTCTGCTGGGCCTGCTTGAGATCGTCATAGGCCTTGCCCAGCTGGTCGTTGGCATCGCTCAGGCTGCGGGTGCGTTCCGCCACCTTGCCTTCCAGCTGCTCGTTGAACAGGGTGATCTCCCGCTCGACCTTTTTGAGGGGGGTGATGTCATAGCCAAAGCCGATCAGGTACTTGAGGTTGGGCCCCTCGTAGAAGGGAGCGAAGGTCCACTGCAGTACCAGCTCGTTGCCCTGCTGGTCGTGCATGGTGATCTCCCTGTCCTCCAGAGCGCCCTGATCGGCCAGGGTGGCGGCCAGCTCGTCACGCTGCTCCTTGCTGACGAAGAGATCCAGCCAGTTGTGCTGCAACAGCTCCTGGTGGTGATAGCCGGTCAGCAGGATGGCCGCCGGGTTGATGCTGGCGATGTTGAGATCCGGCTCCATGCAGCAGATGACCATGTTGGCGGAGTTGATCAGGGTGGCGGAGAAGTCCCGCTCCTGCTGGAGCTGATCGGCGGCCTGATGGCGGGCCGTGAACTCGTCGTTCAACCGGGTGCGCATCTGGTTGAGGGTGGCGGCCAGGGTATCGAATTCGTCAGGGGACTTGCGGGGCAGGGGGCGACCTTCCAGGGTCAGCTCCACCGCGAGGCGATCCAGGCTCAGTTTCTGGGCATAGCTGACGATGCGGTTGATATGACGGATCACCAGATAGTAGATGATGACCAGGATGCAGAACGAGACGACCAGGGTCTTGATGGTCTGGCTGACCAGGATCAGCACGGATTTCTCGATGAGGCGCTGGTAGACCTGCTCCAGGGAGGCGGCGACGAAAAGCTTGCCGACCACTTCCCCCTGATAGCTCAGGGTGAACTCGCGGGAGATGTCGTATTGGGGCTGCTCCACCCCCTGGGTGAGCAGGGGCACTTCCGAATTGCCCAGCATCTCCTTGACCATGACGAACTGCATGTTGGGCAGGTTCATGATGCCCTCGATCTGCACCTTCACCTGCTCTTCATCCAGATTCCAGAGACTGGCCGAGATGGGTTGCAGGAAGGAGGCCTCGATCTGGCCGATGCTGGCCTCGATGACGGTCACATCCTTGTTGTAGTCCCAGGCGAGCTGAAGCACGGTGATGAGCAGTGCCAGCACCGTACTGCAGATCAGAATGTAGGAAAGCAGACGATAAGAGAGTCCGTTAAGGCCGACGGCCTTGGAGAAGATTCCTGACATGGCGTCCTTGCGGTCTGGATTGAGTGCGGTTTAGTTTAACTGCTTCATGGACTTATGTCGTGTGTCATCCAATGGATAAAAATAAGGCCCCTTTCGGGGCCTTTTTTGTGTGGGCTGGGATCAGTGACCGCCCTTGGCTTTTGCCGGGATGGATTCGTCGAATTCCGGCAGCGGCTTGTGCTCGGATGCCAGGAAGGTGTAGATGACCGGCAGCACGAACAGGGTGAACAGGGTGCCGATGGCCAGACCCGCCACGATGACGATGCCGATGCTGAAGCGCTGTGCCGCCCCCGCACCCGAGGCATAGAGCAGCGGGATGAGGCCTGCGATCATCGCCGCCGTGGTCATCAGGATGGGGCGTAGACGGACCTTGGCAGCCTGCATCACGGCTTGCATCCGGTTCAGACCATGGAGCAGCTGCTCCTCCTTCGCCACCTCGCAGATCAGAATACCGTGCTTGGTAATCAGACCGACGAGGGTGATGAGACCGACCTGGGAGTAGATGTTCATGGTGGCCATGCCCCACGCCAGGGCGATCAGCGCGCCACTGATGGCCAGCGGCACTGACACCATGATGACCAGCGGGTCACGCACGGATTCGAACTGGATCGCCAGCACCAGGAAGATGATGGCCAGGGCCAGGGCGAAGGTGGCGTAGAGCGCATTCCCTTCGGTCACGAACTGGCGGGCTTCCCCCATGAAGTCGTAACGATAGCCTTGGGGCAGCTTCTCTTCCGCGGTCGCCTTGAACCAGTTGATCGCATCCCCCATGGCCACGCCAGGTGCCGGCACGGCGCCGATGGTGGCGGAGTTCAGCTGGTTGAAGTGGGGCAGGGCACGGGGCTCTCCCTTCACTTCAATCTTGATCAGGCTGCCCAGCGGGATCGACTTGCCGTCGGCGGCACGCACGTAGTAGCCCTTGATGGACTCGGGGTTGAGACGGAACTTGCGCTCCACCTGCGGGATCACCTCGTAGGAGCGGCCATCCAGGTCGATACGGTTGACGTAACCGTCCGCCATCATGGTGCCCATGGTGATGCCGATGTCCTGCATGGTGATGCCGTAGGCACCCGCCTTGTCCTTGTCGATGCTGATCTTCATGGTGGCCGAGTCGTAGTTCAGATCGAGATCCGAATAGACGAACTGGCCGTTGGCCTGGGTTGCCGCCAGCATCTCACCCGCGATCAGGAACAGGCTCTCGAAGCTGTTCGGGGTGGTGATGACGAACTGGATGGGCAGACCGCTCGAGGCCCCCGGCAGTTCCGGGAACTGGAAGGTGGTGATGGCCATCCCGGGGATGTCCTTCACCAGACCGGCGACCCGGTCCAGCACCTCTTTCTGGCTCGCTTCACGCTGGCTCCAGGGCACCATGGAGGCGATACCGAACGCCTGATTGGAGTTGAACACCCCTGAGAAGACCTGGGAGTAAGCGATCTCCGGCTGGTCGTCCAGGACTTTGTTCACGTCCGCCATGGTGTTTTCGATGTAGTCCAGGTTGGCGTTGGAAGGTGCCGTCCCCAGCACCGCCATGACGCCTTTGTCCTCGGACGGGGCCAGCTCGCTCGGAATGAACTTGAACAGCAGCGGCAGGCTGGCGAACACGATGACGGCAAACAGGATGACCACGATGCGCTTTTGCATCACGGCATGGAGCATGGCGTCGTAGCGGGCCGTCATCCGGTCCAGCAGATCGTGTACGGTACGCTCGAACTTGCCGGGCTCCTCGTTGGCCCTGAGCATCTTGGCGCACATCATGGGCGACAGGGTCAGGGCGATGATGCCCGAGACGAACACGGCGCCCGCCAGGGTCAGCGCGAACTCCTTGAACAGGGAGCCGGTGATGCCCCCCATCAGGGCGATGGGCGCATACACCGCCGCCAGGGTGACCGTCATGGCGATGACGGGCACGGCGATCTCCCGGGTACCTATGATGGCGGCCCGGAACGGCTCTTCCCCTTCCTTGATGTGACGGTCGACGTTCTCCAGCACCACGATGGCGTCATCCACCACCAGACCGATGGCCAGCACCATCGCCAGCAGAGTCATGAGGTTTATGGAGAAGCCGAACATGTCCATCATCATCACCACGCCGATGAGGCTCAGGGGAATGGTGATGATGGGGATGATGACCGCCCGGAACGAACCGAGGAACAGGGTGATCACCACCAGTACGATGGCGGCCGCCTCCAGTATGGTCTTGATGACCTCGTGGATGGATTCGTTGATGGCGATGGTGGAGTCATACAGGACGTTCACCTGCATGGTGCTCGGCATGTTGCGCTTCAGGCTCGGCAGCAGCTCCAGCACATCGTGGGCGATGTTGATGGGGTTGGCTGTCGGGGCTGCGTTGATGGCCAGAACCACGGCCTCGCGGCCGTTGGCGCTGGCGCGATAGATGTCGTGGCTCTTCTCCAGGGAGACCTTGGCGATGTCGGAGAGACGGATCACCTTGCTGTCGCGGGTGGCGACCACCAGACGCTTGAGCTCTTCGATGTTGCCGACCTGGGTCTCGGCGTTGCCGTTGAACAGGGTGAAATAGCCGGTGGCCTGGCCGGTCGCGGACTGATAGTTGTTGCTGTTGAGCACCGTCATCACGTCGCTTGAGGTCAGGTCAAAGGCGGCCATCTTGGCCGGATCCAGCCACACCCGCAGGGCGAATTCGACCCCGCCATACAGATCCACCTTGGAGACCCCGCCCACGGTAAACAGCTGGGGCTTGATGACCCGCTCCAGGTAGTCGGTGATCTGGCTGGAGTTGAGCTCCGGGCTGGTGAAGCCCATGTAGAGCACCGCCGTGGTGGAGCCGGTGGAGGAGGTGACCGAAGGGTCTTCCGCCTCTTTGGGCAACTGGGAACGCACCGAGTTGACCTTGGCCAGGATGTCGGACAGCGCGGCGTTCGGATCGGTGTTGAGCTTCATGTACGCCGTCACCGTGGAACTGCCCAGCTGGCTCGAGGAGGTCATGAAGTCGATGTTGTCGGCCTGGGCGACCGCCTGCTCCAGAGGCTGGGTGATGAAGCCCTGGATCAGATCCGCACTGGCGCCATAGTAGCTGGTGTTGACCGTGATGACGGTATTGATCACCTCGGGGTATTCACGCACCTGCATCTTGAAGATGGCCTGGAAGCCCAGCAGGGCTATCAGGAAGCTGAGCGAGATCGCCAGCACAGGCCGTTTTATGAATATGTCAGTAAATCGCATCGCAGCTCTCCGCGCTTACAGCATCGGGGTTTGTGCCGGAACGGCAAGGGCATCGTTCTCGACCACGTGCACCTTGGTATCGTTGCTCAGGCGAACCTGACCCGACAGCACGATTTGATCGCCAGCCTTGATGCCGGACAGCACATGGACATCGTTGCCGCGACGCTCACCTGCCTTGACCACCACCTGCTTGGCGCGTTTCACGCCGTCAGCCTCGTGAATGACGTAGACGTTCTCGCCATAGAGGGTGAAGGAGATGGCGGACTGCGGGATCACGATCTGGTCTTTCACCGTGGGCAGTATGATGCTGGCGCGGGCGAACATGCCGGAACGGAGCTGGCCGTCGTTGTTCGGAATGTCTGCCTGCACCTGGATCAGGCCGCTCTGATAGTTGACCGCGGGCTCGATGGCCGTGATCTGGCCGTCAAACTGGGTCTGGGGATAGGCATCCACGTTGATCTTGATGGTCTGTCCCAGGGTGATTTTGGAGATGTCGGTCTGGGGCACGGTGAAGCGCAGGCGCATCACGCTGGTGTCTTCCAGGCGCACAATCTGGGTACCCGGTTCCAGATACTGGCCGAGGAAGACGTTGCGCAGGCCCACGGCACCGCTGAAGGGGGCTCGCACCTCACGACGGGCGATGGTGGCCTTCAGACTGTCGATGTCCGCCTCCAGGGAGCGGTAGCTTGCCTCGGCATCATCCAGCTGGTCCCGGGAGATGGAGTTCTTCTGATAGAGGTTCTTGTAGCGCTCGAACTTGGCCCTGGCTGCCGGCAGCCTGGCCTGGGAGGAGTTCAGATTGGCTTTTTCCACACTGGAGTCCAGGCTCAGCAGCAGTTGATCCGCTTTGACATGTGCCCCCGATTCGAACCGGATGCTGTCGATGGTGCCTGACAGCTCGCTGGAGAGGGTGACCCCCTGGTTCGGCTCGATGAAGCCGATGGCTTCAATGGTGGGGACCCAGTCCTGCGCCTTGGTGATCATGGCGGTGACCGGGAACTCGGGCTCGGGCCGATTGGCCATGAACTCTGCAATCTTCTTCTGCTTGAACATATTGAAGCCGATGACACTGCCAAACAGGGCGAGTGCTATCAGCAACATGATGGCCATCCACTTTTTCATGAACAGGCTCCTGTGATGGAAACATTAGGGTTTAAAATGGCATTCCAGCTGGCCCGGATGACCGTCTCCAGCTGTTCCTGCGTCAATTCGAAATCGTGAACCCGGCGCTGCTGTGCCAGGTTGGCCACGCAATCCAGACTCAATGCTTGCAACACCAGAATGGGGAGATCGATGAAGAGTCCCTGTTGGCGTCCTTGCTCAAAGAAGCGCTCAAGTGGCGCCCACGTCGCCATTATGACCGGATCCCGCTCCAATTCAGCCCCCAATGGAGAACTTTCGTACTGCAATTTGCACTTGAGTGCATTGGGGTAGCTGGTGAAGATGGCATCGATGTTGAGCCAGAGGCGTCGATACTGCTCATAGGACACCTCTTCTATCTGCACACCTTCCATGACCAGGGGATGACACTTGAGGATAGTGTGCTGATAGAGCTGGCGGATCAGGTCATCCTTGTCGCTGAAATAGCGATAGATGGTACCTGCCGCCACCTTGGCTTTCTTGGCGACCACGGCAATGGAAAGGCCGTAGAAGCCCTGCTCGCCGAGGATCTCGTGAGCTGCTTCGAAAATGCGTTCTTTCTTATCCATGGTTATC
Organism: Aeromonas sp. QDB63; assembly: GCF_027707425.1. Lineage (NCBI taxonomy): Bacteria > Pseudomonadati > Pseudomonadota > Gammaproteobacteria > Aeromonadales > Aeromonadaceae > Aeromonas > Aeromonas sp. QDB63. Next base: position 51,922 of record NZ_JAPCIS010000018.1, read on the forward strand.
AGAGGTCAACGACTGAATGAACGTTCATTCATTCTAGGTGGGCGCAAAGGCAAGTCAAGCATTGCCCATCATCTTTGACCCTATGGGGTGAGGGATTCAAAAAGTAGTGGGGAATTGCTGGATCCAGCCTGAACAAAACAAAAATAGTTGAAAAGGGTCGGAAGTGATTGAAAAACAGGCACTTGATTCTTTGTGTCAAAAAAAGAGTAGACAAGGTCGGCATCATCATCAATAATGCGCCCCGTTCGACAGCGTAGCGCCCGTAGCTCAGCTGGATAGAGCGCTGCCCTCCGGAGGCAGAGGTCACAGGTTCGAATCCTGTCGGGCGCACCATCAAAAGTGCGCCGGTTAAACGGGCGTGTTGAAGAACGAAAACAGCTGTGGTGGCTGTAGCTCAGTTGGTAGAGTCCCGGATTGTGATTCCGGTTGTCGTGGGTTCGAGCCCCATCAGCCACCCCATTTTACAGCTTGTCAGGTACGCGAAGGTGGCGGAATTGGTAGACGCGCTAGCTTCAGGTGTTAGTGCCCCCCGGGTGTGAGGGTTCGAGTCCCTCTCTTCGCACCATACTTGCTGTATGACGAGGATGACCAGATGGTCATCTTTGTGTTTTTGGAATACCCCCTCGGTGATTAGCGCAGCCCGGTAGCGCATCTGGTTTGGGACCAGAGGGTCAAAGGTTCGAATCCTTTATCACCGACCACATTTGAAAACCCCGCTCAGGCGGGGTTTTTGCTTTTTGGCGTTTCTGTTCCGCTTTTTCCTGTCACGTCTTTTTACACTTCTTCAGGCGCCTGTTCGCCACGAGTTCGCTATGCTGGGGCCCGGAGCCGCGAGACAGGGGACGCTCGGGCACGGACCAGATACAAGGCCTATGCATCACCATATCACTTCTCTTCAACTCTCCGTGCTGGCCATGGCCGCACTGCTGCTGGGTGGCTGCGCCCTGCAGCCAAAACCGGAAGATCTTCTGATGGGCGCCGCCCCCAAGCCAAAGGCCGAACTCGAGGCCACCTTGGTGACCAGTGGTGGCTTCTGCGTGACCCTGAGCGAGCAGGGCCGTCTGCTGACTCAGCCCTGCGATCAGCAACCGAACCAGTCATTCAGCTGGGATGTCGGCGCCCTGCAACTGGCCGGGGATTGCCTGGTCGCCAAAGGGGAGGATGATCTGGGGATGGAGGCGTGCCGGGAGGAGAGCCATCAATGGCAGTGGCAGGGGGATCGTCTGTTCAATCGGCAGGTGTCGCTGTGCCTGGATGTGGCGGGTCGCCGTCACAAGCCGGCCGTCCCCCTGCGCCTCGCCGAATGCTATGGCGGCGCCAACCAGAGCTTTGAGTGGACGCCATCCGGCACGCTGTTGAACCGTCTGATGCACCCGGCACTGGCGTGGTGACAAGAGAGCGAGAAACAAAAAGGGTGGCCACATGGGCCACCCTTTTTCGATCCGCGATGGGGATGCCTTATCAGCGGGTCTGGGAGGCGAACAGTTTCTCCAGATAGACGGCAACGCCATCTTCATCGGAAGTGAGGGTCTGTTCATGCTCTGGCAGGGCCTGCTTGAGGCGATCGTGGGCGTTGCCCATGACCACGCCACGGCCCACCATGCTCAGCATTTCGAAGTCGTTCATGCCATCGCCGAAGGCCACTGCCTGGGACATCTCCAGGCCGTGCTGCTCCAGCACGGCGCGCACGGCATTGCCCTTGTGCACGCCGGCGTGCATCACCTCGAGGCAGTCAGGCAGGGAGAAGGTGACGTTGATCCGATCACCATATTGCTGGTTGAGGTGCGCCTCTATCTTCAGCAGCTTGTCGTGGTCGCCGATGTAGAACACCTTGTTGACCCTGTCCTTCGGGTGGTTGGCCAGATCCGCCAGGCGGTAGCTGAAGCCGGAGTCGTGATGGAACTGCAGCAACCAGGGCAGCTCCTCTTCCACCAGCCACTCGTCGCCGTAGTAGACGTTGATGTGGATGGAGGGGTCGCGCTCGAGGGCGATCAGTTCGGCCGCCACTGTGGCCGGCAGTGCCTGGTTGTAGACCAGCTGGTCCTGCTTGTCGTGCACCACGGCGCCATTGGAGGTGATGAGGTAGATATCCAGCCCCAGCGCATCGCGGATGCTGCGCACGTCCACGTGATGGCGGCCGGTGGCGACCACGAATTTGACGCCCTGATCGACCAGACGGTGCAGGGTATCCCGGGTGCGGGAGGAGATCTGGTGCTGCCCGTTGAGCAGGGTACCATCGAGATCGGACACAACTACCTTGAACATCATTACCTCGACTTCAATTGAACGCCGGGGGAGTGTACCCCAGCGTCTGCCGTCACCCCATTTATTTAGGGATCCAAAAAATAACCAGCCCCTTCTGGTCGCGTCAGTAGCGCGCGAAGAAGGCCAGGGTTGCATTGAGCGCGGCCTGGCGCTGGGGATCCGCCTCGATGAAGAGCTCGTGCCAGGCTCCTTCGATGCGCAGCGGCTTGCTCCCATCACATTGGGCCTTGGCGCAGAAGGCTTCCTGGGCGGCGTTGTCCACCACGCTGTCCTCGCCGGCCTGCAGCAGCAGCAGGGGCGTCTTGATGGCGCCTGCGTCGGCTACGGCCGCGTCCGATCCTGTGATGGCCTGATGGATCCAGTGGGCGGTGGCGCCCCCCAGCCTGACCTGGGGACGCTGTTCGTAGATCTGGCGGAAGGCCTGATAACGCGTCGTGCTGTGGGTCAGCTCGTTGTCGGCAAAGCCGTGATCCTCATAGGGTCCCTGACCCGGGCCGTAGGGGGGCTCGCCCACCCAGCCGCCGACCGTGCCGATGGTGGCCGCCAACCCCTTGGCCAGCCACTTGGGCAGGCCGCCGAGGTTGATGCCCATCATGGGGGAGGAGAGCACCGCCGCCTGGATGTCGTTCGGCCAGCGTTCCAGATAGCGGGCCGAGATGGCCCCCCCCATGGAGTGGGCCAGCAGGAACAGCTTGGCAGGCTTGTCCGGTACAATCACTTCGTCATGAAACTGTTTGAGATCGGCGACATAGTCGTCGAACTGGTCGACATACCCCTTCTCTTTGTCGGCTAGCATGCGGTCTGACATTCCCTGGCCGCGATGATCGATGAGGTAGAGGCTGTAACCCTGGCGCCAGAGATCCCAGGCCAGCTCCTGATACTTGAGGTAGCTCTCGACCCGGCCGTTGACGATGAGGATGGCGCGATCGATCTTGGGCTGGCGCAGGGCGGCATAGCGGAGGGTGACCCCGTCCTTGCCCTGGAACTCCCCCTCGACGGCATGCTGGCGCCAGAAGTCGGGCAGGGTCTGCTGATAGAGGGCGGGAACGTCGGCTTCAGTGGTCAGCTGGTAAGGATTGCTCACGGCAAGGGCTCCGGCAGAAAACAGGGTCAGGGCCAGCAGGGAAAGGGAGGCAGGTTTCATCGGGCAAGCTCCTCGCGCCAGTGGTGGTAGAGCGCAGTGATATCATTCGAGCAGAGCAGGGGCATGGCGGCTTGCAGGCGGGGCAGCGGCCAGTCCCACCACTGCATGGCTTGCAGCATGGCGACCTGCTCCTCGTCAAAACGGGGGCGGATCGGCCTGGCCGGGTTGCCGCCCACTATCGTGTAGGGGGCCACATCCCGGGTGACCACGGCCCGGGTGGCGATGACGGCGCCATCGCCGATGGTGATGCCGGGCATGATCATGGCTTCCGAGCCGATCCAGACATCGTTGCCGATCCGGGTGTCTCCCTTGCGCAGAAAACCGTCCTGCACGCCGTCACCGAAGCGGGCAGCATCGAAGGGGAAGGTGGAAGCCCAGTCCATCCGGTGACCCTGGTTGCCCGCCAGCATGAAGGTGGCGCCGGAGGCGATGGAGCAGAACTTGCCGATGATCAGGCGGTCAACTTCCTTTCCCCACTGGCCACTGTCCCAGGACTCCCGCGTCGAGCCATCGCCGAGCAGGTAGCGCACGCAATGATCCTCGAACGGCTTGCCGTGGTAGTAACCGGAGTAATAGCTGTACTCCCCGGCCTCGATATTGGGGTTGGTCAGATGATCCCGTATGACCTGGGATTCTAGCCAGCTGCCGAACGGATTTTCCATCACTGATCCTGCCATTCATCTTCTTCCTGTTGTGCGGCCCATCCTTTGCGCGTCAGCTGCATCTGCTGCCACCAGCGTTCGTCCGCCAGGATCTCGCCGGCCGGACCGAGCTGGGGGTAGGGCATCTCTTTCTCCTTGCAGAGCTGGGCATAGACGGGATAGCCCCCCTCGAACAAGATGGTGTTCTGCTCTTCCAGGCTGAGTGGACAGCCGCGCTGATAACAGCCGGCCAGTTCGCGCTGGCGCTGGGCCTCGTAAAGGATGGCGGCGGCGGCCACCGAGACGTTGAGGGACTGCACCATGCCTACCATGGGGATGACGATATGGTGATCGGCCAGGGCCAGCGCCTCTTCGCCGATGCCGTGCTTCTCCTGGCCCACCAGGATTGCGGTGGGTCTGGTGTAGTCGATGGCACGAAAGTCCACGGAGCTGTCGGAGAGGTGGGTCGCCAGGATCTGCATGCCGGAGGCCTTGAGTTCGGCCACCGCGCTGCCGATGTCCGGGTGCAGCTGCACGTCCACCCAGTTCTGGCTGCCGCGGGCAGTGCCCTTGCGCTTGTGGATCCAGCTCTTGGGCCAGACCGCGTGCACCCGGTGGATGCCGATGGCATCGGCGGTGCGCACGATGGCGGCTAGGTTGTGAGGTTTATGAACCTCTTCCATGCAGACGGTCAGGTCGAGCTGGCGCATGGCCAGCATGTCGGAAATGCGTTTGAAGCGTTCAGGAGTCATGTCGGTTTCTATGTCGTGAGGCCGGTGCATGCAACAAGGCTGGTGGCCTGCGGCATGGGGCCCTGGGTATCTCTTGAAAAGCAGCAGGCGGCTTGCGCCGCCTGTGTTCAGTTTTTCTGTCGGCTCACCCTGAGCACGTTGGGCATGACCCGGATCTTGCGCATGATGTTGGCGAGGTGGATCCGGCTCTTGGTGGTGATGAGCAGGGTGACCACATAGACCCGGCCATCCTTCTCCTCGGTGCTGATGGCGTGGATGTTGGCGCCGGTGGCGGCAATCACGTTGGCCAGCTCCGCCAGGGCGCCCTGGTGGTTGACGATCTCGATGCTGATGCCGGTGCGGAATTCCTGCTCCTGCTCCTTGTCCACCTCCCACTGCACCGGCAGGTATTTGTCCGGTTCGCGGCTGTAGCCCTTGATGTTGCGGCAGGACTCCTGGTGGATCACCAGTCCCTTGCCCGGGCTGATGTGGGCGATGATGGCGTCCCCCGGGATGGGGCGGCAGCAGTTGGCGAAGGTGACCAGCATGCCGTCGGCCCCCTTGATCGGCATCTTCTTGCTGGTGGATTTGGGCTGCTCTTCCGGCGGCAGTTCATCTCCCAGCATGCGGCGTGCCACCATGACGCTCATGGCGTTGCCAAGGCCCACGTCGGCCAGCAGCCCCTGCAGGTTCTCGTGTTTGGTATCGGCCAGCACCTGCTTGACGCGGGCTTCCGGGATGTCTTCGATGTTCTTGGCGCCGAGGGCATGGTTGAGCAGGCGGCGGCCCAGCACCACCGACTCTTCGGTGCGCAGGTTCTTGAGGAACTGGCGGATCTTCGAGCGCGCCTTGGTGGTCACCACGAAGTTGAGCCAGGCCGCGTTCGGGCGGGCGCCGGGGGCCGTGATGATCTCCACCGTCTGACCGGAGTGCAGCGGGCTGCTGAGCGGATAGGGGTGGCGGTCGACCCGGGAACCGACGCAGGCGTGACCGATGTCGGTGTGCACCGTGTAGGCGAAGTCCACCGGGGTGGCGCCGGCGGGCAGCTCCATGATGCGGCCCTCCGGTGTGAAGACGTAGATCTCGTCGGGGAAGAGGTCGGTCTTGACCCCCTCGATGAACTCGAAGGAGCTGCCGGCGCTCTGTTGCAGCTCCAGCAGGCTCTGCATCCAGCGCTGAGCGCGGATCTGGGCCGTGGTGCCCGAGCTGTCCCCATCCTGCTTGTAGGCCCAGTGGGCGGCGACGCCCTTGTCAGCCATCTGGTCCATGAACTCGGTGCGGATCTGCACCTCCACCGGTACCCCGTGGGGCCCAACCAGGGAGGTGTGCAGGGACTGGTAGCCGTTGGTCTTGGGGATGGCGATGTAGTCCTTGAAGCGACCGGGGCGCGGCTTGTAGAGGCTGTGCATCTGCCCAAGCACCCGGTAGCAGGTGTCTATGTCTTTCACTCTCACTCTGAAAGCATAGATATCCATCACTTCGTGGAATTGCAGTTCTTTCTTCTCCATCTTGTTGTAGATGGAGAACAGGTTCTTCTCGCGTCCGCTCACCTGGGCATCGATACCGGCTTCCCGCAGACGCCCCTCAATCTCGCTCTGGATGGAGTCGATGATCTCGCGCCGGTTGCCACGGGCGCGGCGCACCGATTCCCGCAGTACCCGGGAGCGCATGGGGTAGAGCGCCTCGAAACCGAGCTCTTCCAGCTCGTTCTTCATGGTGTGAATACCGAGGCGGTTGGCGATGGGGGCGAAAATCTCGAGGGTTTCCCGGGCGATGCGGCGGCGCTTGTCCGGTCGCAAGGAGCCGAGGGTACGCATGTTGTGAGTGCGGTCGGCCAGCTTGATCAGGATGACCCGGATGTCCTGGGTCATGGCCATCATCATCTTGCGGAAGTTCTCGACCTGGGCTTCCTTGCGATCGCGGAACTTCAGCTTGTCGAGCTTGGAGACACCCGAGACCAGCTCGGCGACGGCGTTGCCAAACTGCTCGGCAAGATCGTCCTTGGTGACAGGGGTATCTTCGATGACGTCGTGCAGCACGGCAGCCATCAGGGTCTCGTGATCGAGGCGCATGTCGCCCAGGATGCGGGCCACGGCAACGGGATGAGTGATGTAGGGTTCACCACTGGAACGCATCTGTCCCTGGTGAGCGTCGCGGGCTACCACATAGGCTTGCCTGAGCTTCTCAACCTGCTCGGGTGGCAGGTAGGAACTGGCTATTTCTTTAAGATTTTCAAATAAATACAAGACAGTCCCCGCAGCGGTTAAACGGCAATCCGTGAAATTGAGGGTATGCCCTCGAGTTTGCGAGGTTTTCGAGCGGTTGTAAATGGGGAGAACAGCCGGCACCCGGGCGGGCGCCGACTATGGGAGGCGACTGACTTAGCCGCGACCTTCTGCGATGGCAGCAACGGCAGCCAGCTCGGCGGCTTCCTGCTCTTGCTGCTCGTAGCGGTCCTGAGTATCCATCACCTGGTTGTTGACCAGACCCAGTTCGATCTCGCGCAGGGCGATCACGGTCGGCTTGTCGTTCTCTTCGTCGACCAGGGGATCCTTGCCTTGTACCGCGATTTGACGAGCGCGGCGCGCGGCGACCAGCACCAGGTCAAAACGGTTACCTACCTGTTTTACAGCATCTTCTACAGTAACGCGGGCCATGCGGGACTCCAGTGTTTGGGCTTTCTGTGATTGAAAAAGCGGTGTTTAAAAATGACGCAAAAGTTTACTTGTTTTTGGCTTACTCTGCCAGTAGCTGTTTCAGCAAGTTTTGCTGGGCCTGCTGTTGCTGACGCATTTCCAGGCGCTGGCACTCGACGACGGCCCTGAGCTGGAACAGTGCCAGCTCAAAGTCTTCATTGATGATGACATAGTCATACTCGTCGTAGTGCACCATTTCGGCAATGGCTTTCTCCATCCGGCCCTTGATCACCTCGGCGCTGTCCTGGCCACGGCCGATCAGGCGGCGCTCCAGCTCCTCGCGGCTGGGGGGCAGGATGAAGATGGACTTGGTCGGCATCTGTTCGCGGATCTGGCGGGCGCCCTGCCAGTCGATGTCGAGGAAGACGTCGATGCCCTGCGCCAGGCAGGCCTCGATGGCGGCGCGGGAAGTGCCGTAGTAGTTGCCGAAGACTTCTGCCCACTCCAGAAAGTCACCGCGCTCGATCAGCGCCTTGAACTCTTCCACCTTGACGAAGTGGTAGTGCACCCCGTGCTCTTCACCGGGACGGGTGGCGCGCGTGGTGTGGGAGACCGAGAGTTGCATCTTGCCGGCGGCGTTGTGCTGGGTCAGCAAGGCATTGAGCAGGCTGGACTTACCGGCCCCGCTCGGGGAAGAGATGATATAGAGAGTGCCTTGTTGCGCCATGTCTGTACCTTTAAGCGATGATCCGCGCTTTGGTTGTAGCAGAGGCCGCCGTCTTGTGCCCGATAAGGGAGACGGTTGCTCGCAATGCGCGGAGGAATCAGAGTCAGGAGGATGTAAAGGCGGCGAATGTTAGCAGATGGGGGCGGATAAAAAAACGGCCGGAATCATATTCCAGCCGATCAAAATATCCGTAGCTTGCTGTGCGGGCGTTACCCGCATAGAGGGTCATTCTGCCCACGGAGCCGGGGCCGGGCCATCAGATTATCCCTGCGCCAGGGCTCGGAATTTCCGAGTTGCCCTGGGTCGGTAGAAGATGCTTGTCGGTACAGAGGCGCTCGAAGGCGGCGATGACCCGCTCGCGGCTTATCTTGGCCATGGCGTCCGGATCCTTGAGGCGGGTGCGCCAGCCGAGCTCGGCCAGCGGCTTGCCGGTCTCCTGCTTAATCAGTTCCTGATAGACGCTGACCAGATAATCCCGGCACAGATAGGGTCCGGTACGCTCCGGGTTGTGGTGGGCGTAGAGGCCGATCACGGGTGTCCCCACCAGGGTAGCCATGTGGGCAGGGCCGGTATCCGGGGCCAGCACCAGGCTCGCCTCGCCAATCAGCGCCAGCAATTGCTTGAGGCTGGTCTGCCCCACCAAATCTGCCGGCTTGCTCTGGCTGAGGCGCTGGATCTCGGCGGCGAGATCCCGCTCCAGCCTGGCCGGTCCGCCGCACAGATAGACCTGAAAGCCCTTGTCTGCGGCGTGATCCGCCAGCGCGGCGTAGCCGGCGGCAGTCCAATTCTTGAATGCCTTGCTGGCAGCGGCGCAGATGAGCAGGGTCGGCTTGCCGCCAATTTTCTCCTTCGCCCAGGCCTGGTGCTCGGCGCTGATGGGCAGTTGCCAGTCCGGGGTCAGATCCTTTATCCCGAGCTCTTTGGCGAAGGCGAGAAAGCCGTCCAGCACGTGGGGGGAGGCGGGTGAGGGGACCCGATGGTTGGTGAACAGCCACTGACCGTCGCTGGCGCGCTCCCGATCAAACCCGAGTTTGACCTTGGCCTTGATGCCGAGGGTGGCGATGCTGGCGCGCATGGCGGCCTGCAGGTGGAGCAGGGCATCAAACCTGCGCCCCTTGAGGGTCTGCCAGAGATCGCGATAGCCGCGCCACCCCTTGCTCTTGTCGAAGGGAATGATCTCGACCCCCGGCAGATCGGCGAACAGGGTCGCCTCAATCTTGCCGGTGATCCAGGTGATGTGGGTCTGGGGCCACTCCCGCTGGATGACGCGCACCAGCGCCAGCGCGTGGCAGCAATCTCCGATGGCAGAGAGCCGCAGGATGCAGATGGAGGAGGGCGGCGTTTGGAACAGCGGCATGATGTGGCGCAACGATGGCAAAATGGATGGATGGCATTATGCAAACTCCCCTGTGGATTGTAAAATTGCGCCGGTTGCCCGACCGGCACGGCTTTCTGAATGGATGCCCTGCACCCACTATCGACCGGAATTCTCATCATGCTGACACACACCACCCACAACCAGGTCTGCTGGTATGCCGACGGAGTCTTCCGCGATCCTTCCCCTGCCTTGTTCGATCCTGTCTGGTGGCAGACCCATCGCCAGGTGGTAGGTTCTTCCATCGGCCGCGGGGTGACCTGGTTCGTGAAGGATGAATCCCGTCACTTGGTGCTGCGTCACTACTACCGTGGCGGCATGGTGGGCAAGCTGGTGCGTGACCGGTTCTGGTTTGAAGGGGTGGAGAGCAGCCGGGCCATGGCTGAATATCGTCTGCTGGCGACCCTGAGTGAACAGGGGCTGCCGGTGCCGCGCCCCTTTGCGGCCCGCATGGTCAAGCAGGGGCCCTTCTATCGGGCCGACATCCTGATCGAACGCATTCGCGGTGCCAAGGATCTGGTGGCCCTGCTCAAGCAGGGGCCGATCGCCGGTGAGGTGTGGCACAAGATAGGCAAAACGGTGCGCCAGTTGCACGATGCAGGGGTCTATCATGCGGATCTCAACAGCCACAACCTGCTGCTCGACAAGGAGGGCAAGGTGTGGGTGATCGACTTCGACAAAGGAGCCATCCGCTCCCCCGGCAACTGGCAGCAGGCCAACCTGGAGCGGTTGCTGCGCTCCTTCAACAAGGAGTCGCAACTGCACACCAGCTTCCACTTCGTGCCGGAGAACTGGCAGGCCCTGATGGCAGGCTATCAGGGCAAGGTGGCGTGACGTCGAGCTTCACTTCGTAGCTGGAGGCTGGCAAGCCCTGATGGCGGACCACCAGAGGCGAGAGGTGCGAGGCCAGCGATGCTGGCGCGGTTGCTCGGCGCCAGCACCAATGTTACTTATTGAGTGTGATTGCTTGGACAGATATTCAGATCCGGTTTCGAGGCGCGTGATGGAAAGGTATGAGACTGCCGGGGTTGAGGTCACCACTCCCCTTGAGGTGACGCTGATGGCACAGGCCATGGCGATGTTGGAGGCCGGGATCTGGACCTGGTCGGCCGGGCAGGGTCTGAGGCGGGACCCTTCCTGTCTGCAACTGCTGGGTCTGGAGGGGGGCGAGCTGGGGGATCTCGGCTGGCTGGATCGGGTACATCCGGATGATGCTCCCCGTCTGGCAGAGGCCCTGGAGGCCTGTCAGCAAGGGCGCAGCAACGGGCTTCGACTCGAGTACCGCATCCTGCACCATCAGGGCCATTACATCCGGCTGGAGGAGCGGGTCCGTCGCGACGAAGGGGGTCAACTGCTGGGGGTGGTTCGCCATCTGGATGCCGCCATGGCGCCCCTGGAGGATCGCCACGACACGGATCCCCTCACCGGCCTCGAGAGCCGCAGCCACTTCGAGCTGTTGCTGGATGAACGGCTGGCCAGCGAGAGCGGCAGTTTCTGTCTGCTGCAGTTCAGCGTGGATCACCGCAGCAAGATCCTGCAGTTGTTCGGGGAGGCGGCCTGCGACGCCATGCTGGCCAAGCTGGCCCGCATCGTGCGCCGCGAGCTGCGTCGGGAAGATCCCTTCGCCCGTTGGGACGAAGACGGCTTCATCCTGATGCTCTCCCAGACCGATCGGTTGAGCGGCCTGGAGATTGCCGAGCGGCTGCGTCTTGAGATCGCCGACGCCAGCCTGCTGCCCCAGCGTCCGGTGACCGTGAGCATCGGCCTGGTGCAGAGCCAGAGTGCCGAGCAGCTCGATCACCTGCTGGCCCGGTTGGCCTCCTGCCACGGTCAGGCGAAGCGGGAACACAACGCCGTGGTCGGCTGACGGCCAGTCACTGTCCGCGAACCCATTGACGCCGATGGACCCATCAGCGTCAATGGGTTTCAGTCAGCGCTCACTGACCTGCTGACGCTGGCAAACCCAGAGAGAAGCCAGCATCAGCAGGGCGCCCAGACCGAGCCTGAGCAGGTCGGTATCCTTTCCCCAGAGCACCAGATTGACCAGCAGACCCGCGGGGATCAAGGCGTTGTTCATGATGGCCAGCACGCCGCTGCTGACCAGGGTCGCCCCCTTGTTCCACAGGAAGTAGCCGAGCCCGGATGCCCCGACCCCCAGCCAGAAGAGGATGCCCCATTGCAGGGGGCTGGTGGGATATTGAGGTTTGCCCAGCAGCCACCAGGCGGGCAGGGCGATCACCAGGGCGCCCAGATAGAAGCAGCCGAACACCGCCAGCTGGGGCGGCTGCTCAGCCTCCCGGGCCAGCAGCACCTTGTAGCCCACCTGGCCCAGGGCGAAGCAGACGTTGGCGCCCTGCACCACCAGGAATCCCAGTACATAGCTTTCGGTCAGGCCGTCGAAACGGATGACGGCCGCCCCCAGCACCGCCAGCAGGGCCCCCCACAGATAGACAGGCTTGAAGCGCCCTTCCAGCAGGTCGTGGATCAGGGTGACATAGATGGGGGTGAAGATGGTGAACACCAGTACTTCCGGTACCGTCAAGAGCAGGAAGGAGTGGTAGTAGAAGAGATACATGATGCCGAGCTGGATGGCACCGAGGGCCATCAGCTTGGCCACCAGATCGGGGCGCAGCCAGCGACGGCGCAGGAAGGGCAGAAACACCAGGCTGGCGAGCACGATGCGAGTCAGTACCGAGAAGTAGGCATCCACCTGACCGGCAAGGTAGACCCCGATCAGGCTGAAGGAGAAGGACCAGAGCAGGGTAACCCCTATCAAGTAGTTCATGTGATTGAATTGTCGTCAGTTGTCAATTTGGAGGGCGCTATGATGGCCGAGTTGGAAGGCGCGATCCAGCGTTTATGGGAAGGGTTGTCACAGATCGGAGCATTTGCCTTCGAGGCGAGCAACGGGGTCGGATCCGCCACCGACTGGTGCGGTCGCGGGGAGGGTGCCGTGGTGGTGACCGATCACCATGGGGGGTGGCTGTATGCCGAGACGGGTCGCTACACCACGCCCCATGGCCGGGAGCTGACCATGCACAACCGCTTCTGGTGGCAGCGCACCGCACGGGGGATCATGCTCTCCCACCTGCGCTACGAGCAGCCGGTGATGCTGTTCGAGCTGTTGCCCCGGGGGGACGGGCACTGGGTCACGGCCGAGCCTCACCTGTGCGGGCAGGATCACTACAGCGCCGAGCTGACCGAAACCGGCGAGGGTTTCCTGCTCGCCTGGCAGATAACGGGGCCGCGCAAGAACGAGCGGTTGAGTTATCGCTACGGACCAGAGGCGCAGAGATAAAAAAACCGGCGCAGGGCGCCGGTAGAGGGGACAAATCGGAGGTTTTGTTAAAACGGTCCCAAAAACAGGAGAGATACACTCTCGTCACACACGCAGAGAGGGTCTTCAGGCATTCAGTGCATAGTTCAGCATGGCTTGCAGCTTGCTGTCGAAGAACCAGGGCAGCAGCACCATCAGCAGACCCAGCACCCCGGCTAGCCGGTGGCGATACTGCCAGCCGGCTATCAGTACCAGACCGCCGCAGAGGGTGGTCAGGATGCCTGACATAGGGCAGCCTCCCGCTGTTGGCGGCGCTGCTGTGCCCACTGGTTGAGGGCGACCGAACCCAGGATCAGGGCCAGCGCCACGCCGGTGGTGGACTGGATCTGCTCGCCGAGGAACAGGGCTCCCAGCATGACGCCGAACAGCGGCACCAGGTAGTTGCTGAAGGAGGCGAAGGTCGGGCCCGCCTTCTGGATCAGCGCCATGTAGAGGAAGTAGACCAGGCCGGTACAGAAGATCCCCAGCATGGCGACGGCGCCCATGGCCTGCTGGCTCGGCAGGGTGAGGGTGCTCAGGTCGGCCACGAAGGGCGCGGCCAGCAGCAGCTGGATGGCTGAGGAGATCAGGATGTTGCGGGCCACGACCACAGGATGGTCCTTGGCGAAGCGCTTGATCATCAGCAGGCCGATGGCGAAGCAGCTGGCACCGAACAGGATGGCCATGGCACCGAGCAGGCCGGCATTCATGCCGCTGGTCAGCTTGGGCCAGAACAGTACCAGCACGCCGATGAAGCCGATGATCACGGAGACGAGGCCGCCCTTGGTGATTCTTTCACCAGAAATAAACAAGGGAGCCGCCAGAATGGTCACAAAGGGGATACAACCCATGACCACGGCCGCGATGGCGCTGTCCACATACTGTTGTCCCCAGGCCACCATGATGAAGGGGATGGTGGCGTCGAGCAGGGCGATCAGCATATAGGTTCGCCAGGGCGTGTGTTCACTCTTGAGGCGCATGAACAGGCAGAGCAGACCCAGGGTCAGGCTGCCGCACAGGGCGCGTCCGGCGGCCACCATGATGGGGGGCAGTTCAGCCACGGCCTGGTGCATGAAAATGAACTGGGAGCCCCACAACAGGCCGATCGCCAGCAACAACAGATAGCTACGCATTTGAATCTCCGATGTAATTCGCCTGCGCATTCTATGCAATCTGCTACTATGCCAAAAATGAATTGTCGTCATTCAACTATGGCCAATATCGATGGAACTGCCCCTCTCCCGCCTCGACCTCAACCTGCTCACCGTGTTCGACATGCTGATGCAGGAGCGCAACGTCACCCGTGCCGCCGAACGGCTGCACCTCTCCCAGTCCACCGTCAGCCATGCGCTGGGGCGCTTGCGCCAGGCGCTGGATGACCCGCTGTTCGTGATGAGTCGGCGCGAGATGATGCCGACCGAACGGGCCAAGGCGCTGGCGAGCCCGGTGCGCCAGGCGCTTGCCATGCTGGAGCAGGGGCTGCGTCAGGCCAAGGGATTCGACCCGGCAAGTGCCCGGCGGATCTTTCGCATCGCCACCCCGGGCTCGGTGGAGCACGGCCTGGTGCCGGTGCTGGTGGAGTGGATGGTGCAGCAGGCTCCCCATTGCCGACTGGAAGTGTGCGAGCTGGCGGACAGCGACTACGAGCGGGAGCTGGAGAAGGGGGAACTGGATCTGGTGATCGGGTTTGCCGGTGCCAACCATCTCTCGCCCCGGTTGTGGCGCGAGGAGTGGTTCAGCAATCCGCTGGTCTGTTTGTCGCCCCTCGGCAGCGCTCTGCCCGACATGCTGGGGCCGGGAGAACTGGTCAGCCGCCCCCATATCCACACCTCCAGCTGGGGCCACAGCCAGGCCATGGTGGATCTCTGGCTGGTCCGTTTCGGGGTGGAGCGGGAGCTGGGGGTCAGGCTGCCGAGCTTTATGGCGGTACCGCCGCTGATGGCGACCGGCCGCTACCTGGTGGTGGTGCCCGAGATGATCGGGCGCCACTTCTGTCGCCACTATCCGTTGCGCCTGCACCAGTTGGAACCCGCCATCCCCATCGTCTACCTGATGGCGGGCCACCCGCTCAGTGCCCATGACGAGGCGATCGGCTGGTTCAAGGGGTTGTTGCACCGGCTGGCGAAGGAGCGCTACGGCGCGGATGCGCTCGGCCATCCCGCACCGCAGGGGGCAGATCACGCCAATCCGGAGAAGTAGTCCAGCCCCATCGCCCCCTTCACCTCGGCCAGCACCTCGTCGGTGAGGGACCGGGCCTGCTCGGTGCCCTGCTGCAACAGGCGCAGCAGCTGGCGCTTGTCGGCGATGGCTGCCTCGCGCCGCTCCCGCATCGGAGCAAGCAGGGTCTGCAGGCAGTCGTTGAGTACCTGCTTGCAGCGCATGTCCCCCAGACCACCGCGCTGGTAGTGGGCCTTCATCTCGGCCACCAGGGCCTTGTCAGGGTGGAAGGCATCCAGATAGGCGAACACCGTATTGCCCTCCACCTGACCTGGATCGCTCACCTTGAGGTGATTGGGGTCGGTATACATGGCGAACACCGCCTGCTTGATCTCGCCGCTCGACATGCCGAGTTCGATGGTGTTGCCAAGGGACTTGGACATCTTGGCCTTGCCGTCGATGCCGGGCAGGCGGCCGGTGTCGCTCAGGATGGGCTGGCACTCGGTCAGCACCTCTTTGCCCACCAGGGTGTTGAAGCGGCGCACTATCTCGTTGGTCTGCTCCAGCATGGGCCGCTGATCCTCGCCCACCGGCACGTGAGTGGCACGAAAGGCGGTGATGTCGGCGGCCTGGCTGACCGGATAGACGAGGAAGCCGGCGGGCAGGCTGCGCTCGAACCCTTTTTGCTGGATCTCGGCCTTCACCGTGGGGTTGCGCTCCAGCCGGGCGACGCTGACCAGGTTGAGGTAGTAGGTCGTGAGTTCGGCGAGGGCGGGCAGGGCGCTCTGCAGGCAGAAAGTGGTCTTGGCCGGGTCGAGGCCGGCGGCCAGGTAGTCGGCCATTACCTCCAGCACGTGATCGGTCACCTTGGCCGGGTTGTGGCCGTTGTCGGTCAGCGCCTGCAGATCGGCGATCATGACGAACTGGCGGTAATGGTGCTGGGCGGCCACGCGCTGGCGCAGGGAGCCGACGTAGTGGCCAATGTGCAGTTTGCCGGTGGGGCGGTCGCCGGTCAGGATCACGGGGTTGTGCATGTCACTCTCTCCAGTTGGGTGAGCCGGGAGGCGACAAAGGGATGAAAACAATGACCGCCTCTCGGCGGTCACGGTGTTTTCTTTGGGAAATTTTACATAGAAAAGCAGTGCCGCCTGTTTAGAAGCAGCACCACCAGTAGTTGTGATTGAATGAGGTCATATTCATGGCAAATCACACTACGCCTGTTCGATCACTTCTGCAAGGGCACGACCAGCATGTCGCAGGGCACGGTATTCATCAGCTGGCGTGCGCTCGAGGTGAGCAGGCTCCAGAAGCTCTGGCGATGGCCGCACACCAGCAGGTCGATCTGGTAGTCCTTGACCGCCTGGTTGACCCGCTCGCTCAGATCGCCGCAGATCACCAATTTCTTCTCGATGGGGTAGTCCACCGAGGCGAGGAAGGCTTCCAGCTTCTCCTTCGCTTCGGCGATCACCTGGTCCTGCACGTTGTCGATGTCGATGTCGATCATCTCGGTGTAGAGATCCTTGAGGTCCACATCCACATGGATCACCGACAGCTTGGCGCCGTTGGAGCGGGCCCGGTCGACCGCCTTCTCGATCACCTTGCGGTTGTCTTCCGACAGGTCGATCGCGGCCAGTACGTGTTTGTAATAGGTTCCATTCATGGGAGTTCTCCTCACTGATCCTGGGTCCACTATACCAATGTCTGCTGAAACTAAAACGGCATCGTCGCCACAGTTTCAGGATTTGCCTGACCCCGAACCGGAAGGCGTAGAGGTGCAGGTGGCCGGGGAGTGCATATTTTGAACAGGAGTTTGACGCCGGTCACAGGCGTGCTATTGCCCCCGAGAAGGTGGGGGAATAGGATGTGCCCGTGCTTCGCAATGAACACAAAACAACAAAAAGCATCTGAATACCGCTTTGGGGAGCCTCGCGCTCCCTTTTGTTTTTCTGCCCTCTTCCAGTCCATATCCCGTCCAACATCAAGGTAATCCCGCCCCCCTTGGTTATGCTGTAGCCAGTTCCCTTGGCAAAACGGCCAGGGCTCCTCACCTGCAACCGGGTGGTGCTGTCATGGCCGTTTCTCATGCCCCACCGATGCACCGGAGAGTCCTTCATGATCATTCATCCCCAGATCCAGGGTTGTGTTGCCCGCAATTGCCACCCCATGGGTTGTCGCGCCGCCGTGCTGCAACAGATCGAACAGGTGCGGGCGGCGGGGCCGTTCAACGGGCCGAAACGGGTGCTGGTGCTGGGGGCATCGTCCGGTTTCGGGCTGGCGTCCCGGATCGCGCTCACCTTCGGCGCCGGGGCCGATACCCTGGGCGTCTCGTTCGAGCGGGGTCCCTCCGACAAGGGGCTCGGCAGTGCAGGCTGGTACAACAACATCTGGTTTCGTCAGGCGGCGGAGCAAGCCGGTCGCATCGCCGTCAACCTGATCGGAGATGCCTTCTCCGACACCATGCGCCAGCAGGCCATCGACGTCATCCGCCAGCAGCTCGGGCAGGTGGATCTGGTGGTCTATTCACTGGCGAGCGGAGTCAGGGTGATGCCGGATGGCACACAGGTACGCTCGGTGCTCAAGACCACAGGCCAGCCGCTGCAAGGCTGGGGGCTGGATCTGGAGCACGATGCGCTGGTGCAGCAGTCGCTGGTGCCAGCCACCCCTGAGGAGATCCGCGACACCGTCACCGTGATGGGGGGCGAGGACTGGCAGCGCTGGATGCAGGCATTGCAGCAGGCGGATTGCCTGGCCCCCGGCGCCCGGACCGTTGCCTACTCCTATATCGGCCCCGAGTCCACCTATCCTCTCTATCGGGACGGCACCATCGGCTATGCCAAGGAGCACCTGCACGCCACCGCCGAGACCATCAACCTGCAACTTGCCGGGATTGGCGGTCATGCCTGGGTGTCGGTCTGCAAGGCGCTGGTGACCAAGGCGAGCGTGTTTATTCCGGTGCTGCCTGTCTATCTGGGCCTGTTGATGGGGGTGATGAAGGAGCGTGGTGTTCACGAGGGCTGCATCGAGCAGATGCAGCGGCTGTTTGCCGACAAGATGTACGGGCCCAGAGGAGTCGTCGCCGATGGCAACCGGCTGATCCGGATGGATGACCACGAGCTTGAGCCAGCGGTGCAGGCCGCCGTCTCGGCGCTCTGGCCCAAGGTGACGCCGGAGAACTTCCGCACCCTGGGGGATTTTGCCGGGTTGCGCCAGGAGTTCATGCAGCTCAACGGCTTCGAGCTGCCGGGGGTGGATTACGGTGCGCCGGTGAACGTGGCGTCACTCACTGAGCTGACGCCCTGACACCCGCACGAGGGGGCATCAGGCGACGTTGCAGGCCAGTTCAGGGGAAAGATTGGGAGACTGGGCCAGCACGGTCTGGTTGCGCCCCTGGCGCTTCGCCTGATACATGGCCATGTCGGCCCGATGGATGAGCTGGCTCAGGCTGTCATCCTGCGTCGAGCGTTCCGCCACTCCGATGCTGATGGTCATGTGGGGGGCCGCCAGGTAGGCGATCCGGCTTCTCAGCTGCTCCGCCTGCCGCCAGCAGGTGGCCCCGTCCTGGGTCATGGCCACCAGAAATTCTTCCCCGCCCCAGCGCCCGATCAACTGCTGGTCCGGCGCCCAGCTCTTGAGCTCCCTGGCCAACTGCCGGATAGCCTGATCCCCCGCCTGGTGACCATGCTTGTCGTTGATCTGCTTGAAGTGATCGATGTCGATGATGAGCAGGGTCAGGGGCGTTTCGTGCAGCCATTGCTGACCCAGTCTCTCCAGCAGGGCGCGCCGGTTGGGCAGCCCGGTCAGCTGATCGAAGGTGGCGAGCTTGTAGAGGTGGCGCGAGCTGCGGTGGAGCCTGCGGGTGGTGAGCCCGAGCAGGATCAGGGCGACGGCCAGCAGCACCAGCAGCAGCAATTGGTAGTAGCGGGCACTCTGCTGGTAGAGCAGTTGCTGGCGCTTGTTCTCGTTCTCCTGCTGCAGCGCGCGATTGCTGGCCTCGCTGCGAGCCAGATCCATCTCGACCTGGAAGGCGGCCGCGTGCTGGCTCAGGGTCTGGTTGAAGTGCTGCTTGTAGTACTGCATGTAGCGGGTCATGGCCCCGTAGGCCTCGGGGTAGCGGCCCAGATCGGCCAGCAACCTGGCCTGCATCGCCCGACCATCCATGGAGAGAGGGGCGGTGTGCTCCATCAGCAGTTGCAGGGCCAGCTGCTTTTCGCCACGACCCAGCAAGGTTCTTGCCCGGATCTCGGTCAGACGGGAGGCTGCCTGCGGGCTATCCAGCCTGTCATAGATGGCTTGTGCCTCCTCCAGGCTGCGCCAGGCTGAGTGCCAGTCCGCCCGTGCGTTGAACACCATGGCCTGGTAGCCGAGGACGATGGCGCGATAGTGGGGTGACAGGCTCGGCGTGGCCAGCAGGGTATCGAGCAACTGGCTGGCTCTGGCAGGCTGGCCCATGTCGATGTAGAGCCTGGCCATGTTGGCCCGGATGATGGCCTGGCTGTTGGGTTCGTTGAGCTGCACCATCTGGCCGAGGGCATCCTGATAATAGGTCTCGGCCTCACGGTAGAGATTGAGGTCCGCATAGAGGTTGCCGAGGGTCATCAGCAGACGGCCGCATTGCAAGGTGGAGAGGATGGAACCCGGCTCTTTCTGCTTGAGGTGATAGGCGGTCTTGAGCTCGAGGATCGCCTCTTTCATCTGCTGGGTACGGTAGAGGGCGAGCCCGTTGAGGGCATGCCACTCCGAGACCTGCCTGGGGTGATGCCGGACCGCCGGCCAGAGCTGGGTGAGCAGCTCGAGCGCCTGATCCGGCGTATCGGCATCCAGGGTCAGGGCAATCTGCTGCAACCGGAAGTCGAGCAGGCGAAGGGTCTCCTGCTGGGCATTGGCCAGACCGCGGGCGCGGGCATTGTCGCGCTGTGCCTGGGGGTAGCGGCCAAGGGCTGCCTGGGCCAGGGACCTGGCGTAGAACAGTTCCATATCCTGCTGGGGACTGGCGTCGAGGCGCTGCAGATAGCTGACGGGATCGCGCGCCGCCTGCAATTCAGCCTCTTTCAGCAAGGAGGGAGCTGCCTGCAACTGGGTCATCCAGAGCAGCGCCAGTGCCATTATGAATCTCATTGAATCCTTTCCCCGACCAATGGCGCCATCATAATGGCTGATGTCACCTACACCATGTTTCTTTGCTTCTCTATAACCGTATGGGGGAGAGGATGAGGTGAAAAGTCGTCGCAACTGCGGGGTGCGTCGGTTGTCTCTGGTTGCGTCAGGATGCAACAGTGGCGACAATCGTGGGCAAATCACAGTGGAGAATCATCATGTTGGCCAAAGCCATGATCGAGAAGTTGAACGAGCAGATTAATCTTGAATTCTATTCCTCCAACCTCTACCTGCAGATGAGCGCCTGGTGCGAGGACAAGGGGTTCGAGGGGGCCGCCACCTTCCTGCGCCAGCATGCGGTCGAGGAGCGCCAGCACATGGAGCGCCTGTTCACCTACGTGAGCGAGACCGGTGCCATGCCGGTACTGGGGGCCATTGAAGCGCCTCCCCACGAATTCAAGTCCCTGGGTGACATCTTCCGCACCACCCTGGAGCACGAGTATCACATCACCAAGTGCATCAACGGTCTGGCCCACGTCGCCTTCACCACCCAGGATTACTCCACCTTCAACTTCCTGCAGTGGTACGTGGCCGAGCAGCACGAAGAGGAGAAGCTGTTCAAGAGCATCGTCGACCGTCTGAGCCTGGTGGGCGAGGATGGCAAGGGCCTCTATTTCATCGACAAGGAGCTGGCCGAGCTGGCCAAGGGCGCCCCGGCCAGCATCATGGACGGCAACGCCTGATAGTCGTGGACACTTAGTGTTCAGTCAGTACAATGACGGCCCCTTGTAAAGGGGCCGTTTTCTATTTGCAGGTGTCCTTGTACCGCTGTGCTGGTGTCTGCCGGGTACAATGACGGTCCTTTAAGGTAAAGGGGCCGTTTTTCTTTTGATGGGTGAGTGACGATGAAACAGGTGGATGTGGTGGTGATCGGTGCCGGGGCGGCCGGATTGATGTGTGCAGCCCAGGCTGGCTACCGGGGTCGCTCCGTGCTGGTGCTCGACAACGCCAAGAAGCCGGGCCGCAAGATCCTCATCAGCGGCGGCGGTCGCTGCAACTTCACCAATCATCAGGCGGGTCCCCATGCCTTCCTTTCGGCCAACCCCCACTTCTGCAAATCGGCGCTGGCGCGCTATACCCAGCAGGATTTCATCGATCTGGTGGACAGGCACGGCCTGAACTACCACGAGAAGACGCTGGGCCAGCTCTTCTGCGACGACAGCGCCAAGGATATCGTCGACATCCTGCTGACCGAGTGCGACTGGGCTGGCGTGACCCTGCAGTTCCAGACCGAGATCCTCACCGTCAGCAAGACAGATGAAGGCTTCGTGCTCGACACCAGCAAGGGGGAGATCGCCTGCTCGTCGCTGGTGGTCGCCACCGGCGGCCTCTCCATGCCGAAACTCGGTGCTACCCCTTACGGCTTCAAGCTGGCGGAGCAGTTCGGCCTCTCCGTGCTGCCGACTCGCGCCGGGCTGGTGCCCTTTACCCTGCATCAGGCCGACAAGGAGGCCTTCGCCGATCTGGCGGGGGTCAGCCTGCCGGTGGCGGTGACCGCCGAGGACGGCACCCGCTTCAAGGAGGCCATGCTGTTCACCCATCGCGGCCTCTCCGGCCCCGCCATCCTGCAGATCTCCTCTTTTTGGCTGGCGGGGGAGAAGATCCACATCAACCTGCTGCCGGATCTCGACATTCCAGAGACCCTCAAGACCTGGGCCCAGGCCCATCCTGCCCAGGAGCTGAAAACCGTGCTGGGGCGCGAGCTGCCCAAGCGCTTCGTCGACAAGCTGGTGGAGCAGGGATGGCTGGTGAGCAAGCCGATGCGCCAGTACAACGAACGGGAGCTGGAGGCGGTGGCCACCCTGCTGGGGGATTGGCAGATCCTGCCCAACGGCACCGAAGGGTATCGCACCGCCGAAGTGACCCTGGGGGGAGTGGATACCAACGCGCTCTCCTCCAAGACCATGGAGGCGCGCACCGTGCCCGGCCTCTACTTCATCGGCGAAGTGGTGGACGTGACCGGCTGGCTCGGTGGTTACAACTTCCAGTGGGCCTGGTCGTCGGGCTGGGTGGCAGGCCAGTACTGCTGAGGAATGCCGCGGCCCTGTGGTGAATGGCCCCGTCAGCGGCCTCTCGGGTGACAACTTCCAGTGGGCCCGGTCGTCGGGCTGGGGAGAGGCCGTATTGCTGACAAAGAGGCTCGGCGGATGAGTCCGAGCGGATCGGGCCGTGTCAGGCGGCCCGAGTGATGGAACCAGACGCGGCCTGCTCAGGCCGCGTTTTTTATGGTCGGTCGACTCGTCCGTCGACGCTGGCGGCCGCTTGGCCTCTAGGCTGTGTTCTTAAAGTGATGAAGATATAATCTCACATCTTCTCAACAGCTTAAGATCCATTCCGTGTCCCGCC
>NZ_JAPCIS010000019.1:0-72866 GCF_027707425.1 Aeromonas sp. QDB63
CCAGGCACCCAATACAAGAAACCCCGCTCACTCGAGCGGGGTTTTTTATTGCCTGAAATTCAGCCCTCACTGGAGGGTAAGCGGGCACTATGGTGCGGTCTCCCGCCGTGTTTTCTGATACTCGCATTCATCATCCCAGCCAATATCGGGTTGTTTGTGGCCTGTCTCTGCTCTATATCTATTCGAATACCCGCATTCTGGATATAAAAAGCACAGAATGTGATGCTTCTACCTTTCTTGTCATGCCTGCTCTGGTTTAATTCCCGGGTCCACATCGATGGACCAAGGAATCACAATAATTTGAGGAATGGACACATGTTCAA
Organism: Aeromonas sp. QDB63; assembly: GCF_027707425.1. NCBI lineage: Bacteria > Pseudomonadati > Pseudomonadota > Gammaproteobacteria > Aeromonadales > Aeromonadaceae > Aeromonas > Aeromonas sp. QDB63. The sequence continues at coordinate 324 of NZ_JAPCIS010000019.1, forward strand.
AAGAACAGTAACGATGATGCTGGCGGCGGGAACCCTGGTATTAGGCGGTTGCGCATCCAATGGTGGTGCAGAGCAGGCGGCGGCGGACAACAGTGACTTCGGTGGCAAGTCCATCTACCTGCGTGGTGAGATGAACGACTGGATGGCCACCGACGAAAGCAAGGTCGTCAAGGTTGCCGACAAGCTCTACATGGCCAAGGGGACGCTCAAGAAAGAGTGGGCTCCTTACAAGTTCAAGTTTGCCGACTCCGGCTGGAGTTGTGGCACCAACTTCGGTTACAAGAGCCCGAGCGATGGCGTTGCCGTGCTCGGCGGGGAACCTGTACCGGTCAACCCGTGCTCCAAGTATGAGGACATGAAGTTCTCGCCCGAGGCGGATGGCGTCTATGAGTTCTATCTGAATATGGCGGGTGAGACTCCGAGCGTATACGTCAAGAAACCCTGAGATAGTCTCTCGCTTTAAATCTCTCGGAAATTGAACCGGTTAAATGCCCTGGCCCAGAAATCTGCTGGCCGGGGCATTTTTTTAGGATAGAATCGGCGCCCTTATGACGGATAAAGCACAATATATTGTGCTTTGAGTTCTTAAATTCACTACTGGTAGTATTTTTGTCACGATATTACCCCATTCACAGGAGGTTGATTGACCATGGCTAAATCCATTCCGGTACAGGAGGGCGTCACCGCCAGCCGCCAGATCCCTCTGCAGGAGACGTCTCTCGAGATCTGGGACAGCAAGTATCGTCTCAAGAGCAAGGATGGCGCACCCATCGACGGCTCCATCGACGAGACCTACCAGCGTGTCGCTCGCGCGCTGGCTGCGCAGGAGCGCGAACCCGACACCTGGTATGAACCCTTCCTGTGGGCCCTGCGCAATGGTGCCATTCCGGCGGGCCGTATCACCTCCAACGCCGGGGCGTTTGAGCACAAGCCGGCGACCTCCACCATCAACTGCACCGTCTCCGGCACCATCGAGGATTCGATGGACGATATCCTCGGCAAGGTGCACGAGGCGGGGCTGACCCTGAAGGCGGGTTGCGGCATCGGTTACGACTTCTCGACCCTGCGACCGCGCGGAGCCTTCGTTTCGGGAGCGGGGGCCTATACCTCCGGGCCGCTCTCCTTCATGGATATCTACGACAAGATGTGCTTTACCGTCTCCTCTGCCGGTGGCCGTCGTGGCGCCCAGATGGGCACCATGGATATCCGTCACCCCGATGTCATCGAGTTCATCCAGGCCAAGCGGGAGGATGGTCGCCTGCGTCAATTCAACCTCTCCCTGCTCATCACCGAAGAGTTCGTCAGTGCGGTGAAAGAGGATGCACCCTGGCAACTGATCTTCCCCTACACCGCCAAGGAGGTGGAGCAGGATGGCATCGCGCTGGATGACCCAGCGAGGGTGGTCTGGGCGGACTGGCCCAACAAGGAGGGTGTGGTGATCAACGAGCTGGGCCAGGTGGCCTGCAAGGTCTACAAGACCCTGCCCGCGCGCAAGCTGTGGAACGTCATCATGACCTCTACCTACGACTATGCGGAGCCCGGTTTCATCCTGATCGACAAGGTGAACCAGATGAACAACAACTGGTTCTGCGAAGAGATCCGTGCCACCAACCCCTGCGGTGAACAGCCTCTGCCGCCCTATGGGGCCTGTCTGCTGGGCTCGGTCAACCTGACCACCTTCGTGCGCGATCCTTTCACCGAGCAGGCCGCCTTCGACTGGCCAGCGTTTCGCAAGGTGGTGGCCATCTTCACCCGCATGCTCGACAACGTGGTGGAGATAAACCAGCTGCCGCTGGCCAAGCAGCGCGAGGAGATCACCGCCAAGCGTCGCCACGGTATGGGCTTCCTGGGGCTGGGCTCGACCCTCACCATGCTGCGCATCAAGTACGGCTCTGCGGCCTCCGTCGCCTTCACCGAACAGGTCTCCCAGGAGCTGGCGATGACCGGCTGGCAGGAGTCTCTGCGTCTGGCGAAGGAGAAGGGGCCCGCCCCCATCATGGAGCAGGAGTTCGAAGTCACCGGCAAGATGCTGCGTCTGCGTCCCGAAATGGCGGCAGATGGCATCAAGCTCGGCGACAAGGTGAAGGGCAAGGTGTTGCATGCCCGCTACAGCCGCTATATGCAGCAGGTGGCCGAAGTGGATCCCGCTCTGGTGGCCGAGCTGGCCGAGGTGGGCGGACGCTTCACCCACCACAGCAGCATAGCGCCGACCGGTACCATCTCTCTGTCGCTCGCCAACAACGCCAGCAACGGCATCGAGCCGAGCTTTGCCCACCACTACAGCCGCAATGTCATCAAACCGGGCAAGAAGAGCAAGGAGAGCGTGGATGTCTACTCCTTCGAGCTGCTGGCCTATCGCGAGCTGGTGAACCCGGCCGCCATGCCCTATGCCGAGGAGGAGGGTAGCCGCCTGCCGGATTACTTCATCACCGCGGACGACATCACGCCGACCGGGCACGTGGATATCCAGGCGGCGGCCCAGCGCTGGATTGACTCCTCCATCTCCAAGACCGCCAACGTGCCGACCGATTTTCCGTTCGAGCAGTTCAAGGATATCTACCTCTATGCCTCGGACTCCGGCCTCAAGGGCTGTACCACCTTCCGCTTCAACCCGGCCGCCTTCCAGGGCGTGCTGGTGAAGGAGAAGGATCTGGAGAACACCAGTTACGAGTTTACCCTGGAAGATGGCACCGTCATCACGGCGAAGGGGAACGAGGAGATCGAATACGATGGCGAGCTGCACACCGCCGCCAACCTCTATGACGCCTTGAAAGAAGGCTATTACGGCAAGTTCTGAGGACGAGACATGGTCAAGAAGATCGACAGAAAAATCGTCGCCTACAAGGTAAAAACCCGGGATGAGCCGCAAGATGCGCCGGCGCCCCAGGATGACGTGGTGCACATGCATGAAACCGTGCTGCGCCCGGAACGGTTGATGGGTACCACCTACAAGTTGAAGACGCCGGAGCATGTCTCCGAGCACTCGCTGTTCATCACCATCAACGACATCATTCTCAACGAGGGCACGGTGCACGAGACCCGGCGCCCGTTCGAGATCTTCATCAACTCCAAGAGTCTGGAGCACTATCAGTGGATAGTGGCGCTGACCCGCATCATCTCGGCGGTGTTTCGCAAGGGAGGGGACGTCACCTTTCTGGTGGAGGAGTTGCGCTCCGTGTTCGATCCCAAGGGGGGGTACTGGAACAAGGGCAAGTACGTGCCTTCGCTCATCGCCGAAATTGGCAACGTGATCGAAACCCATCTCACCGAGATCGGCATGCTCAAGGTACCCGGGCTGGACGAGCACCAGCAGGCGTTCCTGGCCGAGAAGCAGGCGCAATTGCAGGCAGAAGAGCAGCCGGCGGGCAGCGGTTTCCCACCCAGTGCCGCGCTCTGCTACAAGTGCCACACCAAGGCGCTGGTGCAAAAGGATGGCTGCATGACCTGTCTCAACTGCGGGGATTCCAAGTGCGGTTGAGGGGCTGATTGCCACCAAAGGCCGGCGACATGCCGGCCTTTTCGTTGCTGATTTTATGTTCGAACGACGCCCATGATGGCAGCGATTTGTTGCGCACCGGTAAATTCGGGCGTAGCGTTGGGGGTAATAAAACTGTCACGGCCGTGTGGTTTCAATGACATCTGAGATTCACACACGTGGCACCTTCAGTGCCAAGGAGGATGCTTATGGACAACACGGACCGAAAGCTGTTTATCCTGGATACCAACGTTCTGCTTCACGAACCCCTCGCCATCTACTCCTTCAAAGAGCACGACGTGCTCATCCCCATGACGGTGCTCGAAGAGCTCGACAACATCAAGGATCGCCAGAAAGACGTCAGCCGTGATGCCCGCATCGCCATCCGTGCCCTGGAAGATGTGTTCCGCGATGCGACTCCGGAGCAGATAGTGCAAGGGGTGGCGCTGGCCGGCGAGGCGAGCGGCCGTATCTCCATCTTCAGCGACCACCATCTGCCCCAGGATGCCGAGGTGTTCACCGACAAGGAGGCGGACAACCGCATCATCAACGCCGCCCTCTACCTGCAAAAGCACGAGATGAAGCGTCAGGTGGTGCTGGTCACCAAAGACATCAACATGCGCCTCAAGGCCAAGGGAGCAGGTCTTGCCCATGTGGAGGATTACCGCAGCGACCAGCTCATCGACGACATCCGCCTGCTCGCCAAGGGCTTCCAGGTGGTGCCCGGCAGCTTCTGGGAGCGGGTCGGTGAGTGCGACAGCGAAACCCATGGCCGCGATACGGTCCACGTCATCGATGCCAACCTGCTGGAGGGAGTCCACGTCAACCAGTACCTGCTGGACGAGGAGAACTTCTTTGCCGCGCGGGTGCTGAGCCACGACGGCAACAAGATCCGCCTGAAAGATCTCGGCCGCGAGCGGCTGATGTCCCGCAAGGCCTGGGGGGTGCATCCCAAGAACGTGTATCAGGGCATGGCGCTGGATGCCCTGCTGGATCCGCACATCGACCTGGTGATCCTGACCGGCCCGGCGGGCTGCGGCAAGACCCTGCTCGCCATGGCGGCGGCGCTGGAGCTGGTGATCGAGAAGGGGATCTACGAGAAGGTGATCGTCACCCGCAATACCCCGGAAATTGCCGAGAGCATCGGCTTCCTGCCCGGCACCGAAGAAGAGAAGATGATGCCCTGGCTGGCGGCGGTCACCGACACTCTGGAGGTGCTGCACAAGCAGGACGAGAACATGAGCGGGTCCCTCAGCTACATCATGGAGAAGGCCAACATCCAGTTCAAATCGGTCAACTTCATGCGCGGGCGCAGCATCCAGAACACCTTCGTGCTGCTGGACGAGTGCCAGAACCTGACCGCGTCCCAGATCAAGACCATCATCACCCGCTGCGGGGAGGGGACCAAGATCGTCTGCTCCGGCAACCTGGCTCAAATAGACTCCAACTACCTGAGCCCGGTGACCTCGGGTCTGACTTACATCGTCGAGCGGTTCAAGGACTTCGACGGCAGTGCCAACATCTTCCTGAACGGGGTGGTGCGCAGCCGGCTGGCTTCGTTCGCCGAGGAAAATCTCTGATTTGACGGGATCTCTGCATGAGAAAGGGGAAGCCGGACGGCTTCCCCTTTTTTGATCCCGCCTATCTCATGCCTCTCTCGGTCGGCCCAGGTAGCGCAGCAGCCCCGGGTGATCGCTGCTGTGCAGGATATCCGGCTTGCCCTGCAAGGCGATGGGTCCTGCGTCGATGAAGAGCACCTGATCGGCGATGAGCTGGGCATCGTCCTGGGAACGACAGGGAGAGACCATCAGCTTGTCAGCCCTTCACTGTGGCGACAGAGCGCGGCCCAGGTAGCGCAGCAGCCCCGGGTGATCGCTGCTGTGCAGGATATCCGGCTTGCCCTGCAAGGCGATGCGCCCCGCGTCGATGAAGAGCACCTGATCGGCGATGAGCTGGGCATCCTCCGGGTTGTGAGAGACCATCAGCACGGTGATGCCCTGCTCGCAGGCGAGGCGGGCGACCTCCGCCAACATCTCCCGCCGCAGGGCCGGATCGAGGGCCGAGAAGGGCTCGTCCAGCAGCAGCAGCGGCCTGCCCCGCACCAGGGCGCGGGCCAGCCCCACCCGCTGCTGCTGGCCGCCGGAGAGCTGCTCCGGCAGGCGCGTCAGCATCTCCCCCAGGCCCACCTTGTCAGCGGCCTCCTGCACCTGCCTTTTCTGGGCCGGATTCAAGCGCAGGCCGGGATGCAGGCCGATGGCGATGTTGTCGAACACCGACAGGTGCAGGAAGAGGTTGTGATCCTGGAACAGGGTGGTGACCGGGCGCTCGGCGGGGCCCAGTGACAGCAGATCCTGGCCGTCGAAGGTGAGGGTGCCCGACTCCACCGGCACGAAGCCCGCGATCATGCCGAGCAGGGTGGACTTGCCGGCGCCGCTCGGACCGATGAGGGCGGTGATCTCCCCCTTGGGCAAGGTCGCACTGAAGGTCACCTGCCAGTCGGGATAACTGGTGACCAGTTCCTCAATTACCAGCATGTTTGGCTCCTGAATGTCGTTTTATAGAACAACAAGTAAGAAAAATTGATGAAAGGCAGCGTGAGTGACTGCCACAAGGGGCGCTCCAGGGACGTGCCCGGCCGGATCCTGGGGGCGGGGAGGCGGCAATGCCGCCGGGGATCAGTGATCCACATGCCTGCCTCCCAGTCCCCGCTCCACCAGCCAGAACAGGGAGAAGCAGAGGGTGAGCAGCAGCAGGGCGGTGGCGGCCGCCTCGGTCAGCCGGTAGCTGCCGAGCTGCTGATAGAGCAGCCAGGGCAGGGTAGTGAGGGTCTGGCTGCCGAACATGGCGATGGCCCCGAGATCCCCGAGGGACAATATCATCGAGAGCGCCATGGCCAGGGCCAGCGGACGGCGCAGCAGGGGCCACTCCACCAGGCGCAGGCGATGCAGGCCGCGCACCCCCAGGCTGTCCGCCAGCCTATCGTACTGGCGCACCACCAGTTGCATGGGGGCCGAGAGGGTGCGCAGCACATAGGGCAGCGCCATCAGCGCGTTGACTAGCACCACCAGCCAGGGGCCCAGGGCAAAGACGTCGGTGAAGGGCATGAACAGGATGAAGAGGCCGGTGGAGAGCACCACCGCCGGGATCATCAGGATCATGGAGCCGCTGGCCTCCCACAGGGCGGCGGCCCGCCGTTTGCGATCCCGCACCCTCAGATGCCGGCTGGTGAGCAGCAGCCCGGCGCCGAGCAAAGTGGCCAGGGAGCCCGCCGCCAGGGCTATGCCCAGGGACTGCCCCCCTGCCTGCCACAGCCGGGGTGAGCCGAGCGCCGCCAGCAGACCGGGGTTGAACCCGGCGACCACGATGGCCAGCAGGGGCGGCAGGAAGATGGCGAGCCCCATGGTCAGGGCCAGGCCATCCACCAGAGCGCTGCCCTTCTGGTGTCTGTCGGGACGCAGGCAGGGGCGACGGCTGGTGAGGCGACTGGCCGGGGTGGTCTGCAGCTTGTGTTGCAGCAGGAGCAGGGCCAGGGTCAGCAGCAGTTGCACCAGGGCGAGCCCGCCAGCGGTGGCGAGATCGAAGTCAAAGCGCAGCGCCTGGTAGACAGCCACCTCCAGTGTGGTGGACTTGGGGCCGCCCCCGAGCGCCAGCACTGTGGTGAAGCTGGTGAAGCAGAGCATGAAGATGAGGCTGGCGAGCCCCGGCAAGATGCCGCGGATGAGCGGCCACTCCAGCAGCCGGAAGATGTGGGAGGAGCGCATGCCGAGCTGGCTGGCGAGGCGCCAGGAGGACTCGGGGATGCTCTCTATGCTCTGCAGGATGAGGCGGGCGGCCAGCGGCATGTTGAAGAAGACATGGGCCAGCAGGATGCCGAACAGGCCGTAGAGATAGTTGCCGGGATCCAGGCCCAGGCCGTGCAGCAGTTGCGGCAGCCAGCCCTGACGACCGTGCACCGCCACCATGCCGAAGATGGCGATGATGACCGGCAACACCAGGGAGAGGCCGAATAGCTTGAGCAGCAGGCGGCGTCCGGTGAAACGGCGTCGCGCCAGGGCTCTGGCCACCGGGATGGCAAGCCCCAGGCTCAGCAGGGTGGAGAGCAGTGCCTGCCAGAGGCTGAAACCCAGCACGTGGCGCAGGTAGGGATCGCCTAGCAGGGCGCGGGGGGAGAGGGCCCCCGCCTGCCACAACAGGGCGACCAGCGGCCCAATGGAGAGCAGCAGGATGACCAGGGTGGCTGCACTGCCGGGCAGCCACCAGAGGGAACGACGACCTGAACTCACTGGGTGACGGCTTGCAGCCATTCGCGGATCCACCCCTTGCGGTTGGCGGCCACCTCGTCAGAGCTGAAGGTGAGGGGCTTAGCTACGCTGATCATCTGTTCGAACCCCTTGGGCAGCGCCACGTCTGTCACCGGATACATCCAGTTGCCGCCGGGGATCTCGTTCTGGAAGGCGGGGCTCACCATGAATTGCAGGAACTGGTCAGCCAGTTTGCCCTGTGTGGCGCCCTTGAGCTTGGCCGCCACTTCCACCTGGCGGTAGTGACCCTCCTCGAACGCGGCCGCCCGGTACTGGGGCTTGTTTTCGGCGATCAGGTGATAGGCGGGGGAGGTGGTGTAGGAGAGCACCATGTCCGCCTCGCCGTCGAGGAACATGCCGTAGGCCTCTGACCACCCCTTGGTGACGGTGACCGTCTTTTTGGCAAGCGTGGCCCAGGCGGCAGGGGCCTCATCACCGTAGACCGACTTCATCCAGAGCATCAGCCCCTGACCCGGGGTGGAGGTGCGGGGATCCTGATAGATCACCTTGATATCGGGGCGCGCCACCAGCTCCTTCAGGCTCTTGGGGGGCTGCTTGAGCTTGTTGCTGTCATAGACGAAGGCGAAGTAGCCGTAGTCATAGGGGACAAAGGTGTCATCCTGCCAGCCACCCGGCACCTTGAGGTCATCGAGCCTGGTGGAATGGGGGGCGAACAGGCCGCTCTGTTTGGCCTCGCTGATGAGGGCATCGTCCAGCCCCAGCACCATGTCGGCCTTGCTGTGCTGGCCTTCCAGCCGCAGCCGGTTGAGGATGGCGACGCCATCCTCGAGGGGTACCAGATTGAGGGTGCAGCCGCACTCCTTCTCGAAGGCCTGCTTGATCTTGGGGCCCGGCCCCCATTCGGCGGCGAAGGAGCCGTAGGTGTAGACGGTGAGGGTGTCGGCGGCAAACGCCTGGGCAGAGAGCAGGCTGGTGGCGATCAGCAGCAGGGTCTTCATCAATGGCACTCCTGTGGGTATCGGGGTGCTCATCAATGGCACCTCGCGTGTGGTGAGCGCCGGCGGATGAGGGCACAAAAAACGCGCGCCATGCCTCAAATTCCTCCGCCAGCATTATCTGGATCAGGTTCACGGGTATAATCTCAGCGGTAAACCGCACCCCGTTTGAGCAACGCATCGCATTGTATTGGCGTTCCTGGGGGGAGGCCAGCACTATGTTTCACGGGCCGCATCGTGCGAGCCACCACCAAGGAGGAAGTCCCCAGTGATCACCAGCACCAAGGAAAGACGTGCCTTCCAGCGCATGGTCATCAATGCCCCCGTCACCCTGTTCCAGCATCAGCAGGTGCTGGAGGGGGTCTGCCGGGATCTCAGCGCCAACGGCATGGGCGTCGAGGTGAACAAGCACGCGTTCGATCTGGCCCAGCCCATCCGGGTGAGCCTGGCGACCAGCAGCAATCTTCTGCCTCCCTTCGAGGCCCAGGCTCGCATCGTGCGGGTGCTGGAGGAAGAAGACGGTCTCCTGCTGGCGCTGGAGTTTCTCTCCCTCACCTGAGACCCGGGCGCCCGTCCTCCTCGAGACAGGCCAGCCATGGGCTGGCCTGTCTCATTTCCCCTCATCCTGCACCGGTTGTACGCTCAACTGGCCGCTGTCGACCAGCGTCTTGCTGGTGGGCGCGAGCTGGCCCATGGGCAGCTGGGCCGGGCCGGTCGGCTCCATCAGGAGGTAGGTCTCCCCCGCCCGGCTCAAGGTGGCTTCCCCCGGTTTGGCTGGCAAGGCCACCCCCAGCAGGGCGTGTCCCGGCACGAACACCATGGCCTGCTTGAGATCGGGATACCCCTGGGCCAGCAGGGCGGCCATCAGGGTCACCTTGCTGTCGCAATCCCCCCGGTTCTGCTCCAGCACCTGGCGCGGGCTCAGAAACCCCTTGCCAGAGCGGCCCGACTGGCTGTCGAGCAGTTGATAGGGGATGGCCTGGATGAAGTCGAGCATGTGGGCCACCGTCTTCTGGCGCGCCTCGGTCTCGGTGGCCCCTTCCTGCTTGAGCTGCTCCATCAACGGGGCCAGTTCGTCCCGGCTCTCCAGGGCGATGCGCACATGATCCTGCTTGATGGCGGGAGCGCCGTCGGGGGTAGTGAAGGGCTGGAAGTAGTGCTGCGTGAGCCAGGCAGCCTCCAGTTTGGCCTGCTCGGGCTTGACCCATTGGGAGGCTTCCCGCGCCTTGTCGGCGTTGCGGCTCTTGATGCTGAGGCTCATGGCGGGGCGAACGAGGGAGAACTGCACCTCGGGGAACGCCAGGGGGGCCTGTTGCAGCAGGCTTTGCAGTACGTCTTCCTGCATCCTGGCCGGACGGTAAGCGATGAGAGGGGGCAGCTTGCCCGCCTCCAGCCGGTAGCTGAGCTGCTGCGCCTTGCCCTCCCTGTCCTGCCAGCCGACGTTGAGCTGACCGCCACTGTTGGTGAAAGAGGTCTGCCCGCCCAGGGCCGGGAGGCTGAGCAGCAGGCAGAGCAATGAAAGGGCGCCCCTTGCGGACATGGGTGTCTCCTGTCGGACATGCAGAGGTGGCGGGCTTTGTACAGCGACCCGACAATAAAACAGGGAGCCTTGGCTCCCTGTTGATTCTACTCGCGTTCTTGTCACAGGCTCGTCAAATCCAGCTTGGCTGCTTCGCCTCGAAGGCGCTGATGGCGGCCTCGTGCTGCAGGGTCAGACCGATGGCATCCAGCCCGTTGAGCAGACAGTAGCGACGGAACTCGTCGATTTCGAAGCCGAACGTGAGGCTGCCTGCACGCACCTGGTTGGCCTCCAGATCCACTTCGATCTCGATACCCGGCTGGGCGGCGACCAGCTGGAACAGGGCGTCGACCTCCTCCTCTTTCAGACGAACCGGCACCATGCCGTTGTTGATGGCGTTGCCGTAGAAGATGTCGGCAAAGCTCGGAGCGATCAGGGTCTTGAAGCCGTAGTCCGCCAGCGCCCAGGGGGCGTGCTCGCGACTCGAGCCGCAGCCGAAGTTCTCCCGCGCCAACAGGATGCTGGCCCCCGCGTAGCGGGGCTGGTTCAGTACGAACGCCGGGTTCGGCTGCTGGCCTGCATCGTCCAGGAAGCGCCAGTCGTGGAACAGGTGCTTGCCAAAGCCGATGCGGTTCACCTTCTGCAGGAACTGCTTGGGAATGATGGCGTCGGTGTCGACGTTGGCGCTGTCGAGGGGAACGACGATCCCTTTATGCTGTTTGAAACCTGTCATGTACGTTCCCTCTTACAGTGCACGAATGTCGGCGAAGCGGCCGGTGACGGCGGCGGCGGCGGCCATGGCCGGGCTCACCAGGTGGGTGCGACCGGCACGACCCTGACGCCCCTCGAAGTTGCGGTTGCTGGTGGAGGCGCAGCGCTCCCCCGGTTGCAGCCGGTCGTTGTTCATGGCCAGACACATGGAGCAGCCGGGCAAACGCCACTCAAAGCCTGCCTCGATGAAGATCTTGTCCAGCCCCTCGGCCTCGGCCTGGGCCTTCACCTGCTCGGAGCCCGGCACCACCAGGGCCTGTACCCCTGCGGCGACCTTGCGGCCGCGGGCGATGGCGGCGGCAGCGCGCAGATCCTCGATGCGGCTGTTGGTGCACGAACCGATGAACACCTTGTCGATGGCCACGTCGGAGAGCTTCTGGCCCGGTTGCAGGTCCATGTAGGCGAGGGCCTTGCGGGCGGACTGCTGCTCCACCGGATCGGCGAAGGATTCCGGTGCAGGGATGGGCTCATTGACGGCAATCACCTGGCCCGGGTTGGTGCCCCAGGTCACTTGCGGGGCGATGTCGGCGGCGTCGAGCACCACTTCGGCGTCGAAGTGGGCACCTTCGTCGCTCTTGAGGGTCAGCCAGTAGGCGATGGCCTGTTCCAGCGCCTCCCCCTTGGGAGCGAACTCCTTGCCACGGATGTAGTCGATGGTGGTCTGGTCGGGGGCAATCATGCCCGCTTTGGCGCCGAGCTCGATGGCCATGTTGCACACCGTCATGCGCCCTTCCATGGTGAGCCCCTCGATGGCTTCACCGGCGAACTCCACCACGTAGCCGGTCCCGCCTGCATGACCCACCTTGCCGATGATGGCGAGCACCACGTCTTTGGCGCTGATGCCTGCGGCCAGCTTGCCGTTGACAGAGATACGCATGGTCCTGGCACGGCCCTGTTTCAGGGTCTGGGTGGCCATCACGTGTTCCACTTCGGAGGTGCCGATACCGAATGCGAGCGAGCCGAAGGCGCCGTGGGTGGCGGTGTGGGAGTCACCGCAGACGATGGTGGTGCCGGGCAATGTGATGCCGAGCTCGGGGCCCATCACGTGGACGATACCCTGGTACTTGTGGTTCAAGTCATAGAGACGAACCCCGAACGCCTTGCAGTTGGCGGCGAGCGTCTCCATCTGGATGCGGGCCATCTCGCCGGAGGCGGCGATGTCCTTGGTGGTGGTGGAGACGTTGTGATCCATGGTGGCCCAGGTCAGATCCGGGCGACGCAGCTGGCGGTTCATGGCGCGCAGGCCGTCGAATGCCTGGGGGCTGGTCACTTCATGCACCAGGTGACGGTCGATGTAGATGAGAGGGGTTTCCCCTTCCACTTCCCGGACCACGTGGGCGTCGAACACTTTCTGATAGAGGGTCTTGGACATTGCTCGGTTTCCTTGTTATCGATGCCGTGGGATCAGATGCGCGCGGCGATCTGGCTGCCCATGTCGGCCGTGCTCTGCACCGGGTGCGTGGCACTGGCCTGATGCAGGTCGGCGGTGAAATAGCCTTCTGCCAGGGTCTGGGCCACGGCCTGCTCTATGGCCTGGGCGGCGGCTTCCTGGCCGAGACTGTAACGCAGCATCAGGGCGGCGGAGAGGATCTGGGCGATGGGATTCGCAATCCCCTTGCCGGCGATATCCGGGGCCGAGCCACCGGCCGGCTCGAACAGACCGAAGCCGGATTCGTTGAGGCTGGCGGAGGGGAGCAGGCCCATGGAGCCGGTGATCATGGCGCACTCGTCGGAGAGGATGTCACCGAACAGGTTGGAGCAGAGCAGCACGTCGAACTGGGACGGATCCTTGATGAGCTGCATGGTGGCGTTGTCGATGTACATGTGGTTCAGGGCCACGTCCGGGTAGGACTTGGCGACCTCGGTCACCACCTCGCGCCACAGGATGGAGGAGGCGAGCACGTTGGCCTTGTCGATGGAGGTGACCCTGGACTTGCGCACCCGGGCCGATTCAAACGCTATCTTGGCGATGCGCTCGATCTCGAAGCGGTGGTACACCTCGGTGTCGAAGGCCTTCTCGGTAGCGCCTTCCCCTTCACGCCCCTTGGGCTGGCCGAAATAGATGCCGCCGGTCAGCTCGCGCACGCAGGCGATGTCGAAGCCGCGATCGGAGATGTCGGCACGCAGCGGGGAGAACTGCTCCAGACCGGTGTAGATGCGGGCCGGGCGCAGGTTGCAGAACAGTTTGAAGTGGGCACGCAGGGGCAGCAGGGCACCGCGCTCCGGCTGATCGTTGGGCGGCAGGTGCTCCCACTTGGGGCCACCCACCGACCCGAACAGCACCGCATCGGCCGCTTCGCAGCCTTTGATCGTGCTCTGGGGCAGCGGTGTGCCGTGGTTATCGATGGCGATGCCGCCGACGTCGTGACGGTCATAGTCGAGGGAGAAGCCGAATTTGGTCTGCACCTTTTCCAGTACCTTGATGGCCTCTGCCATCACTTCCGGGCCAATGCCGTCACCCGGCAATACTGCGATCCGATAACTGCTCATACTCTCTCCGTCTTGATAGTGTGATTCCGTTTCATCCGGGAGGCCGGTCCGGACCACTGCCCAGGCCCCGGTCCTCCCCATGTCATGCTGTCATCTTGTCCGGCGGCGGGCTCAGACGGTTTCCGATTTGATGGTGTGGTTGCGCTCCATCTGCTCGGCCACCTGGTCCGCGCGCCAGATGCTGTTGATCACGTGGACCAGGGCCTGGGCCGAGGATTCGATGATGTCGGTGGCCAGCCCCATGCCGTGGAACTTGCGCCCCTTGTATTCGGCGACGATGTCCACCTGGCCGAGGGCGTTCTTGCCCTCGCCCTTGCCCTTGAGTTCGTATTTGTCGATGCGGATCTCGTAGCCGGTGATGCGGTTGATGCACTGGTAGACCGCATCCACCGGGCCGTTGCCGGTGGCGGCCTCGCACACCAGATCCTGGCCTACCTTGAGTTTGACCGAGGCGGTGGCGAGCACCGAGCTGCCGCTCTGCACGCCAAGGTACTCCAGCTTGAAGTGCTCGGGCTCCTCGTGGATCTGGCTGAAGAAGGCGAGGGCCTCCAGGTCGTAGTCGAACACCTGGCCCTTCTTGTCGGCCAGGGTGAGGAACTTGGCGTAGAGATCGTCGAGGTCGTAGCTGCTCTCGGCGTAGCCCATGCTCTCCATCCGGTGCTTGATGACGTGGCGGCCGGAGCGGGAGGTCATGTTGAGGTTGTTCTGGGTGAGACCGATGCTCTCGGGGGTGATGATTTCATAGGTGTTCTTCGCCTTGAGCACGCCATCCTGATGGATGCCTGAGCTGTGGGAGAAGGCGTTGGCGCCGACGATGGCCTTGTTGGGCTGCACCGGCATGTTGCAGATTTGACTGACGAGGGTGCTGGTGCGGTGGATCTCGCTGTGGCGGATGTTGGTGTGTACCCCGAGCAGGTCGGCGCGGGTTTTCAGGATCATCGCCACCTCTTCCAGAGAGCAGTTGCCAGCACGCTCGCCGATGCCGTTGATGGTGCACTCGATCTGGCGGGCCCCCATCTGCACGGCACTGATGGAGTTGGCCACCGAGAGGCCCAGATCGTCGTGGCAGTGCACCGAGATGATGGCCTTGTCGATGTTGGGTACCCGGTTGAACAGGGTGTGGATGATGCCGGAGAATTCGGTCGGCACCGTGTAGCCCACGGTGTCAGGAATGTTGATGGTGCGGGCGCCGGCCTTGATGGCGGCTTCCACCATGCGGCACAGGTTGTCTATCGGGGTGCGGCCCGCATCCTCGCAGGAGAACTCCACGTCATCGGTGTAGCGCAAGGCGTGCTTGATGGCGCCGACCCCCATCTCCAGCACGTCTTCGAAGCTCTTTTTCAGCTTGCTCTCCACGTGGATGGAGGAGGTGGAGATGAAGGTATGGATGCGAAATGCCTCTGCCACTTTCAAGGCTTCGCCGGCGGCATCGATGTCTTTTTGCAGGGCGCGAGCCAGGGCGCAGACCCGGCTGTTCTTGATGTGACGGGCGATGGTCTGAACCGATTGAAAATCGCCGGGGGAGGAGACGGGGAAACCCACTTCCATGATATCGACACCGAGCCGCTCCAGCGCCTGGGCGATCTGCAGCTTCTCCTTGACCGTCAAGCTGGCCGACAGCGCCTGCTCACCATCACGCAAGGTGGTGTCGAATATGATGACCCGATCTGACATGTGACTTCCCTCTTCCTAAGTTCGCTGCGTGCATCCTGCATGGCATAAAAAAACCCGTGCGGGGTGCACGGGTTTCTGTAAATTCCGGCTATGCCTTAGCCCGGCTACAAGGATCCCGCGCGAGGAGTCGCGATTAGGGAGAGCAGTAGTAGCGGAGCGGCAATACGCATGATGTCTCAATCCTTCCAGTCGATAACGCTACTACCAATAACGAGATTTTTATGCTGTGTCAACCGGAATGGACAGGTTCAATCCACTGGTTTATTTAATCGGATTGTAAAGGAGTGCAAATTCTCTTGTCCCATATTCGGTTCATGCCTGATTATCTGGTCATTCCTGCTGTACTCGATCACCCGCACAATCAGATCGACTTATCAGCCCTTGCTGAATTATCTGAGGTATTCCATGGAAAAACGCAGACCTGGCCGTCCAGTCGGACGTTCCGACATTCGTGACAAGCTGCTTGCCGCCGCACGCGAACGTTTTCTCAACACCCCCTACAGCAAGGTGACGACCCGCGAGATTGCCGAGCTGGCAGGCTCCAATCTGGCGATGATCCACTACTACTTCGGCAGCAAGGAAGGCCTCTACAAGGCGGTGCTGGGGGATGTGGCCGAGCCCCTCGAGCAAGCCTGGCACGACGAGAGCAGCAACCGCAGCCTGACCGATCTGCTCAATACCTACTATCAGGTGATGGCGCCCAACAGCGAGCTGACCTCCGCCATCTCCAGCGCATTGTCCACTGAAAAGAGCCCGGGGCGTGATTTTGTGCTGAGCCGCCTGCTGGATCGCCAACTTCCCCAGTTCGATGCCCTGCTCGAATCCATGCGCTCCAACGGCCAGCTGGCGGACAACCTGGACCCCGAGATGCTGAAGATCTCCTTCCTCAGCATGATGTGGCAGCCTTTCGTGATGAAGGATCTCTACGAGCAGGTGTTTGGCCTGACGGTGGATGAGCACTTCATGAGCCGCCTCGCCGCCCACAACTGCCGCCTGATGGAAAACGGCCTGCGCGGTGCCCTGAACTGACTTTTTCGGGATGACGGATGAAAAAGGGCCCCTGGGCCCTTTTTTTCATCAATCTGTTATCTGGGCGTCAACGAAGTGTCATGCCGCCCTCCTAGTCTGCACTCAGGATGCAAAGGAGGGCCGTGATGAACAAGATCCAGCAATGGGACCTGCGGGTGTGCCGTGTCTGCCTGCTCCACCCCTACAATCAGCCGCAGGCCAGGATAAGCCGGCTTGTCTCCCGTACCGGTGACGGCCCCCTCTATGCCGTGGCGGCCTGCCTGCTCTGGTGGCAGGGGAGCGCCGGGCAGGAGGCGGTCAGGGTGGCGCTCTGGGCGTTTGCCCTCGAGTTGCCGCTCTACCTGCTGCTCAAGAATGCCCTCAAACGCCAGCGCCCGGCAGGGCTGCCTGTCTTCATCACCCCGTCGGATCGTTACAGCCTGCCCTCGGGCCATACCGCGGCCGCCTTTCTGATGGCGACCGTACTGGCCGCCAGTTTCTCGCTCTGGGCACCGCTGCTGTTTGTCTGGGCCGCGCTGGTGGGGGCGTCCCGCCTGCTGCTCGGGGTGCATTATCTGAGCGATCTGGTGGCCGGGGCGCTGCTTGGTGGTGGTTGCGCCCTCTGGGCGCTGGGTTGGAGCCAGGGATGAGGATACTGTTCGGCGTTCAGGGGACCGGCAACGGCCATATCAGTCGCAGCCGGACCCTGGCGCGCGCATTGAAGAGCAGGGGCGTGGCGGTGGATTATCTGTTCAGTGGGCGCGCCGCCGACGGCTACTTCGAAATGGGGGAGTTCGGGGATTATCGCACCTTCCCCGGTATCACTTTCGCCAGCCATCAGGGGCGCATCTCGGGCTGGCGTACCCTCAAGGGACTCTCTCCCCTGCGTTTCTGGCAAGATCTGCGTACCCTCGATTGTCGCGAGTACGATCTGGTCATCAGCGACTTCGAGCCGCTCAGTGCCCATGCTGCTCGCCGCTGGGGCAAACCCAGCCTCACCATCAGCCATCAGGCGAGCTTCGACTGGCCCATTCCGCGCTGGGGAGAGAGCGGCTTCAACCGCCAGCTGATGCGCCATTTTGCGCCGGTACGCCAGTCCCTGGGACTGCACTGGTTCCATTTCGGCCAGCCCCTGCTGCCTCCCATCGTCGATCCCCTCGAGCCGGTGCCGGACAACCAGCAGGTCCTGGTCTATCTGCCATTCGAGCAGACAGAGACGATCGCGGCCCTGTTGTCGCGTTTCAGCCCGCAGTCGTTCATCTGCTTCCATCCCGAGGTGCGCAAGCGCAGCGAGTGGCGCAACATCCGCTTTGAACCTCAGGCAAGAGAGGGGTTCAAGCTGGCGCTGGCCGGTTGTCGCGGGGTCATCAGCAATGCGGGATTCGAGCTTGCCTCCGAGGCGCTCTCCCTCGGCAAGAAGCTGCTGGTCAAACCCCTGGGTGGCCAGTTCGAGCAGTTGACCAACGGCAGGACCCTGGAACTGATGGGGCTGGCCCAGTTGATGGACAGCCTGGATGCCAATGCGGTGCGAAGCTGGCTGGAGGCCCCTTCTCCTGGCAGAGTACGCTATCCCGATGTGGCAGGAGAGCTGGCCGACTGGTTGCTGGCCGGTGCCGGGGAGGAGGTGGGGGCGCTCTCCCGCCGCCTCTGGGGCAGGACTCTCTTTCCGGAGGAGGTGTGTGACAGCCTGGGGGAGCTTGCCAGCCGTACCGGCCAGGAGCGTCCCTGGTTATCCCAACTCAGCGCCTTTGACTAAACTGAGTCGATCCCACCACGGAGAGGACGGACACCATGCGCTTTACCAATGAAAACGGCGACACCATGACCCTGGCAGACAATCTCACCCTGCATGAGCTGCTCGACATGGGTGTCAGCATCTCGGTCTGCGAAGAGACGGATCCGGATCAGCAGATCTGGCTGGCAGAACCCGAAGACGAGCAGTGAAACCAGCCAGTTTTTGACGGCCCACCCCCTCGGGGTGGGCCGTTTATTTTGTTCCTGACCGACGCGGGCAGCATGATCCGCTGGTTGTTCCCCCCAGGGCCCCTCTTTGTTGCCCGTCTGGTGGCCAAGTCACTGAATGTTAATAGCTGTTTGAAATTTATGACTGTTATGGCCAGACAAAGCCGTGGACAAGCGTTCACGGGCGGGTTAAGTTGGTTTTTCACCCGCTTTTCGGGTGAATGATGGAAAACCCCTATTTTTCTACTATCGACGGCTCCGAACTCGCCTGATCTGCCTGCAGACAACAACAAGACTCGGATCGGCGCTGCCGGGAAGCAGCGGACTGTCGATAGCTTTCGCTTAACGGAGCAAAGCCTGGAGGGCTTTATCATGGAGATGTTATCAGGCGCCCAGATGGTGGTTAGAGCGCTGGAAGATCAGGGAGTGGAACACGTTTTCGGCTACCCTGGTGGCTCAGTGCTCGACATCTATGACGCTCTCTTCGAAAACGGCAAGATGGAGCATGTCCTGGTGCGGCACGAGCAGGCCGCAGTGCACATGGCGGACGGTTACGCCCGCTCCACCGGCAAGGTGGGCACTGTGCTGGTGACCTCGGGTCCCGGCGCCACCAACTGCATCACGGGGATCGCAACCGCCTACATGGATTCCATTCCCCTGGTGATCCTGTCCGGCCAGGTGCCGACCAGCATGATCGGGGAGGATGCGTTCCAGGAGACCGACATGATCGGCATCTCCCGCCCGGTGGTGAAGCACAGCTTCCTGTGCAAGAAAGCCAGCGACATTCCCGAGGCCATCAAGAAGGCCTATTACATTGCCGCCAGTGGCCGCCCGGGGCCCGTGGTGGTGGATCTGCCTAAAGACGTGCAGAATCCGAAAGAGAAGTTCCCCTATCAGTATCCCGAGTCCGTTTCCCTGCGCTCCTACAATCCGACCAAGGCGGGACACAAGGGCCAGATCAAGCGGGCTGCCAAGCTGCTGACCGAGGCGAGCCGCCCGGTCATGTACGTGGGTGGCGGCGCCATCAACGCCAATGCGGATCACCTGGTGACCAAGCTGGCGGAGCTGCTGAACCTGCCGGTGACCACCACGCTCATGGGACTGGGCGCCTTCTCCGGCACCCATCCGCAGTTCATCGGCATGCTCGGCATGCACGGCACCTTCGAAGCGAACAAGAGCATGCACAACGCGGATCTCATCTTCGCCGTGGGTGCCCGCTTCGATGACCGCGTGACCAACAACGTGGCCAAGTTCTGCCCGAATGCCACCATAGTCCACATCGACATCGATCCCACCTCCATCTCCAAGACGGTGCAGGCTCATGTGCCCATCGTCGGCTCGGTGGAAACCGTGCTGGAGCAGATGCTGGAAGTGATTCGCGAGTGTGGTTTCGACAACGACAAGCAGGTATTGGCGGACTGGTGGAGCCAGATCGGCCAGTGGCGCTCCCGCAACTGCCTGGCCTACGAAACCCATCCCACCCTGATCAAGCCGCAGCAGGTCATCGAGACTCTCTACAAGGTGACCAAGGGGGAGGCGTTCGTCGCCTCCGACGTGGGCCAGCATCAGATGTTTGCCGCCCTCTACTACCCGTTTGCCAAACCACGTCAGTGGATCAACTCAGGTGGTCTCGGCACCATGGGCTTTGGCATTCCCGCCGCCATGGGCGCCCAGTTTGCCAACCCGGATGCGGTGGTCTGCTGCGTCACCGGCGACGGCTCGGTGCAGATGAACATCCAGGAGCTCTCCACCTGCATGCAGTACGGGGTGCCCATCAAGATCATCTCCATCAACAACCGTGCGCTGGGCATGGTCAAGCAGTGGCAGAAGATGTTCTACGGTGGCCGTCACAGCCACTCCTACATGGAATCCCTGCCTGACTTCGTCAAGCTGGCGGAAGCCTATGGCCACGTCGGCATTGCGGTGAGCGATCCGGCGGAGCTGGAGAGCGCCATGGAGAAGGCCTTTGCCATGAAGGACAGACTGGTGTTCATGGACATCTCGGTCGATCCGGACGAGCACGTCTATCCGATGCAGATCAAATTTGGTGCCATGGACGAGATGTGGCTGAGCAAGACGGAGAGAACCTGATGAGACATATAATTTCCGTTCTGCTGGAGAACGAATCCGGCGCCCTGAGCCGTGTGGTAGGCCTCTTCTCCCAGCGCGGCTACAACATCGAGACCCTGACGGTGGCCCCCACCGAGGATCCCACTCTGTCCCGCATGACCATCGTCACCATGGGGGATGAGCGGGTGCTGGAGCAGATCCAGAAGCAGCTGCACAAGCTGGTGGACGTGCTCAAGGTGTGTGACCTGAGCGAGGGTGAGCACATCGAGCGGGAGATCGCGCTGGTCAAGGCGCGCGCCGCCGGTGGTGCACGTGACGAACTGAAGCGGCTGGCGGACATCTTCCGTGGCCAGATCGTCGACGTCACCCCCGAGCTCTACACGGTGCAGCTCGTCGGGACCAGCGAAAAGCTGGACGCCTTCATCAAGACGGCTGCCCAGACCAACGAGATCATCGAAGTGGTGCGCTCCGGTGTCTGTGGCATCTCCCGGGCGGACAAATCCCTGCGTCCCTGATGTGGCCGGATGTGAAAATAGCTGTTCAAGGGCTCTTCGGAGCCCTTTTTCGTGTCTGGCAGCGTTGCGGGCAAGTGGGGGGGCCGGTAGGGATGCTGGCCACAGCATCAGGAGGTTATCGAGGGGGTGAAAGAGAAGGGGGAAGGGAGGGTCTTCACCTGTCATTTTCTTTCAAATGATCGGTAAACTATCCACAAAAGCTGTGGAAAACTCTGTAGATTAGCGGTGTGTCTGGCGTTAGTCGCATGATCTTAAAGGGATATTTCAATTTGATCCTGGCTGGATCGCATTTGTGCAATCCCCTGGCGAGGGTGTGAGCGTTTGCTTATCCCTCGTGCCTTGCCAAGGGCGGAACGCGGATCTGTCCGTGGATCCGGACGGGATCCCGACCTGATCTTGCGGATCAACATTTCTGGGCGCGAACCATAAAAAAACCCGCCTCTCGGCGGGTTTTTCATTGCATCGGACTGCGGGTCGATTACTCAGCCTGGGCTGCCTGGATGCCGGTCAGGGCGATGGTGTAGACGATGTCGTCCACCAGGGCGCCACGGGAGAGGTCGTTGACCGGCTTGCGCATGCCTTGCAGCATGGGGCCGATAGAGACCAGCTCGGCGGAGCGCTGTACCGCCTTGTAGGTGGTGTTGCCGGTATTGAGATCCGGGAAGACGAACACGGTGGCCTTGCCGGCAACCGGGGAGTTCGGTGCCTTGGACTTGGCGACGTTCTCCATGATGGCCGCATCGTACTGCAGCGGGCCGTCGATGATGAGGTCGGGACGCTTGGCCTTGGCCAGCTCGGTGGCTTCACGCACTTTCTCTACATCGGCGCCGGCGCCGGAGGTGCCGGTGGAGTAGGAGATCATGGCCACGCGCGGCTCGATGCCGAAGGCGGCAGCGGAGTCGGCGGACTGGATGGCGATCTCGGCCAGTTGCTCGGCGGTGGGATCCGGGTTGATGGCGCAGTCACCGTAGACCAGCACCTGATCCGGCAGCAGCATGAAGAAGATGGAGGAGATCAGGGAAGAGCCCGGGGCGGTCTTGATGATCTGCATCGGCGGACGGATGGTGTTGGCCGTGGTGTGCACGGCGCCGGATACCAGACCGTCGACCTCGTTGCGCTCCAGCATCATGGTACCCAGTACCACGTTGTCTTCCAGCTGCTCGCGGGCAACCACTTCGGTCATGCCCTTGTTCTTGCGCAGCTCGACCAGACGAGCCACATAGCGCTCGCGTACGGCAACCGGATCGATGATCTCGACGCGGTCGGTCAGTACCACGCCCTGCTGTTCGGCAACACGACGGATCTCTTCCGGGTTGCCCAGCAGGACCGGACGGGCTATGCCACGCTCGGCACAGATAGCGGCAGCCTTGATGGTCCGCGGCTCTTCCCCTTCCGGCAGCACGACGCGCTTGTTGGCCTGACGGGCCAGTTCGGTCAGCTGGTAGCGGAAAGCCGGCGGGCTCAGGCGACGGGAACGGGTGGACTTGGCGGAGAGAGACTCGATCCAGTGCTTGTCGATGTGACCAGCAACGTAGTCCTGCACCAGCTCGATACGCTCGCGGTCATCTTCCGGGATGTCGACGTTGAAGTTCTGCAGGCTGACGGCGGTCTGCCAGGTGTTGGTGCCGGTGATCATGATCGGCAGACCGGTGGCCATGGCCTGTTGGCACAGGGCCATCACCTGCGGTTCCGGGTGGTAGTTGCCGGTCAGCAGCAGGGCACCCAGCTTGACGCCGTTCATGGCGGAGAGGCAGGCGGAGACGATGACGTCGGAGCGGTCGCCGGAAGTCACCAGCAGGCTGCCCGGACGGAAGTGCTCGATCATGTTGTGGATGGAGCGGGCGCAGAAGGTCACGGTCTGCAGGCGGCGGCTTTCCAGCTCACCCTTGTTGATGATCTTGGCGGCCAGGTGCTTGGCGAGATCCTTGGCGCGCGGTGCGATCAGCTGGGTGTTCCAGGGAATGCAGCCGAGGATGCGCAGCGGACTCTTGCCGAAGACCTGCAGCACTTCCAGGTTGTGGCCGGTATCGGCGCCGTGGTGGTGCGCTTCGAACATCTCGGTCAGGTCGGGACGGGTCACGCCGTGCTCGTCAACCGGGGCACCCACCTTGTTGATGACGCAGCCCACGATGCGCGGGTTGTTGACGCCACCGAAGTTGGAGCAGGCCAGCTCGATGCGCTCTTTGAGCTTCTGGCTGGAGTCGTTGCCCGGATGGGTCACGAACACCATGTCGGCGTCCAGCGCCTTGGCGACGTCGTAGTTCAGCTTGTTGGCAAAGGGTTGCTTGTCGGTCGGAACCAGGCCCTCGATCACCACCACTTCGGCGCCGCTGCTCTTCACGTGCTCTTCGAAGCGGGCCACGATCTCTTCCAGCAGGATGTCGGTGTTGCTGGAGGTGATCATGTTCTCGGCGTAGGAGAGGGCAAACGGCTCGGGCGGATTGATGTTGGCAGCGGCGCGGATCACGGCGGTGGAGCGCTCGGTACCGGTTTCACCCGGACGCGGCTGGGCGACCGGTTTGAAGAAGCTGACATTGACACCGTGACGTTCCATGGCGCGAACGACGCCAAGACTCACGGAGGTTACGCCGACACCAGTGCCGACCGGGATGAGCATAATAGTGCGTGCCACTTATTACCCCTTGTTCATTTTTTGGGATCAGGAAAAGGCCGCCCTGGGGCGGCCTTGCTCTACAGCTAATTTATGCGCCGACCAGTTCCAGCGCGTCGTGGGCGATGACCCACTCTTCGTTGGTCGGGATAACCAGGGCCTTGGTGGAACCAGCCTTGGTGATCTCGCCGCCCTTGCCGAAGCGAGCCTTCAGGTTGGCGTCGTGGTCGACGTCAAAGCCCAGCAGGCCCAGCTTGTTCAGGGTGATCTCACGGATCGGGGCGGAGTTCTCGCCGATGCCGCCGGTGAAGACCACGGCATCCAGACGACCGTCCATGGCGGCGGCGTAGGCACCGATGTACTTGGCCAGACGGTAGCAGTACACGTCCATGGCGCGCTTGGCTTCTTCCTTGCTGTCGTAGTTGTCTTCAACGAAACGGCAGTCGGAGGTGACTTCGGTCAGACCCTGCAGGCCGGATTCCTTGGTCAGCATGGTGTTGATCTCGGCAACGCTCATGCCCAGCTTGTCGTGCAGGAAGAAGATGATGGCCGGATCGATGTCACCGGAACGGGTACCCATCACCAGGCCTTCCAGAGGGGTCAGGCCCATGGAGGTGTCGACGGACTGGCCGTTCTTGATGGCGCAGACGGAGCCGCCGTTGCCCAGGTGGCAGTTGATGATGTTCAGCTCTTCCACCGGCTTGTTCAGCTGCTTGGCGGCCTCCAGGCTGATGTAGTAGTGGCTGGTGCCGTGGGCGCCGTAGCGACGGATGCCGTTCTCCTTGTAGAGCTTGTACGGCAGGGCGTACAGGAAGGCTTCTTCCGGCATGGTCTGGTGGAAGGCGGTGTCGAACACGGCCACGTTCTTCTCGGCCAGCTCCGGGAAGACCTTCAGGGCGGCACGGATACCGATCAGGTGAGCCGGGTTGTGCAGCGGTGCGTAAGGAATGGCGGCTTCGATGCCGGCAATGACGTCATCACAGATGCGAACGGAGGAGGTGAAACGCTCGCCGCCGTGTACCACGCGGTGGCCGATGGCGATCAGGTTCTTGGACAGTTCCGGGTTGAGCGGCAGGATCTTGTGAACGATGAAGTCCAGCGCTTCCTGGTGAGCGGCACCGGCACCCAGATCAGCGTTGCCTTTCTCGCCGTTCAGCTTCCACTTGATGCGGGCGTCGTCGAGGTTGAAGCATTCGGCCAGGCCGGACAGCAGGTCATCACCGGTGATTGCGTCAATGACAGCAAACTTCAGGGACGAGCTGCCACAGTTAAGAACAAGAACCAGCTTACTCATGAATAAATCCTATCGCAGATTGGGTTGGGTTGGAGGATGCGCCGGACGCGGTGCGTCCAAAAACTATCAACTTATCCTTATGAGGGTTGGCAATCTGTTGCTTGCCCCTTGTATAGTGATACAAGACCCGATATTCAGACGTCCCTGACTGGTCAGTGGCCGTGCCCCAGCGTAAAAATGGGCGTACAAAGGATAACCTGATTGTTGAAAAATAACAAAGTCATCCTCAACCTTTGTTATTGCCTCTCAAATATTGTCGAGGTTTTGCCGTTAATGCGTTCGAAAAGAGCTCGGAGGTAGCATGAGCATGAACATTTTTGGAACTAAATTACAGCAAGGCCGTCATTATATGACTCTTTGGCCGCGCCGTCCCGAGCTTAATTCCATGTTCCCGGAGAATCGGGTGATCAAGGCCACCGAATTCGCCCTCAAGGTGATCCCGGCACTGGCGGTGCTCAGCGTCATGGTGCAGTTCCAGTTTGGCGAGCTTCATTACTGGCCCTCCGTGATGGCGTCCGTGCTCTTCCTGCTCAGCCTGCCGCTACAAGGGTACTACTGGCTCGGCCAGCGCGCCGATACCCGGCTACCCCCCTCCCTCGCCACCTGGTATCGGGAGATAAACGGCAAGATGAACGAGCAAGGCGGTCAACGTCAGCTGGTGGCGCGTCCCCGCTACGAAGAGCTGGCCGATACCCTCAACGCCGCCTTCAAGCAGCTAGACAAATCCTTCCTCTACGAATGACTTTCCGAAGTCAGACTGACGACAAAGGCGCCCTCAGGCGCCTTTTTCACATTCAGGCGGCCAGCACTTTGCTGATCTCCTGGATGGATAGCTTGTACTGACGGGGGCACTGACGCCAGACCGCCAGCATGCGCTGGTACTTGTCCCGCATGGCGATGTCGCTGGAGAGCTCATCGCAGGGGCAGGGCAGTTCGGGGAAGCGCTTGTCCACTTCCAGCAGGAAGCAGACGTAATCCGCCAGTTCCCGCTCCTGGCTGCGGCTGTAGCCGTTGAAGGCAAGGCGGCTCTCGTTGACATCGGCCCGGGCGCTGGCATCCAGGTTGCCCCAGGAGATGGCCAGTGCATGGTGCAGTTCCAGAGTGTCCAGCACCTCCTGGCAGGTGGCGAGATCCAGGTGGCCGAAGCTCTTCTCCAGCTCGAGGATCTGCAGGCAGTAGCCGCGCTCGACGATGGTGCTGGCACGCTGGTAAAACGCCGCCTTTTCCGGATTGAGTTTGGCCAGGATCTCGTACTGGTTGCTCAGGATCAGGCGTTCGGTGTGGCTCATGTTCATGGGCTGTCTCGCTGGAAAATGAATCTGGGGTCACGTTAACCCATATCCAGGATGAATTTTTTGATCTGAGAGGGGAGGTTGGCGAGAAAAAGGGGTAAGAGGCGCCCTGGTGAGCCGCCAGAGAGTGGGGGCTGATGCCGTGGTGAAACGAGGAGGGCCCGCCATGGCGAGCCCTGCAACAATGCCGCTGGTGGCTTAGCCCTTGACGAGGTCGAGCACCACCTGATGGTGATCGCTGGTCTTGAACTTGTCGAAGCGATGGGCAACCTTGCCCTCTTCATCGATGAGGAAGCTCAGGCGATGAATGCCGTCATACTCCTTGCCCATGAACTTCTTCGGACCCCAGACGCCAAAGGCATCGGCCACCGCGTGATCCTCATCGGCCAGCAGGCGGAAGTTGAGGTTGTCGCGCTCCTCGAACTTTTTCAGGCGCTTGGCGCTGTCCGGGCTGATGCCGAGCACCACCACATTGAGGGCAGCCAGCTCGCTATTGACGTCGCGCAGACCGCAGGCCTGGGTGGTGCAACCCGGGGTCATCGCCTTGGGGTAGAAATAGATCAGCACCTTCTTGCCGCGCAGATCGGCGAGGCGAACCTGATTGCCGTCCTGATCGGAGAGGGAGAAATCGGGGGCCTGGGTACCAGCTTCTAGTGGTGACATGGGGTCTCCTCGGATAAACGCCGTCAGGCGTACTTGTGATTGACGATGAATTCGAACGACTCGGCGCCCAGTCCACGACAGAAATCGGCGAAGGCCGTCTTCGAACCGGGCTCTTCTCCCTGCTTGGAGAGATTCAACTGAAAGTTCGCCTTGAGCAGGTTGAAGGGCTGCTGTTCCAGGGTGATGGTCTGCATGGCCTGGATGTCCCAGCCGTGATCGCTGAAGAACTGGGTGCACTGACTTACGATGCCCGGCTGATCCCGGATCAGCACCTCTGCGCTGGCGCTGATGTCATATTGCAGGGAGTGGTGGCGCTCGGTGCGTTTCATCATGGTGATGAGATCCCACTCCTGGCTGCGCAGTGGGAGGCTGATTTCCAGTTGCATCAGGCTGTTCCAGTCACCGGACAGCAGCATGATGAAGGTGAATTCGTTGCCGAAGATGCCAAGACGGCTGTCGACAATGTTGCAACCGCAGCCACTGACGTGACGGGTCACCTCATTGACGATGCCAGGCCTGTCCGTGCCGATGGCCGTTACGACCAGGTAGTGAGTCATAAATCGTCTCTCGTCCATTATTGAGAATGCGTTGACCGCGGGTGCCGGTACCCTGCTGGGAGGCCTCTTGCGCGCGCGTGCATTCATACGTTTTGTGCCGGATGGTAACACGGCTTGTCCCGTGCCTCCCTTGTTTTTCAAAAGGGGCAGCTTTACCATTACGCCCCTGAAAATCGGGAGAATTATCCATGTTACGCGGTAGTATTGTTGCGCTCGTTACCCCCATGCTGCCCTCGGGCGACATCGATTGGGTCAGTCTGGCAGCGCTGGTGGAATATCATGTGGATGCCGGGACCAGCGCCATCGTCGCCGTGGGAACCACGGGAGAGTCGGTCACCCTGAGCGAGCAGGAACATATCGCCGTGGTTGAGAAGACGGTGGAGTACGCCGCCGGACGCATTCCCGTCATCGCGGGCTGCGGCTCCAACAATACTGCTCACGCCATCGCCCTTTCCCGGCGTTTCGCCACCATGGGCGTGGTGGCGGGTCTCTCGGTTACCCCCTATTACAACAAACCCACCCAGGAAGGCCTCTATCGTCACTATTGTGCGATCGCCGAGGCTAGTGGTCTGCCTCAAATTCTCTATAATGTGCCCGGTCGCACCTGCTGTGACCTCAAACCCGAGACGGTGGCCCGTCTGGCCAAGGTGCCCGGCATCATAGGTTTGAAAGAAGCGACTGGCGATCTTGGCCGTACCCCGCTGCTGCGCGAACTGTGCGGGCCGGATTTCGCGCTTTATAGTGGCGATGACGCCAGCGGATGTGATTTTATGCTGCAAGGGGGCGATGGTGTCATTTCGGTCACCACCAATATTGCGGCGCCCCAGATGGCCGACATGTGTCGTGCTGCCCTGGCCGGTGATGCCGGGCAGGCTCATGACATCAACAATCGATTGATGCCGTTGCATCAGACTCTGTTCTGTGAACCGAGTCCCATCCCGGTGAAATGGGCCTGTGCCCGGCTGGGATTGATGGCGACGGCGACCTTGCGTCTGCCCCTGACCGATCTCACCCCCGAGGGGGAAGCGGCGATGGCGCGAGCACTGACGACTGCGGAGTTGATGGCGAGTGTTTAAAGCAAATGGAAAGGGAAATGCAGTGCGCCTGGTACTGAGTGTCGCGACGGTGGCCGTGCTGGCTGCCTGCAGCTCACCCCAGGAACGCAAAATGGCCAACCGTGGCTTCGAGTATGAAGAGAGCCGCCTCGAAGGCCGCGCCTTCCTTGTGCCCGCCGGGTTGAGTACCCCCGCCTTTAACAGCAATTTCGACATTCCGGCCCTGCCCGAGAGCAGCCGTGAGGGCGCCCTCGGGGCCAAGGTGGACGTGCGTCCGCCCGCCCAGTTGCTCACCGTGGTGCCCGGCAGCCAGGTGGTGGCCAATGCCAGCGAGCCGACCGTCGCCTTCTATGCCCTCAGCACTTCCCAGAGCGTGGAGCGCGATACCTGGGCCTTCCTGATGAACTTCCTGGCCGAACACAAGGTCACCACCGAGAAGCTGGACCAGCAGGACGGCGTCTTGCAGACCGGCTGGTTTGACAACTCCGCGGTGCTCGATGGCTGGGCGGAAGATGACGATGACTTCAAGATCCGTCAGCGTTACCAGTTCACCCTGCGCAACGATGTGCAGCGCCACGCCATCAAGATGTCGGTACGGGTGCTGGATCACGAAGAGACCATCGACGGCGAGACCAGCACTGTGCTGACGCCGGCGGACGCTCAGCGTTATGCTACCCGCGCCCTGAACCAGTTCTCCCTCTATTACGACAAGCAGCTCAAGGCCCGTGAACAGCACAAGTCCAGCGATGGCATGGGGCTGGAGCTGGGTCTGGACAACAACGAGCTGAGCGCCTGGATTGCCGAAGGGTCGTTTGACCAGGTGTGGCGCCGCCTCAATCAGGTGCTGCCTGCCTATGGTTTCACCATCAAGGATACCCAGCAGTCCCTGGGCTGGATCGACGTGGAGTACGACGAGCCGGACAGCGAGTTCTGGAAGGCCAAGGGAGCGGAACCGTTCAAGCTCGAGGAAGACAAGTATCGCTTCCAGCTCGGCGAGATGACGGGCGGCAAGACCTCCATCACCCTGTTCGACAAGGACAAGAAGCCTGTCGCATCCGGTGTCATCTCCCAGATGTACATCAGCCTGTCCGAGGCCTTTGCCAAGGGCTTGGCCGATCAGGGGGCGAAGTAAGCATGGAAACAGGGGCCTCGCGCCCCTGTTTTGTTATGTCCGGGTTGCCGCAGGGCCAGCGTGCCGAGCCGGTTGCCCCGGGCCTGAGTACCTGATGATGTGAATCCCCCACAGACAGGGGTCTGGTGCCCCTGCCTAACTAGTCCCACAACAGGAAGTGTTATTAGCCATGAGTCTTGCAGATCAAGTATTGGCGGTGAACGACGATTTGCCGATCCGTACCGATAAACCTGTCCATTCCGGCAAAGTGCGCAGCGTCTACTGGTTGACCCCGGCAGACAGTGCCCGGCTCATTCGGGAGAAAGGCTATGATGTGCCGGCCGATACGCCCCTGGCCCTCATGGTGATCAGTGATCGCATCTCGGCTTTCGACTGCATCTGGCAAGGGGTGGACGGTCTGAACGGCGTGCCGGGCAAGGGCGCGGCGCTCAATGCCATCTCCAGCCACTGGTTCAAGCTGTTCAAGGAGCAGGGGCTGGCGGACAGCCACATCCTGGACATCCCGCACCCCTTCGTCTGGATCGTGCAAAAAGCCCGTCCCGTGATGATCGAGGCCATTGCCCGCCAGTACATCACCGGCTCCATGTGGCGTGCCTACAAGGATGGTGAGCGGGAATTCTGCGGCATCACCCTGCCGGAAGGGCTCAAGAAGGATCAGAAGCTGCCCGAGATCCTCATCACCCCGTCCACCAAGGGGATCCTCAAGGGGCTGGATGGCGTGCCGGAAGCGGACGACGTCAACGTCTCCCGCGGCGACATCGAGCGCCACCATCAGGCCTTCGGCTTCCGCTCCCCGGCGGACATCGACCACTACGAGGCGCTGCTCAAAGAGGGCTTCAACGTCATCAGCGAGGCGCTGGCTGCCCTGGATCAGGTCTTCGTCGACACCAAGTTCGAGTTCGGTTACGTGACCGATGCCGCCGGTCGCGAGAAGCTCATCTACATGGATGAAGTGGGCACCCCCGACAGCTCCCGCATCTGGGACGGCGCAGCCCTTCGCGGCGGCGAGATCATCGAGAAGTCCAAAGAGGGCTTCCGCCAGTGGCTGCTGAACCACTTCCCGGATCCGGACATCCTGCTCAACAAGAACCGCATGCCCGAGCGCTTCGCCCTGGCCCGGGACAACAAGCTGCCCACCGAGGTGATGATGGATATCTCCCGCACCTATGTGGGGATCGCCGAGATGATCATCGGTCAGCCGCTGGTACGCAGTGCCAATCCGAAGCAGGAGATCATCGAGGTACTGCGGGAGCAGTACGGCCTGATCGACTGAGGCCGACCGCTTTTTTTGCCGCAGGCGCACAAACGTTTGCCGGTGGCAGGGGAGGCGTTTGCAACGCAGATGACAAAACGGGCCCCATGACGGGGCCCGTTTTCATTGGGTTGTCCGGAGCGCTCAGCCATTGACCCGGAAGATCTGACCGGTCTGTACCCCCAGTACCGATTTCTTGTAGGCCTGGGCCACCCGGGCGGCGGGTACCGGCACGAAGCCCGGGAAGAAGTCGGCATACTTGCCCATGGACTCTTCCAGCACGGTGGGGCTCACCACGTTGATGCGAATGCCCCTTGGCAGCTCGCAGGCGGCCCCTTTCACGAAGTGCTCGATGGCACCGTTGATGGTGGTGGCGCTCACCCCCCAGTGGATGGGCTCCTCGCTCAGAATGCCGCTGATGAGGGTGATGGAGCCACGGTCGCTCAGGTGGGCAATGGCGGCCCGGGTCAGGTTGATCTGGCCCATCAGCTTGCTCTGAAGCCCCACCTGCCATTGCTCGTCCGTCATCTCGGTCAGGGCATTGAAGGCGACGCTGCCGCTGGCGACCACCAGGGCATCGAAGGACCCGACCTGCTCGAAGAGCGCTCTGATGGAGGCGGGGTCGCGCATGTCCACTCTGGCATCCCCCTGGCTGTGACCGACCCGGATCACCTGGTGATCCTGGGCAAGCAGTTCGCTGACGGCGGCGCCAATGGTGCCGGAGGCACCCACAATCACAATCTTCATATCTATCGCTCCTGGTTGAGATGAGTTGATGATAGCGGGATAAAAAGGGAGAAAAAGCGCTTATGATGAACCCATTGTTTCCATATTGGTGCTAATGATGGATATCACCCACCTGGCCAGTTTCTATGAAGTGGTGCAACGGGGCAGTTTCTCCGCCGCTGCC
This sequence comes from Aeromonas sp. QDB63, assembly GCF_027707425.1. Taxonomy (NCBI): domain Bacteria; kingdom Pseudomonadati; phylum Pseudomonadota; class Gammaproteobacteria; order Aeromonadales; family Aeromonadaceae; genus Aeromonas; species Aeromonas sp. QDB63. The sequence goes on from NZ_JAPCIS010000019.1 coordinate 31,831, forward strand.
GATACCCTGGGGGTGAGCAAGGGGATGCTGAGCCGCCATGTGAGCGCCCTGGAGTCCGCCCTCAATGCCCAGCTGCTCCAGCGCACGACCCGCAGACTCAGCCTGACCGAGGCGGGGCGGGTGCTTCACCAGCAGGCCGGCGAGATCTTCGCCCTGGCCCGGGAGGCGGAGGAGGGGATCCGCGCCCTGACCGAGGAGGACAGCGGCCGCCTGCGCTTCACCTGCCCGGTCAGCACGGGGGACCGCATGGTGAGCGAACTGCTCGCCCGTTTTGCCGAGCTCTGCCCCGGCGTCCAGGTCGAGCTCAACTTCACCAATGCCATGATCGACATGAGCCAGGGGGAGAATGACATTGCCCTGCGGGCCATGGAGCTGATCCCCGACAACCTGGTGGCCCTGCCGCTCGGCAGGCTCAAGGATGTGGTGGTGGCAAGCCCCGCCCTGCTGGCGCGGGAGGGGATCCCCGCCACTCCCTATGAGCTGGGGGGGCGCTCCTGCCTGCTGCAGGGCCACAACCCGGACTGGGAGCAGTGGCACTTTCGCCAGGGGGAGGAGGAGGCGCACATCCTGGTGCAGGGGCGAGTGCGGGCCAACCACTACAGCACCCTGCTGCAACTGGCCCGGGCGGGCATGGGGTTTGCCAAGTGTCCACTGATGCTGGTGGAGGCCAGCCTGGCCCGAGGGGAGCTGGTGGCCGTGCTGACGGAGTGGCAGACCGGCCTGCACCCGATCCATGTGCTGCACGCCCAGCAGCGCCGGGTGCCGCGCAAGATCCGGCTGTTCAAGCAGGTGCTGGCCCAGTGGTTTGCCGAGCGGCCCCATTATCTGCTGGGGTGAGCCTGCATCCCGTTATTTTTCTGTCATCTGGGGCTGCTACCCTGCGCCCTTCATCGCGAAAGGAGAGTCAGGGAATGAAGCGTCATCAGGGTTGGGCAGGGGTTGCGCTGCTGTGCTGCGGCGGTGTGCAGGCCGAGGTCAGGGTCGAGGTGCCCCGGGATTTCCAGATCCTGGCGGTGAGCGCCGGCAAGGTGCAGGACGAGCAGCATGCCGTGCTGGCCGACGGGGAGCAGCAACTGCTGGTGCGCTACGAGGGGGTGATCCCGAGTCGCAACAGCAGCGACAACGATCGCCAGGTTCGCTCCGAGCCTCAGGTGCTTCGCTATGAGGCACGCCGGCAGTCGGTGCGCCTGCAGGCTCCCGTGCCTGCGGACGAGGCCGGGATGGAACGCTACGCCAGGGCCCCTGTCCTGGGCCTGGTGGCGGGGGGGCAGCCCCTCGAGGTGCGCCAGGATACGCTGATGGTGCAGGGGATGCAGATCGGCATGGACTGGCATGCCAGGCTGATGGAGTACAACCGCAGCGAGGGGCCTGCCGTGCTCGCCGGTGCGGCGGATGTGACTGCGGCCGCCGTGGCGACGCCCCGGGCCTCCTCCGTGCCGGCCAGCGCCCTGGAAGGGCAGTTGCAACAGCTTTTCCTGCAGGCGGACCCCGCGCTTCGCAAGCGCTTCATCGGTTGGGCCGTGCCGCGCCTTTAAGTTTGCTCCCCGTTGCAGTAACGTGGGCACATCTTTGATTCCCGATGTGCCCATGTTGATCAGCGAGGCCCCCATGTTTGAATTGCACCCCCGCCTTCAGGCGGATACCCGGATACTGGGGGATCTGCCCCTGTGCCGCGTCCTGCTGGCCAAAGACAGCCAGTATCCCTGGCTGATTCTGGTGCCACGGGTCGCCAACCTGCGGGAGATCCATCATCTGGCCCCCGAGCAGCAACAGCAGTTGATGCAGGAGTCCTGCGCCGTCGCCACCCTGATGGAGCGGGCACTCGGCCCGGACAAGATCAACGTGGCGGCCCTCGGCAATCTGGTGCCTCAGCTGCACCTGCACCACGTGGCCCGCTTCAGCTCGGATGCGGCCTGGCCCGGCCCCATCTGGGGTGCCTGTCCCGCCATTCCCTATGAGGAGCAGGCCTTGCAAGGGGCGGCTGCCAGTTGGCAAACCCGTCTGGCTACCCTGGATGGATTTCAGCCATTTCTGACTGATAATCCAGTCAAGTGAGAGGTGGCTCGCGCTTTGGGCACCGGGATCACGCAATCTGTTAGCGTATCGCGTCGGTGCATGGTGACATGGGCGACACGAGTGACAGCCCCATTATTTCGATCAGCAGGAAGGTTCCATGATAGTGACAAGATCCGAGGATGATGCCGTATTGACCACAGAGGACGTACTGCTGAGCCTGTGCAATTCGGTGACGAGCGTATTGAGTGCGGCGACCCAGACCCAGGTGCGCTTCTCCGGCATGGTGCAGCGGATCAGCAAGACCTGCCTCAAGCCTGACATCGGCTGTTTCGTGCTGTTTGACGGCGGCTTCTCCGGGCTGGTGGTGATCAACTTCTCCGCCGCCGCGGCCATGGAGCTCTACCAGAGCTACATGCTGAGCATGGGGCTCTCCAAGGAGGATCTCGCCATCTCCCACACCTCGGACGAGGTGAGCAACGTCATGGGCGAGCTGATGAACCAGATCGTCGGCAGCTTCACCACCAAGGTGGGGCGCGAGCTGCAGACCCACATCACCCAGAACCAGCCCAAGATGCTGGCGCTCAACAAGCAGGTGATGCTGAGCGTCGACACCAACCTCGACAATCCCGAGACCCGCCGGGTGACCTTCTTCACCGCCAGCAACAACATCTTCTATCTGGAGCTGGCCATGGACAAGACGGAGTTTATCCGGATCCATGATGGCGGCGTGCAGGAGGAGGTGGATCCCGACGAGCTGATCGCCCAGGCCAAGCAGTCAGCCAAACCGGCACCGGCGGCCGCGCCGGCGAGCAACGAGCACGACGATCTGCTGGATTCCCTCGGCATCTGATGGTCGAGGGTTGTGCAAATGAAGAGGCCACCCCGGGGGTGGCCTTCTTGCTTGGGGCGGGTCAGAAGTTGTAAAGCAGCCCGGTACTGAAGCGAAGCGCCTCGGCATCGTAGAAGTCGATGTCGGAGTCGGCGCTGGAGTAGGCTGCGGTGAAGGTGGCGGCAAGGGGTTTGATGCCGAACAGGTTGTGCCAGAAGAAGGTGCCATTGAGGGCGAACTCGCTGGCATCGGCGCGCTGGCCGAACAGGGGATTCGCCTCGTCATACTTGCGCTTGCCGGCGTAGAGGTTGCTCACGATGGACCACTGGGAGGCGCGCTTGGCATAGGTCAGCTGCAGACCGGTGTTCTTGAAGCTCTCCGCACTCCCGTCCAGGCGGGCCTCCTTGTAGAGGAAGGCGGGCTCCAGCAACTGGTCGCCGCCGAAGTGGTACTGGTAGGAGAGTGCCAGGTCGTGGACCTTGCCATTGCGGCTCAGCATGGAGGCGTAGTGGGTGCCGTGGGTCAGGTCATATTGCTGGCCACTGCGCTCCTCGTCGAGCTCCACTTCCCGGCTGGTCAGGGTGGCGTAGACGTTGCTGCCCCAGATCCTGTCCCAGGCAAAGCGCACCCCTTTCGAGGTGAGATCGGTGGCGCTGCGATCCACGCCGGTGGCGAAGGGATCGCTCCACACTTCCACCGGCATGAGGTTGAACACCAGGGAGGTGGCGACGATACCCTTGTCACCCATCTCCTGGCGCAGACCGAGTTGCTGGGTAAAGTCGAAGCGCACCGCGTCCTGGATGAGGTTGCCGAGGAAGACCTGGGTGCGGGTATCGGCGAAGGTGTAGCGGATATCGGCATTGAGCAGCGGGCTCAGACCGCTTTCGCGGCCGGGGGAGCCCAGATCATCGATACGGCTGTTGCTGTCGTCACCGGCATAGAAGTTGGACTTGTGGCTGCCGGCATTGACCCCGCCCAGCAGAAAACCGGACCAGCCGGTCTGGCGGGGGATCTCCCCCAGATCGGCGTGGGCGGTGGTGGCGACCAGCAGGCCAAGGCTCAACAGAACATGATTTCGCATCGGGTATGCTCCTGACATAACGAATGAGAAGGGTGACAGTGCGCCCCGGTATTCCGGTGGAACCGGTGCTGACTGAGGCATGGCAGGCATGCTACCCCAGCCGGAGTGTGACGTTAATCAATAATTGAATACGCGACGGACAAGAGTTCATGGCGCCGTACTGGTATCCTGTTTGCGCAAGAAAAGGGGAGAAAACAACGAGATGAAGCAGATCAAATCCTGGGCGCAATATTACGTCGACCTGATGACCAAGCTGGGACTGGTGCGCTTCAGCATGTTCCTGGCCACCGCCATCATAGTGCTGGCCGTTTCGATCCAGATGGGGGTGACCCTGTTTTTGCGCGGCACCGTGGACATCGTCGACCTGGTGCGCTCTGTCTTCTTCGGCCTGCTGGTGACCCCCTGGGCCGTCTATTTTCTCTCCATCGTGGTGGATCAGCTGGAGGACTCCCGCCAACGGCTGACCCGGATGGTGCGCAAGTTGCAAGACATGCGCGAGCGGGATCTCGAGCTCAACAGCCAGTTGCAGGAGAACATCAGCCGGCTCAACGCCCAGATCGCCGAGACCAACCGGGCCGAGGCCCTGCGCCAGCAAGCCATCGAGGATCTCGAAAACGAAGTGTTCCAGCGGGAGAAGGCCCAGTTGCATCTGGGGGAGCGTACCGCCCTCTTGCGCTCCTTCATCGACTGCTCCCCCGATCTGGTCTATTACCGCAACGAGGACGAGCAGTTCTCCGGTTGCAACCGCGCCATGGAGGAGCTCACCGGCAAGGTGGAGGCGGAACTCATCGGCCTGACCCCGTTCGATGTCTACAAGCACGACATCGCCAGCAAGGTGGTGGAGACCGACAAGCAGGTCTTCGCCCAGAACGAGCCGCTCACCTATGAGCAGTGGCTGGAGTATCCCGATGGCCGCAAGGCCTACTTCGAGCTGCGCAAGGTGCCCTTCTTCGACCGCTTCGGCAAGCGGCTCGGCCTGCTCGGCTTTGGTCGCGACATCACCGAGCGCAAGCAGTACCAGGACAAGCTGGAGAAGGCGAGTCGGGACAAGACCACCTTCATCTCCACCATCAGCCACGAGCTGCGCACCCCGCTCAATGGCATCGTCGGACTGAGCCGGATGCTGATGGATACGCCCCTCGATGCCAGACAGCAGCAGCAGCTCAAGACCATCCACCTGAGCGCGGTGACGCTCGGCAACATCTTCAACGACATCATCGATCTGGACAAGCTCGACCGTCGTCGGCTGGAGATTGCGCCGGCTCCGCTGGATTTGCCCGCCTTCCTCGACGAGCTGGAGACGCTGTCGCGCATCCAGGCGGAGCAGAAGGGGCTCTACCTGCACTTCGACCGGGACGGCGACATGCCCCAGTTCGTGATGGCGGACGGCACCCGGCTGCGCCAGGTGCTGTGGAACCTGGTGGGCAATGCGGTCAAGTTCACCGATGAAGGGGGCGTCACCATACGCTGTCTCGCCCACGCCGCTGATGAACCGGGCAAGCTGGCGCTGCACTTCGAGGTGGAAGACACCGGGGTGGGCATTCCCCGCGCCCAGCAGGAGAAGATCTTCGCCATGTACTATCAGGTGCAGGGCAAGAAGCACGCCACCGGCACCGGCATCGGGCTGGCGGTCTCCCGTCAGCTGGTGCAGGCGATGGGCGGCCAGCTCTACGTGGACAGCGACCCGGGCGAAGGCGCCTGCTTCACCGCCGAGCTGGAGGTGGACTGCGTCGAGCCCAAGGCCGCGGCCCCGGAGCCCGAGATGCCCTGCCTCGATATCCTGCTGGTGGAGGACGTCGAGCTCAACGTGACAGTGGCCTGCGCTCTGCTGAACAAGCTCGGCCATCAGGTCAAGGTGGCGCGGGATGGTGCAGAGGCGCTGGCCATGGCCAACCCGGATGATTTCGACTTGATCCTGCTCGACATCCAGTTGCCGGATATGACGGGGTTCGATGTGGCGGAGCAACTGCTCGCGCGCTACGGCGACAGCCTGCCCCCCATGGTGGCGCTCACCGCCAATGCCACCGGCGATCGCCAGTACTACCGGGATCACGGCATGCAGGATGTGATCAACAAGCCGCTGGGCTCCAAGGCGGTGCGGGAGGTGATAGGCCACCTGTTTGCGGATCTCGCCGGGGACGAGGCGGACGAGCAGGACGATGTCCACCATCAGGATGCCCTGCTGGATCTGCCCTTCCTCACCGATTACGCCAGCACGGTCGGCAAGCCGGTGCTGCTCTCCAGCGTCGAGCTGTTCGAGAAGATGATGCCGGACTACATGGCAGTACTCGACTCCAACATGATTGCCAGGGATCAGGCCGGTGTGGTGGAGGAGGCCCACAAGATCAAGGGGGCGGCGGGCTCCATCGGCCTGCGCCGGTTGCAGCAGACGGCCCAGCTTATCCAGAGCCCGGATCACCCCGCCTGGTGGGAGAACGTGGAAGACTGGATTGAAACCCTGCGCCGGGAATACCCGGGTGACATCGCCCGCCTGCGGCGCTGGCTGCTCTCGTAGACACGACGCCTCAGGCAAGGAGCCACGACATGTATGACCGTTTGATCCCCCCCGAGCGCATTCACCCCTGGGGAGACGAAGACCTGCTGGAGGCGACGGAGCAGGACCGCACCCGCATCGTGCAGGCGGCGCCGGTGCGTCGGTTGCAGCAGAAGACCCAGGTCTTCCCGCTCGATGTGAAAGCCTCGGTGCGCAGCCGCCTCACCCATTCGCTGGAGGTGCAGGAGACCGGTCGCCAGATCAGTCGCCGCATCCTGGCGGCGCTGCCGGCCGGAGTGGTGTGCGAGGGGGCCTTCATCAATCTGGTGGAGATGTCCTGCCTGTTGCACGATGTCGGCAACCCGCCGTTTGGCCATTTCGGCGAGCAGGTGATGAGTCAGTGGCTTGCCCAGGAGCTGGACGGCCTCTTCGCCCGTGCCCACGACCAGTTGCCGAGCGCCCAGTGGGCAACCCTTCGCCAGGATCTGCTGGTGTTTGACGGCAATGCCCAGAGCCTGCGACTGGTGCACAGCCTGCACGAGCTGAACCTCACCCTGGGGCAACTGGCGGCGCTGTGCAAATACCCGCAGCAGCCCCTGCCGGGATTGCACCATCCCCAGGGCTATGGTCAGCACCACGGCTGGACCAGCAAGCGCGGCATCTTCTTCAGCGAACAACCCCTCTATCGTGCCCTCGGCCAGAGCCTGGGGCTGGCCGAGGGGTGCCGTCATCCGCTGGTCTACATCATGGAGGCGGCGGACGACATCTCTTACTGCATCGCCGATCTCGAGGATGCGGTGGACAGGCACATCCTCACCCAGAACGAACTGCTGGCAGCCCTGCGCGAGGCGGACGAGGGCGGTTACATGGCCGACCTGCTCGATGAGGCGCTTGCCTCCGGTCGGGGGTTCTTCCCCCATTTTCGCCAGCATCTGACCCGGGATCTGGTGGCGCTGGCCGCCCATACCTATGTGGCCGAGCACGATCAGATCCTGAGCGGGGCCTATCCCCAGGCGCTGCTGCACGGTCAGGCTCCGGCAGCCCGGGTACTCGATACCCTCAAGCGGGTGGCTCGCGAGCTGGTGTTCATGCGCCCGGAGGTGGAGGCGCTGGAGCTGGAAGGCTATGCCGCCCTGCGCGGGGTGCTCTCCACCTACGCCTGCCTGCTGGCCCTGCCCGTCAGCCAGTTCGAGCGGCTGCTCGCAGGCAACGGCGGGAGCGAGCTCTTCTTTGCCCGGCGGCTGTTCCACCGCCTCTCTGCCCGCCACCTCAAGGCGTACCGGCTGGCGGTGGCGAGCCGGGATCCCCGTTTCGAAAAGGAGAGCGAGCAGGAGTGGTACTACCGGGTGCGGCTGCTGCTCGATTATGTGAGCGGCATGACGGATACCTATGCACTGGAGGAGTTCCGGCTGTTGTCAGGGATTTGACTGAACCTCTTTTTGGCCGCATTCCACCCATATGGGTGGGAGAGATATTGCGTAAAATTCGGTGTTTTTTTACACTGCGGCAACTTGTTCAACTTTCACACGGTAAGGAGACGACCATGCAACATTCCATGTTCAACGTTGCGTTCGTTCGCTGCTCTGGCAGCGCGAAGACTCGTGCTCTTTATTTGCCGCGTGGAGGGGACAGGTAACACCTGCTTTTTTCATCACCCGCGGTTGTCCCGCAGGGTGATCACCTCTCTCCGGGGGAACCGCACGTTCAACTGGAGAATATTATGTCTATCGAACTCGCCCTGCTGCGCCACGTAGAGACCCTGGTTCAAAAAAGGATCACCCGGCTGGAGCGTCGCGTCAGCTACCTGCATCTTTCACCTGCCCTGCTCAAAGACATCGGGCTGGAAGGCAAGGAAGTGCAGATCGCCCACATCCGTGAGCGGGAGTTTCAAACCGGTTTCCGGCTCGGGAACCGAATAACCTGATGGGAGGGGGCATGGCCCCCGACCTGGTGGATGGCAGGCCTGGGCCTGCCATTTTTCTTTCCTGATGAGCATTGTCTCAATTTAGTTGTCGCACATTGCGCCAAACACTCTATGATCCCCCTCCGTTTCGTATGGGAGTTGATAATGTTCCGCCGCTGCTGTCGTCTCATCCTGCTATGTGGTCTGGCTTTCTGGAGCCTGATGGTTGCGGCTGCGCCGGCGCAACTGGACCAGAGCAACTTCACCCTGGACGAACTGCACTGGCTTGCCACCCATGATGAACTGGTCGTCGGCATGCCTTCGGCGGCCTGGCCACCCTATGTCTATACCGATGGGCACGGCAACTTCACCGGCCCCCCGGATGAGTTCGCCTCCCAGATTGCAGCCAGGCTGGGGGTGAGCCTTCGCTACCGTGCCTACGTCAACAATGCGGCGGTCCAGCAGGCCTTGCTGGATGGCAAGGTCGACATGTTGATCGGGGTGGCACCGAGCCCGACCCGCACCCTGCAGATGCAATTTACCTCCGAGCTGATGGCACTGCCCCGCGCCGTGCTGCTGACGGGGGGGCGGGAGAGCCTCTCCCTGGAGGAGGCCTATGGGGTGCGCTGGGTCTGCGTCTTCGGTGTCAGCGCCTGCGATGAGCTGCTGCGCCTGGGGATATCGAACCTGATCACGGCCGACAGCCGGGACGAGGCGATCTTCATGCTCAAGGAGGGCAAGGCTGATGCCTACCTGGCCGAGCTGCCCATGCTGAACAGGCTGCAAGCCATGGCGGGCATGGCGCTGGCCAGGATCGACTGGATGAGGGATACCTCCCTCGCCATGGCCGTGGCGCCCAGGAATGATGTCTTGCAGGGATTGCTGGAGCGGGCCCTCGAGGATATCTCTCCCCTCGAGCGTCGCGCCATTCTGGAGGCGGGGGATATCCTCGACTATGCCCTGGTGAAAAGGAGCAGGGAGATCGTCTTCAATCCGCAGGAGCAGGCGTGGTTGCAAGCACATCCGGTCATCCGCTACGGGGTTGCCCCGGATTGGCCCGGGATGAGCGAGGTGGACGACAGGGGGCGGCTCAAGGGGCTTATTGCCGATATGCTGACACTGATGAGCCAGCGTGCCGGGCTCCAGTTCACCCTGGTGCCGACCCGGAGCTGGGCCCAGAGCATGGCGCTCTTCCAGGATCGCAAGCTGGATCTCATCCCGGCCATGACTCCTACCGCGGAGCGTCAGCAGTTTGCCCGCTTTACCCCCAACTACGCGTCGATCAACCGGGTGGTCGTGGCGAGGCAGGGGATGGCCGAGCTCACCGCCGCCAGGGCACTGAAAGGGCACAGGGTGGGCATGGTGGGGGGCTCGGTGGAGCAGGTCTTGCTGAACGAGGTGGGGGCCATCGCCGTGCCGGTGGCCAGCGATGCCGAATTGCTGCCCCTGCTGGACCAGCAGAAGGTCGACTATGTGCTGATGAGCACCACCACCCTGGAGCAGTCGCTGCAAAAGGGATTCAGCGACCGCTATCAGGTGGTCTTCTCCGGCAGCGACCTGCGGGTACCCATCGCCATGGCGACCCAGTTGCAGGACCCCATGCTGCAGCAGATCCTCACCAAGGTGCTGATCGCCATTCCCCCCGACGAGCTCTCCGCCCTGGAGAAAAAGTGGCTCTCCCTGACCATACAGACGGGACTGGATCCGAAGACGGTGCTGCTCTGGTCCTCCCTCGGCGGCGGCATTTTCCTGCTCTGCCTCTTGCTGTTCATGGGCTGGAACCGGACGTTGCGCCGCCAGATCAGCCAGCGGCGGGAGGCCGAGCGGCGGCTCGAGGAGCAGCTGGTGTTTGTCCAGATGATGCTGGATGCCCTGCCCAACCAGGTGGTGCTGACCAACGAGCGCTATGAAGTGGCAATGACGAACCGGGCGTATCGGCAGATGTTCCTCGGCGGGGAGAACCTGACGGGCTCCTATGAGCGGTTGCTCCAGGATCGATTGCCCGAGTCGATCCGTGCCAGGGTGATGGAGGAGGATGCCAGCGTCTGGGAGAGCGGAGAGGAGCTTCATGGACGGGGCGAGATCCGGTTTGATGACGATCGCCTGCACCAGATGATCTACACCAAGCGGCTCTTTGCGGGGCCCGATGACAAGCGGCTCGGGATCCTGACCGTGCTGACCGACGTGACCGAGCTGGAGCAGGCGCGGTTTGCGGCCCAGGAGGCGCAGACCCGGCTGACCCAGATCACTGACAGCATGCCGGGTCTGGTCTATCAGTATCACTGGCTTGGGCCGGGCAAGGGGCACTTCCTCTACACCTCGCAAGGGGTCAGGGAGATGGTGGGGGTCGAAGAGGACCTGGTCGGCATGGCGGTCACCGGTGCCTCCATCCTGGGGCTGACAGGCAAGGCGCACCAGGACTTCGTGGCCACGGTGGATCGTCATGCCCTGAGCATGCAGCCGCTGGATCTCGAGGTGGAGATCCGGCGCCAGGGGGAGGCGGGCTATTTGCAGATCCGTGGTCATTTCGTTCACCAGGAGGGGCTTGAAGGGGTCATATTGAACGGCGTGGTGCAGGACATCACCAAGCTCAAGCGCCAGGAGCTGGAGCTGCGCCAGGCCAGGCGGGTGGCGGAGGAGGCGACCCAGGCGCGCAGCCGCTTCCTCGCCACCATGAGTCATGAGCTTCGCACTCCCATCTCCGGCATGCACGGTATGCTGGAGCTGCTGCAAATGAGCCCGCTGGATGACGATCAGCGCTACATGTTGCGCAATATCTCGACCTCCACCAACCACCTGCTCTATCTGGTGAACGACATCCTGGACTTCTCCAAGATGGAAGCCGGGCAGTTGCAACTGCACCCCCATCACTGCCGCCTGACCTCGGTGATTTGCGATGTCATCCGGGGACATGCGGCCCTGGCCTATGGCAAGGGGCTCAACGTGACGCTGCGGTGGGGGAAGACGGTGCCGGAACTGGCCTGCATCGACGGGATAAGGGTGGGGCAGGTGATCTCCAATCTGTTGAACAACGCGGTGAAGTTCACCGAGGCGGGGGCGATCGCCATCCAGGTGGATTATGAAGACGACCGGCTGGCCTTCCGGGTCCGGGATACCGGGATAGGCATCGCCCTGGAGCAGCAGCGCACTCTCTTCATCCCGTTCAAGCAGGTGGAGTCCGACACCAATCGCCGGTTTGGCGGCACCGGGCTTGGGCTTGCCATCTGTCATCAACTCACCCAGAAAATGGGGGGGAGCCTGACCCTGGAAAGTACCCCCGGAATGGGCACCTGCGTGACCTTCACGCTGCCCCTGGCCGAGTGCCAGTGGGAAGCGCCGCCCCTGACCGGTCAGGTATGGTGGTGGTTTGGGGAGGATGAGGGGCTGGAATCGGTGATGGCCAGGCTGGGCGCCAGACTGGTTCGCATGGAGGCACACCATTGGCAGCAGCCCCTCGAGGGGCATCTGCTGGCGCAGGAGAATCACCTGGAGCAGGCCCTTGGCAGTGACTGGCTGGCCTGTTTGCAGCGTTCGAACCTCAAGGGCATAGTACTCTCTCCCCATGAGGCCCTGCGGGGACGCATGGGGGGCGACGCCTGGTGGCGACTGGGACAATCGCCTCTCTACCCCGATCTGTTGCTGGAAACCTGCCAGTCACTGTTCAACCAGCAGGCGAGCCAGTCGATGGGGATGGAGGGGGAGAAGCTCAGGGGGCGGGTGCTGGTGGCGGATGATCACCCCGTCAACCGGGCATTGCTGACGAGGCAGCTCGCGATCCTGGGGCTCGAATCCGAGGTGGTGGAAGATGGCGAGGAGGCGCTGCGCGCCTGGCAGGGGCAGGACTTCGCCCTGCTGCTGACCGACTGCCACATGCCGGTGATGGATGGCTATGCCCTCACGCGAGCCTTGCGGGATGCCGGGGACAGTGCTCCCATTATCGGGGTGACGGCCGATACCTCTGAGGAGGCGAGCCAGCAGATGCGTGATGCCGGCATGAACGACATGCTGTTCAAGCCCTACAGCCTGGATGCCCTGAGCCAGACCCTGGGACGCTGGTTGCCGACTCAGGAAGAACAGCTCGCCTCGGAGGCGCCCCGGCAAGCCAGGGTTCAGCTGCCAGGCATAAGCTGGTTGACCCTGTTCGGGGATGAGGCGGTGGCTCGCAGCATGGCCAGCGAATACCTGGAAGCCAACGAGCAGGATGGCGAGGACATGAGGCTGGCGCTGGCCAGCCAGGATACCCAGGCGCTGGTGGAGACGGCACATCGCATCAAGGGGGCCGCGCGCATGGTAGGACAGCAGGCATTGGCAGAGGAGGCGGCCCGGCTGGAGGCGGCGGCCAGATTGAAACAACTGGACAAGCTCGATGACCTGGCCAGGGCGGTACAGGCATTGATGGACTCTATCAGAGGTGAAACGGGGTTATGGCTCGATGAATAGCGCACGGCATGAGTTGGCGATCATGGTGGTGGAGGATCACAACTTCCAGCGCAAGGCCCTGATGCACCAGATCCGCGGACTGGGCTACGGCAACCTGCTGGAGGCGCAGGACGGGGAGGAGGCGCTGGCACAGTGCCAGCACCACAGGGTCGACATCCTGTTCTGCGATCTGCGCATGCCGGGCATGGATGGCATGGCGCTGCTGCGCCGCCTCTCCCTTGGCGGGTTTCGCGGCGGCATCGTGCTGTGCAGCGCCCTGGAGGATGACGTGGTCGATGCCGTGCTGCGCATGAGCCGGGCCTATGGCCTGCAGGTGCTGGGGCGCATCGAGAAACCCGCGTCTCCCCAGCAGATCGCGCAGCTCATCGGTGCCTGGCGGCCCCAGCAGGTACGCAGCCAGGAAGAGGATGGTTATCACCTGACCCTGGATGAGCTGCGCCGGGCGCTGGATCAGGACCAGTTGCTGCCCTGGTATCAACCCAAGGTGGGTTTTCACAACGGGGAGTGGCTCGGCATGGAGGCGCTTGCCCGCTGGCAGCACCCCGAATATGGCCTCATCTCGCCAGCCCGTTTCATCCCGCTGGCGGAGCACAACGGGCTCATCGACCCGCTCACCGAGGTGATCATCGGCAAGGCGCTGCGGGACGGCCACCTGTGGGAGAAGACCGGGCTCTCCCTGAACCTGTCGATGAACCTCTCCACCACCTCCCTCATCGAGGGGGATCTGTGCAACACCCTGCTCAGCCACTGCCAGCGCTGGAGCATCAACCCCGAGCTCATCACCCTCGAAGTGACCGAGAGCGCCTTCGTCAAGGATCTTGGCAAGTCGCTGGAGGTGCTGACCCGCTTGCGGATGCACGGTTTTGGTCTCTCCATCGATGATTTCGGGACCGGCTACTCCTCCATGCAGCAGCTCGCCCTGCTCCCCTTTACCGAGTTGAAACTGGACAGATCCTTCGTGGATCGCTGCTATGAAGATCCCTCTCGCCTAGCCATCATCGAGTCCAGCATCGAGCTGGCTCGCAAGTTGGGCTTGAAATCGGTGGCCGAGGGGGTCGAAGATGAGGCGACCTGGCAATTGCTGGCGAAGCTGGGGTGCGATCAATGCCAGGGCTTCTTCTCCGCCCGCCCCATGCCCCGCGAGGAGCTGATGGGGTGGCATCAGGGTTGGCAGGCTCGTTTGCCCGCGCTCATCAGACGCTAATCCCGGGCAGGATGCCCGACGAATTCCAAGGATGGCCATGAAAATATCAAGCAAGTTGTTGTTGAGCTTCTGTTTTATCAACCTGCTCATCATTCTCTCCTCCGCCCTTGTCTATCATCAGCTCGGCCGGATCGAAGGCTCGCAAGATGCCTTGCTGGCCCAGGCCCTGCCCGCCCTGCAGCGGGACGAGGCGAGCCAGAAAGCCCTGATTGCCACCGTTTCATCCCTGCGGGCCTATCTCATCCTCGGCAAGGATCCGGCACAGGGTGATCGCATCAAACAGGAGTGGGAAGAAGCCTGGCACGCCATCGAGCGCCAGCGTTTCACCCCCGACCTGACCCGGGCACTCAAGGGTTTCAAGGGGGCACAGTCACAGGTGTGGGCCCTGGCTCACACCGAAGAGAACCTGCCCGCCCACACCCTGATGCTGCTCGAGGCCGGCCCCCTGGCGGAATCGGCCCTCGATCAGTTGCAGTCTTTTGCCAATGAAGAGGTGGCGACGCCCCAGGCGACGTTGCCCGGTGACAGGCGCCTGCTGCTCAAGCAGGTGGGGGATGCCTACAACAGCCTGGGCAATGCGCTCTCCGCCCTGCGGGATTTCCTCATCTCGGGGGAGAAGGAGTACCTGGACAAGTACCGGGACTACTACCAGTTTCACCAGCAGCGGGTGGCCGAGCTGAAACAGCAAGAGGCCAACTTCACCGAGGCACAAAAGGGGCTCTGGACGCTCTTTGAAGAGATGTCAGCCCCCTTTGCAGAGCTGGTCGGTCAGGTGATCGAGAAGCGCCAGGCCCCGGACTGGGACAGGGCCAACCACCTGATGGCCACCGAGATAGAGCCCGCCCTGACCCGGCTGGCGGATCAGCTGGCGACCCAGGTGACCCATACCCGTGCCGAGGTGGACAAGATGGCGGGGGAGATGGCGGCCGCCAGTCAGACCATTCATCGCACCCTGCTGCTGGCCACCACCAGCGTCATCCTGCTGGGTACCCTGGTGGCCCTGCTGTTCAGCCGGCGCCTGACCCGGGACATCGCCAGCCTGGTGAAACGGGCGGGCCTGGTGGCCGATGGCCGCCTCCCCGTCACCCCCTTGCCCGTGCTTCGTCAGGATGAGCTGGGAGGGCTCACGGGCTCCATCAACCGAATGTCGGCACAGCTGCGCGAGCTGGTGGGGGAGATCCAGGGGGCGGTCGGTCAGGTGGAAGGGGCTGGCCGCGAAGTGGGCCAGACCACCAATGCCATCGTGGATGATCTGGCGAGCCAGAATCAGCGGCTCGATGCGGTGGCAGCCGCCATCGAGCAGATGTCGGTCAGTACCCGGGATGTGGCGGGCAACATTGCGGACGCGGCGGGAGCGGCTCGCCAGACCGAGCAACAGGCAAGGGAGGGAGAGCAAGCCCTCGCCCGCATGGGGACCACCATGGCGCAGATTGGTGCCATGATTGCCCAGGCAAACCAGGCGATGACGCAGCTCAGCAGCCAGAGCGAGCAGGTGGGGAGGGTCACCGAAGTGATCGCCACTATCGCCGAGCAGACCAATCTGCTGGCACTCAATGCGGCCATCGAGGCGGCGCGGGCCGGTGAGCAGGGACGGGGATTTGCCGTGGTGGCCGATGAAGTGAGGCAGTTGGCCAGCCGCACCAGCGCATCGACCATGGAGATCAACCAGACCATTGCCAGCATCCAGCAGCAGACCCGGGAGACCGCGGATACCGTGGGCAGCGGCACCCTGCTGGTGGAGCAGGGGCGCGGCGCCGTGGCCTCGGTGACCGAGACCCTGGAGTCGATGGCGACGCTGGTGCAGGATCTCAGCGGCCAGCTTGCCGCCATCGCCACCGCCACCGAGCAGCAGTCAAGGGCGGCGCAGGAGGTGGCGGGCACGGTGGAGGAGATTGCCGGGCTCAGCCATCAGTCCAGCGAGCATGGCCAGCAGGGGGAGCAGATCGCCGCCCGCCTGACCCGGGAGACCGGGAGACTGACATCGGCCATCAGCCGCTTCGAACTGGATGCCTGACGCAAGGGAGAGAAAAATGGGGCAGACCTCTGGGTCTGCCCCGTTTTTTTCGGCCCGATAACCTGGTGGTGGAAGGATGCACGTCGCAGGTGCGGTCCTGACCGTTCGGAATCAGGGGGATGGTGTCTTGTGTACTGCCCTGTGGCTCTTTCTGCCGACAGGACGGGTCACTCCAGGCGGCGGAAGGCCTGGTTTTCGAAGCTGCTGCAGGTCTCCTGGTTGAGCAGGTTGACCAGCAGGATGGCCCGCTTTTCGCCATCCGGCTCCAGATAGATGGCTTCAAACCCGGCGAGGGGGCCGGATTCGATAAGTACCTTGTCTCCCTGGGTCGGCAGACGGGCATAGCTGGCGCGCGCCTCGTCGCTGTCGTCCCGGCTCATGAGCCGGTAGATCAGCTGGCTGCTGACGGGGGTCCACTCCTTGCCGAAGTGGATGATGCGACTGATGCCCCGGGTCGATTTCAGGGTGACCGGGGTGACCTCTTCCAGATCCACGTAGATGAAGAGATAGTTGGGGAACATGGGCTCGCGCTGGGGCACGCGCTTGCCTCGCCGCAGTTTTTCAATCTCGACCATGGGGTAATAGGATTCAACGCCCTGGGCTGCCAGATGGGCGCGGGCGCGGGCCTCTTCCTTGGGTTTGCAGTAGGCCAGATACCATTTCTTCATTGTTGTTCTGTTTTTCGTGTTGCCGTGCTTGCGGCTATCATAACGGGGGTAAAAAAAAAGGCCACGCTTGACGTGGCCTTTTTTCCAGAGTGAGTGATTACCAACCTTTCACCAGACCGCCCTTGAACAGTTCGGTTCCCTTCTTGAAGACCTCGTCGGTCTGGAAGGACTGGACGAACTCCTTGACCTTCTCGTCGTCCTTGTTGTTCTCGCGAGCAACGATCAGGTTGACGTAGGGGGACTCCTTGTCTTCGACAAACAGGCCGTTCTCGGTCGGGGTCAGACCAATCTGACCGGCGAAGGTGTTGTTGATGATGGCCAGATCCACGTCTTCCAGGGAGCGCGGCAGTTGTGCGGCTTCCAGCTCGACGATCTTGAAGTTGCGCGGGTTGCTGGCGATGTCCAGTACGGTTGCTTCCAGACCGGCACCCTCTTTCAGCTTCAGCAGGCCCTGCTTCTCCAGCAGGATCAGGGAACGACCCAGGTTGGTCGGATCGTTCGGCACCGCGATCTGGGCACCGTCTTTCAGCTCGGACAGGGCCTTGACCTTCTTGGAGTAACCGGCGATCGGGTAGACGAAGGTGTTGCCGACCGGCACCAGCTTGAAGCCGCGATCACGGATCTGGGCATCCAGGTAGGGCTTGTGCTGGAAGGCGTTGACGTCGACGCTGCCGTCGTTCAGGGCCACGTTCGGGGTGACGTAGTCGGAGAAGGTGACCACTTCGACGGTCAGGCCGTATTTTTCCTTGGCCACCTTGGCCGCGGTCTCAACCAGCTCGGTCTCGGGACCGGCGATGGCGCCCACCTTCAGGGTCTTGTTCTCTTCCTTCTGGCCGCAACCGACCAGTACCAGGGTTGCCAGCAGCGCAGCCGCAACGGATTTGATGCCCAATTTCATAAAAACCTCCTGTCAGAAATCGACGATTAACGATGATCACATTGTTTGACCAGGCGCTCACCCGCGCTCTGGATGAGTTGAACCAGCACCACCAGAATGACCACGGTGACCAGCATGACGGTGGGATCGAAACGCTGGTAGCCGTAGCGAATACCCACATCACCGAGACCACCGCCTCCGATGGCACCAGCCATGGCGGAGTAGTTCACCAGGGTGACGAGGGTGATGATGACGCTGTTGAGGATCCCCGGCAGGGCCTCGGGCAGCAGCACCTTGGCGATGATTTGCAGGGGCTTGGCCCCCATGGCCTTGGCCGCTTCCAGCAGGCCGTCAGGCACCTCCATCAGGGCCCCTTCCACCAGGCGGGCGATGAAGGGAATGCAGCCCACGGTCAGCGGCACGATGGCGGCGATGGTGCCGATGCTGGTGCCGACGATGAAGCGGGTCAACGGAATGATGGCGACCAGCAGAATGATGAAGGGCACCGATCGACCGACGTTGACGATGACGCCCAGGACCTTGTTGAGCAGCGGATTGGCCAGGATCTGGCCCGCCTTGGTCACGTGCAGCGCCACGCCGAGCGGCAGGCCGAGCAGGCAGCCGAACAGGGCGGAGGCAAACACCATGATGAGGGTGTCGCCCAGAGCCGAAATCAGCAGATTAATCATTGCTTCGGACATAACCCATTACCTCCAGCTGAATGTGGTTGTCGATGAGGAACTGTTGGGTGGCCTCGCACTGGGCCTCGTCCCCGAACAGTTCCGCCAGCAGGAAGCCGAACTTGACGCCACCGGCGTATTCGATGTCTGCGCTCAGGATGCTGATGTCGATGTTGAAACGGCGGCTCGCCTCGGAAATCAGCGGCGAATCCACCGTGGTCCCGGTAAAGCCGAGCTTCACCAGGGGATAGCTGCCGGGCACCCGGTCGCTACTCATCCGATCCTGATACTCCTGGGGCACTTCCAGGTGGATGGTGGAGTGGATGAAATCCCGGGCCAGCTGGGTCTTGGCATTGCTGAAGAACCAGGCCACTTCCCCCTGCTCGATGAGACGGCCGTCGCTGATGATGGCCACTTCGTCGCAGATCCCCTTCACCACGTCCATTTCGTGGGTGATGAGCAGGATGGTGAGCCCCAGCTTGACGTTGATCTCCTTGAGCAGGGTCAGGATCGAGCGGGTGGTCTGGGGGTCGAGGGCCGAGGTTGCCTCGTCACACAGCAGGACCTTGGGAGCCGGTGCCAGGGCACGGGCGATGGCGACGCGCTGCTTCTGCCCGCCGGAGAGCTCGGACGGATAGGCGTGGGCACGGGCTTCCAGCCCGACCAGGGCCAGCAGTTCGCTGACCCGGCTCTGGATCTTGTCCTTGCTCCAGCCCGCCAGCTCCAGCGGGAAGGCGATGTTGGCGGAGACGGTGCGAGAGGCCAGCAGGTTGAAGTGCTGGAAGATCATGCCGATCTGGCGGCGAGCCTGAGTCAGATCCCGCTCGCTGAGGGCGACCAGGTCCTGGCCATCGACGATGACCTGCCCCTCGGTGGGGCGCTCCAGCAGGTTGACGCAGCGGATGAGGGTACTCTTGCCGGCACCGGAGGCACCGATCACCCCGAAGATCTTGCCTTGGGGCACATGCAGGCTCACGTCACGCAGGGCGTGCACGGCATCACTGCCTTTACCGTAGACTTTGTTGAGACCGATCAACTTAATCATGGATTCTTCCGTGCTAACAGCCTTAAAGCACAGGGCGCTACAGGCGGGTAAATTGGGCAGAGGTTTCACTGGGTAGCTCTGTCATCATGGAGGATGATGCTAAGATGTCCGGATGGCTGTGTCAACGCATGTTTTTACGTCTAGACGTCTAAAAAATGGATAAGGATTCCCGCCATTTGACTATGGTGTGGAGGTATAACCACCAGCATCAATATTAGATTCCGATTTGATGACTCTAGTCCGAATATATGCTGGTAAATACCTTTTATGTCGTCGATTTGATGCCTCCCCTTCGGACAAGGTGCCCGGTCGTCCGGGCAGCATCGCTGCCGGTTTCCCCTTCCTCCTGCCGTCTCTTTTTCTGCTTTCTTTTCCATCTCCTTGATGCAGAACAATAAATGACCAGTTCGTGGCCGTGTCGACATGCCAGCTCCCTATACTGGCTGCAGGTGGATGCCAGGAGGGAGGCGAGATGCGATTCCAACAGATCAAGGACCTGATGCTCTATCTCGAGGAGCTTCATCATCGGCAAGGGCGCATTTACGGGCGCCAGATCCCCCGGGTGGATGCTGAGCGCAGCAGGATGTTGCTGGCCTATCTGCAAGGGCGGGAGGATGCCGCGGCGGCTCATCTGCACGATTATCGCGAGCAGATGGGAAGCGCGGTGAAGGAGACCTGGCTGGATCAGGGGTTTGGCGAGGATCTGCTGGCCGAGGGGGATCGTCTGGCGCTGCCCGCCACAACCCAGCCCGCGGAGATAGTGGCCCTGGTGTCACGCCAGGAGGAGAGGCTCATCGGCGAGCTGGAACGTCTGGCCCGGGAGTGCCCCACGCCCGACACGGCGGCGCTGCTGAAAGCCCTGGCCTCCATGGCCCAATCCCGCCTGACCCGTCTGGTACACGGTGCTCATCGCCTCGACGATCTCTGAGCCCGAATGAGAGAGACCCGGCACGGGCCGGGTCTTCTGATGTTGCTGGCGGTCAGCTCCCTTGCCGGGCCGCGCCATAGAGGGCGGCGCCTATGATGCCGGCCTGGTTGAGGTTCGCGGCCGCCACCAGGGGAGCCCGGGTCTCAATCTTGTCGATGAACTTGTCGAGCTTGGCGGCGCTGCCGCCCCCCAGGATGAAGAGGTCGGGGGAGAACAGAAACTCCAGGCGAGCCAGGTATTTGTTGAAACGTTTGCCCCAGCGGCCCCAGGAAAGATCCTCGCGCTTGCGCACCGCATCGGAGCAATAGTGTTCGGCCACCATGCCTTCCAGCATCAGGTGACCCAGTTCGGTATTGGGCAGCAACTGGCCATTGACGAAGACGGCGGTACCGATGCCGGTGCCGACGGTGATGAGAATGATGACCCCCTGGCGATCCTGCCCGGTGCCAAAGCGCATCTCCGCCAGACCGGCCGCATCGGCGTCGTTCAGGACATGGCAGGGCAGGCCGGTCACATCGGCAAACAGGTGGGCGGCATCGGTCTCAATCCAGCTCTTGTCGATGTTGGAGGCATTCTTGGCGATGCCGTTGTGGATGGTGGCGGGAAAACCGCACCCCACGGGACCCTTCCATTGGAAGTGCTCGACCAGCGCCTTGAGGGTGTGTGCCACGGCGGCCGGGGTTGCCGGTTGCGGTGTGGCGATGCGGTGGCGTTCGCCAATCAGCTCCCCGGTTTCGGTGTCGACCAGGCAGCCCTTGATCCCGGACCCCCCAATATCTACTCCCAGCATCTGCATCAGAATCTTCCTTTTATTGTGCCGATGTTCAATGGTCGGCAGAGCATGAAAAAATGGCTGCGATCCGGCAAGTGCCAGATCACTTATGCGTGATCCGGCAGACCTTTTTCGATGCAGCGGATCAGCAATCGCGTCTTTTTATTCTCTTCCTGCTGACGCTTGGCCAGGGTCGCCAGCGCCCACTCGATATGCTCGGCCACCATGGGCGCCGCCTCAGGCAGCGCCTGTTGCAGGGCGGCCAGGACCTCGCTGCTGGCCGGTCCGTTGCCAAGGGCTACCGCCAGGTTGCGGCGCCAGCGCTGATAGCCGATGCGGCGGATGGGGCTGCCTTCAGTGTGCTTGAGAAATTCGGCCTCGCTCCAGCCCCACAAGGTCAAGAGGGGCGGGCGGTGCAGATTGGGGCGCGGAGTGAAATCGGGCTCCGGGCTCGCATCCGCATAGCGGTTCCAGGGGCAGATGAGCTGGCAGTCGTCACAGCCATAGATGCGATTGCCCATGAGCGGCCTGAACTCCTCGGGAATGGGGCCGTCATTCTCGATGGTGAGATAGGAGATGCAGCGCCGTCCGTCTACCACATAGGGGGTGATGATGGCACCGGTGGGGCAGATATTGATGCAGGCCACGCACTTGCCACACAGCTCCTTCTCCACCGGGGTATCCACGGGCAGCGGCAGGGCGATGAGCAATTCTCCCAGAAAGAAGAAGGAGCCGGCGGACTCGTTGATCAGCAGCGAGTGCTTTCCCACCCAGCCAAGGCCGGCCTTGGCCGCCAGCGGCCTTTCCAGAATAGGGGCCGAGTCGACAAAGGGGCGCCACTCGCCCAGGGTTTGTCCCGCTGCCTGCAATAGGGTGTCGCACCGCAGCTCGATGCGCTCCCCCAACTGTTTGAGCCGGTTGCGCAGCACCTTGTGGTAGTCGCGGCCGAGGGCATAGCGGCTGATGTAGCCGAGGGTGGGATCGCGCAGGGTGGCGGCAAAGCCCGCCTCGAACGGGAGGTAGTTCATCCGCACCGAGATGACCCGCAAGGTGCCCGGCAACAGCTCGTGGGGGCGGGCCCTCATCATGCCGTGGCGCGCCATGTAGTCCATGGTCCCGTGATAACCGGCATCCAGCCAGGCCTGCAACCTTGGCTCTTCCAGGGTGAGGTCGGTGTCGGCGATGCCGACCTGGTCAAATCCTAGCTCCCTTGCCCAGAGCTTGATATCGTGGGCCAGTTGCGCAAGTTCGGCAGCCGTCATGCAGCATCCTCCCTCTGCCTGCAGGAGTGTGGCAGGCGCAGGGCGGCAATATGGCGTGCCAGTTGCCGGGTCATGGGATGATGAAACGTGGGGGCCGTCATGGTAGAGGTGTTCGGGGACGCTATCCGCAAAAATGAGTGGGAGAGTCTAGCACAACCCCTGTGGCGGGCCGAGCAGATCCGCAGCATGGAACGGCGCTGGGCCGAGCAGGAGGGGCTTCCCCTCTATGTGCTGATGGAGCGGGCCGGGACTGCGCTGTGCAACTATGCCTGTCACCACTGGCCCGACAGCCGTCAGTGGTGGATCTTCGTCGGCCCTGGCAACAACGGTGGGGATGGCTACGTGCTGGCCCGCCTTGCCCGGCGCATCGGCCTCGAGCCTCTGGTGATTGCCGCCCGGGCTCCCGGCCTGCTGAGGGGAGATGCCAGGCGGGCTGCCGAAGAGTGGCTCGCATCGGGGGGGGGCGTGACCATGGCCGAGGATCTGCTTCCCGCCACGCTGCCGCCGCCGGATCTGGTCATAGACGCACTGCTCGGTACCGGCGTCCAGCTTCCCCTCTCCTCGTCAATGACAAAGATCGTCGCAACAATCAATGGCTTGAACGCGCCCGTGCTGGCGGTGGATCTCCCCTCCGGTCTCAATGCCGACACCGGCCGCGCCATGGGCGCACTGGTGCGTGCCACCCGCACCCTCACTTTCATCGGCATCAAGCAGGGCATGCTCACCGCCGACGGGGTGGACGGAGTCGGCCACCTCGACCGGGATCCCCTGGGAGTGACGCCGGGGGAGGAACGGGTTCCCGCTGCCGAGCGGATCGATTATCCCAGCCTCAAGGGGTTGCTGACCCCGCGCAGGCGCTCGGCTCACAAGGGACACAGCGGCAAGGTACTGCTGACGGGGGGGAACCTCGGCATGCAGGGGGCCATTCTGCTGGCGGGTCAGGCCTGCCTGCGGGCGGGGGCGGGATTGGTACGCCTGCGCCAGCACCCGGATTGCCCGGCGGCCAGCCTGGTTCAACCCGAGCTGATGGGATGCCCAGCGGACATGGATGAAGGGTGGGCATCGGTGCAGGTACTGGGCCCCGGGCTCGGTCAGGATGGGTGGGGCCGGGCCCGGTTCGAACAGGGCATCGGAGCCGCCGTGCCACTGGTATTGGACGCCGATGGATTGAATTGGCTGGCGCAGGCCCCCCGTCATCAGGATAATTGGGTGCTCACGCCCCACCCCGGGGAGGCGGCTCGCCTGCTGGGTTGCTCCATCGCCGAGGTCGAGGGGGACAGGTTTGCGGCCGTCTCGCGACTGCAACAGCGCTACGGTGGTGTGGTGTTGCTCAAGGGGGCGGGGTCGCTCATCTGCGACGGCAGGCGCATTTCCCTGTGCGACGAGGGCAACCCCGGCATGGCCAGTGGCGGCATGGGTGACCTCTTGTCTGGTATAATCGCCGCCCTTCTGGCTCAGGGCTGGTCTGCGGGCATGGCCACCCGACTCGGGGCCGTGATCCACGCAGAGGCCGCCGATCTGGCCGCTGCCGAGGGTGAGAGGGGCATGCTGGCATCGGATCTGCTGCCCTGGATCCGTCGTCTGGTCAATCCGACACAGTAACAAGTAACAAGAAGAACATGGCAAAAACCTTGATGATGACACTGCCGGACGAGGCAGCAACAGTGGCGCTGGGTGGCCGTCTGGCAAAGGCGTGCCAACAGGCCACCACGGTATTTCTGCACGGTGCCCTCGGGGCCGGCAAAACCACCCTGACCCGAGGCTGGGTGCAGGGACTGGGTCATGAGGGCAAGGTCAAGAGTCCGACCTATACCCTGGTGGAGCCCTATGAGCTTGCCCAGTGGCAGGTCTATCACTTCGATCTCTATCGACTGGCCGACCCGGAAGAGCTGGAGTTCATGGGCATTCGCGACTATTTCGCCGCCGATACCCTCTGCCTGGTGGAGTGGCCAGAGAAGGGCGAGGGCTGGCTGCCAGCCCCGGATCTCGAGATCACCCTGAGTTATGCAAACGAGCAGCGCGCGGTGCAGATTGATGCCCGCACTGCTA
This sequence comes from Aeromonas sp. QDB63, assembly GCF_027707425.1. NCBI lineage: Bacteria > Pseudomonadati > Pseudomonadota > Gammaproteobacteria > Aeromonadales > Aeromonadaceae > Aeromonas > Aeromonas sp. QDB63. Next base: position 56,093 of record NZ_JAPCIS010000019.1, read on the forward strand.
TCGGCGAAGCCATTCTGGAACGGTTGTCATCTCAGTGCGCGTGATCCTTGTTTTTGTTCTCTCCCTGATGGCATTGCCCACCTGGGCCAATCAGCTCAAGAGTGTGCGGGTGTGGCCATCACCGGACAACACCCGGGTGGTGCTCGACATGAGCAGCGCCCCCAATTTCAACTACTTCACCCTGACCGGTCCGAACCGTCTGGTCATCGACCTGAAAGGGGCGAGCAACGCCACCAACCTGGCCCGCATCGAGAACAAGAGCGAGCTGGTGCGCAAGATCCGCGAGAGCACGCCGCTGGAGAAGGGCGGCCTGCGACTGGTGCTGGATCTCGGCTCTGCCATCAAGCCGGTGGTCTTCCCGCTGGCGCCGGCAGGTCCCTATGGCCACCGTCTGGTGATCGATCTTCCCTATGAAGAGAAGGGGAGCGCTGCGGCGCAGCCCGCTCCCGTCGGGGGGCACGGCAAGGCCATCGTCATCGCCATCGATCCTGGTCACGGCGGGGAAGACCCGGGCTCCATCGGCCCGCGCCGCACCTACGAGAAACGGGTGACCCTGGCGGTCTCCCAGAAGCTGGCGACCCTCATCGACCGGGAGCCCGGCATGCGCGCCGTGCTGACCCGCCGTGGCGACTACTTCGTCGATCTCAACAAACGCTCCGAGATTGCCCGCAAGGCCAAGGCAGACCTGCTGGTGTCAGTGCATGCCGACAGCTTCCACAACTCGACTCCTCGCGGCGCCTCCGTCTGGGTGCTGTCGACCAACCGCGCCAACCGCGAGATGGGTAGCTGGCTCGAGAAGCAGGAGAAACAGGGGGAACTGCTGGGAGGCGTTGGCAAGGTATTGGCCGAGTCTGATCCCAACCCCTATCTGGCGCAGACCTTCCTGGATCTCTCCATGGACAAGTCCAGGGCCGAAGGCTATGACGTCAGCCGCCAGATCCTGCGCTCGCTCGGGCGGGTGGCCAGATTGCACAAGAAGGCGCCGGAACATGCGAGTCTGGCGGTGCTGAAGGCGCCGGACATCCCCTCGGTACTGGTGGAGACGGGCTTTATCTCGAACCACGCCGAGGAGAAGCTGCTGGCCACCGCCAGCTATCAGGATCAGCTGGCCCGGGCCATCTTCGAGGGGATCCGCAACTATTACCGCAGTCATCCGACCAAGGGGCCCATGCTCACCGGCAAGGGCCAGGTTGCTGCCCCGCCGCGTCAGGCGCCTGCCAACAAGCCGGTCGCTGTCAGCAAGCCGGCTGCCCAGCCAACGCAGCAGGTCGTGACCAACCGGATGCCGGCGAGCGAGCCCTATCGCGTCGGTGAGGGCGGCGCCCCGGTCAGCAGCGTCGGCAGCGCCTCCGGTGCCGGCGTGATCAAACCTTACAAGGTCGCAGCCCAGGAGCCGAGTGCGCCGGTAGCCAGCGTGCAGAGCAACGACAAGTCCAACATGATCCGCCACGTGGTCACCCGTGGTCAGAGTCTCTCCCGGCTCGCCGAGAAACATGGGGTGAGTCAGGCGCGACTGGTGGAGATCAACAAGCTTAAGTCGCGGGACATCCAGATAGGGCAGGTGCTCTATATTCCGCGAAAATAGCGCGGGTGAAGAACGCCGCCCTTCTCTGCCGATGGCAGGGAGGGGCGGTGAGCATTGATGGCGCCAGGTCCACCTCTTCCCCTTTTTCATCTGCAGGAGCAAGCGATGCCAATCCGTATATTGCCGCCGATTCTGGCCAACCAGATTGCTGCCGGTGAGGTGGTGGAGCGGCCCTCCTCCGTGGTCAAGGAGCTGGTGGAAAACAGCCTGGATGCGGGGGCTGACCGGGTCGAGATCGACATCGACAAGGGAGGCGCCAAGCTTATCCGCATTCGTGACAACGGCTGCGGTGTCGCCAGGGATGAGCTGGTGCTGGCGCTGTCGCGCCACGCCACCTCCAAGGTGGCGACCCTGGACGATCTGGAAGGGATCAACAGCCTGGGCTTTCGCGGGGAGGCGCTCGCCTCCATCAGCTCCGTCTCCCGCCTCACCTTCACCTCCCGTACGGCAGAGCAGAGCGAGGCCTGGCAGGCCCAGGCGGAAGGGCGTGAGATGAGCGTCACCGTCAAGCCGGCGGCCCACCCGGTGGGCACCACGGTGGAGGTGGTGGATCTCTTCTTCAACACCCCGGCGCGGCGCAAGTTCATGCGCAGCGAAAAGACCGAATTTGCCCACATCGACGAACTGGTGCGCCGCATCGCGCTCTCCCGCTTCGACGCCACCCTGATCCTGCGTCACAACGGCAAAGTGGTGCGCCAGTACAAGGCGGCCAACACGGTGGCGGAGCAGGAGCGCCGCCTTGCCGCCGTCTGCGGCTCCCCCTTCATGCACCATGCCCTGGCGGTATCGAGCGAACACAGCGACGTGCGGTTGTGGGGCTGGCTGGCCACTCCGGCAGGGGCCAGGCCGCAGAACGACCTGCAATACACTTATGTCAATGGCCGCATGATGCGGGACAAGCTCATCAATCACGCCATCCGCCAGGCCTATGACGAGCTGCTGCCCGCCGATCGCTTCGCGGCCTATGTGCTTTATATCGAGCTGGATCCCCGCCAGGTGGACGTCAACGTCCATCCGGCCAAGCACGAAGTGCGTTTCCATCAGGCGCGTCTCATCCACGATTTTATCTTCCAGGCGCTGTTTACCGCCCTGCGCCAGGACGGAGCAGGGAGCGCCACCGATGAACCCCTGGCCGAGACCCAGGTCGAGCTGCCGGGCAGCCCGGAGATCACCTATCCGGGTCAGGCGCCGCGCACCGAGTGGTACGGTGCCGAACACGGCTATCGGGCTCCTGCCCCTGCACGAGATGGCGACGGCGTGCGGGAAGGCGGTGGTGGCAGGGGAGGACACTACCAGCCTCCCGAACCCCCGAGCCGGGCCGCGATGCGAGGCATGGGCGCCTTGCTCACCACCCTGCCCGAGGTGGCGACGCCGGCATCCCGGCCCGGAGCCGAGAGCGGTGCCGTCGAGACGCCAGCCCGAACGGGGGAGTGGCGCGCCCTGAGCCTGGTCGAGCAGGCCTATCTGCTGATGGAGCGTCAGGGGCAGCTGGCGCTGCTCTCCCTGGTGCGCGCCGAGCGTCTGTTGTTGCGCCACTGGCTGCTGGATGCCTGGGGCCAGGGGCTGGCGGCCCAGCCTCTATTGCTGCCGGTCTCCTTCAAGTTGCCGAAAAACCTGGTAGCCCTGGTGGAGGAGCGGGAACGCCTGCTCAAACGCATGGGGCTGGAGTTGAAAAGCGGGGGGCGCGACACCATGATCCTGACTCGGGTGCCCGCCCTGCTGCGCCAGACCGATCTGGCCCGCCTCTTACCCGAATTGTTGCAACTGGTCGAGAGCGGATCTGACAGTGATGCCGACGCGCAGGCTGGGGTACTATGCCAGTGGTTGGTGGAACAAGGCATAAGTGCCGAAAAAATATACGATTTTGCCACTGCCACCCGGTTGTTGACGGAACTTGTTGCCGATTTCAGTGACCAACTGGCAGACGTTCGCATGGTGCGCCCGTTGTCGCTGGCGAACGTGCTGGCCGAGTTTGCCGATGGCAACTGACGGCGTCTCGTCGTCTGTTGCATCCATATGACCAGTTTTATGCCGGCTCGCCCGTGAAGGGGCGGCCGAAGGGAGTGTTTAACGTGGCTGACTTGCCGACTGCAATTTTTCTGATGGGGCCGACGGCCTCCGGCAAGACGGATCTCGCCATTGAACTGTGCCAGGCCCTGCCCTGCGACATCATCAGCGTGGACTCTGCGCTCATCTATCGCGGCATGGACATAGGCACCGCCAAGCCGACGCCAGCCGAGCTGGCGCAGGCCCCGCATCGGCTGATCGACATCCTGGATCCCGCCATGAGCTATTCGGCGGCGGATTTTTGCAAGGATGCCCTGCGGGAGATGAAAGAGATCGCCGACCGTGGCCGCATTCCGCTGCTGGTGGGCGGCACCATGCTCTATTTCAAGGCGCTGCTGGAGGGGCTTTCTCCGCTGCCTTCCGCCGATCCCACCATTCGGGCCGGCATCGAGGAAGATGCTGCCCGCCTCGGCTGGCAGGCGCTGCACGACGAACTGGTGCGCATCGACCCGGTGGCCGGTGCCCGCATCCACCCCAACGATCCCCAGCGCCTGTGCCGGGCGCTCGAGGTTTACCGCATCAGCGGCAAGACCCTCACCGAGCTGACCCAGGTACAGGGAGAGGGGCTGCCCTACCGGGCGCTGCAGTTTGCCATCGCGCCGAGGGATCGGGCCGTGCTGCACCAGCGCATCGAACAGCGGTTTGACAAGATGCTGGGCAGCGGCTTCGAGCAGGAGGTCAGGGCGCTTTACGAGCGGGGGGATCTTACCCCGGATCTTCCCTCCATTCGCTGCGTGGGATACCGCCAAATGTGGGACTACCTGGCGGGGGAAGTCGAGTATGATGAGATGCGTTATCGCGGTATTGTTGCCACCCGCCAGTTGGCCAAGCGTCAGATGACCTGGTTGCGCGGTTGGCCTGATGTGACCTGGTTGGAATCTGGTGAGTCTGGCAATCTGGCCAGGGTCGTCGCCCAAGCTGGTCCGGCTTGACACTCCTGTATAATCAGGTTGTTATATTGAATATCCGGTGTTTAAAAACAACAAACTATAAGGAAAAGAAAGATGGCTAAGGGGCAATCTCTCCAAGACCCGTTTTTGAATGCGCTGCGCCGTGAGCGTATTCCTGTTTCTATCTATTTGGTGAACGGTATCAAACTGCAGGGGCAGATCGAATCGTTTGACCAGTTTGTGATTCTGCTGAAGAACACCGTGAGCCAGATGGTCTACAAGCACGCCATTTCCACCGTGGTGCCGGCCCGTGCCGTCAACCATCACCAGCACGCCCCGGGCGCCGCCGGTGAAGAGCAGGGTGAAGCCGAGGCGTGATATCCTGCGGCGAGTTCACTCGCCAACTCAGATCCATCATGATACCTGTCAAGGAGCAAGCGCTTGTTTGACCGTTACGAAGCTGGTGAACAGGCCGTTCTGGTACATGTCAACTTCAGCGATGAGGGCGAGCGGGAGGATCTGGACGAGCTCAAGATGCTGGTGAGCTCGGCCGGGGTCAATGCACTGGGGGTGATCACCACCAGTCGCAGCGCACCCAGCGCCAAATTTTTTGTCGGCAGCGGCAAGGCGGAAGAGATCGCGTCCCAGGTCCAGATGCTGGACGCCGACGTGGTCATCTTCAACCATGCCCTGACCCCCGCCCAGGAGCGCAACCTGGAGCGTCTGTTCCAGTGCCGGGTCGTGGACAGAACAGGCCTTATCCTCGATATCTTCGCCCAGCGCGCCCGCACTCACGAAGGCAAGTTGCAGGTCGAACTGGCCCAGTTGCGCCATCTTTCCACTCGTCTGGTGCGAGGCTGGACCCACCTTGAGCGACAAAAGGGGGGGATCGGTCTGCGCGGCCCGGGTGAAACCCAGCTTGAAACCGACCGACGCCTGCTGCGTGAGCGCATCAAGGCCATTTTGCGCCGCCTCGACAAGGTGGCCAAGCAGCGGGAGCAGGGGCGCCGTGCCCGCAACCGCAACGAAGTGCCGACCGTTTCTCTGGTGGGGTATACCAACGCCGGAAAATCCACTTTGTTCAACCAACTTACAGATGCCAGCGTGTATGCTGCCGACCAATTGTTCGCAACCCTGGACCCCACCCTGCGTAAATTGGTGATCCAGGATGTGGGTGATGTGATCCTGGCGGATACAGTTGGATTTATTCGGCACTTGCCCCATGATCTGGTCGCGGCCTTCAAGGCGACCCTGCAGGAGACTCGCGAAGCGGACCTGCTGCTGCACGTGGTGGACTGCGCCGATGAACAGATGCAGGAGAATATCGAGTCGGTCCAGCGTGTGCTGGCCGAGATCGAGGCAGATGACCGTCCCCAGCTGATGATCTGCAACAAGATCGACAAGCTGGGGGATCGTCCGGCTGGTCTTGAACGGGATGAGGCTGGACGACCGGTGCGAGTCTGGTTGTCGGCCCAGACTGGCGAGGGCAGTGAATACCTGTTCCAGGCACTGACCGAACTGCTGGCCGGCTCCATGGTGCATCACACCCTGCAACTGCCCCCTTCCGCCGCCAGACTGCGCAGTGCGCTCTATCGGCTGAAAGGTATCGAGCAGGAAGGTTTCAGCGAGGAGGGGGACTTTGTGCTGGAAGTTCGCCTGCAACTGGCTGACTGGAACCGCCTCATGAAACAAGAAGGTGAGAGTTTACAACGCTTTATCAGGCATTGATGAGTCGATGAACATAAATGGTTTGCTGACTTCATCGCCCCTCTGTGGCCCGATAGAGATGATATCCATCCGCATGTATTAATGGAGACGCTGATGGCTTGGAATGAGCCTGGTAACAATGGCAAAGACCGTGACCCCTGGGGGAACAACGGCAAGAATCAGGGCCCCCCTGATCTGGACGAGATGCTTCGCAAGGTGAGCCGTCGTTTTGGCGGTCTGCTCGGTGGTGGCAAATCCGGTGGTGGTGACGTCGGCAAGTTCGGCCTCTCCATCGCCTTGGTGGTGGCCGTGGTGGTGTGGGTCGTCAGCGGCTTCTACACCATTCGCGAAGCCGAGCGAGGCGTGGTGCTGCGCTTTGGCGAATACTCCCACAACGTGGATCCCGGCCTGCGCTGGAAACCGACCTTCATCGACCGGGTGATCCCGGTGGACGTGGAGTCTGTCCGTTCCCTGCCGGCGTCCGGTTTCATGCTGACCCAGGATGAGAACGTGGTACGGGTCGAGATGGACGTGCAGTATCGCGTGGTCGATCCCGAGCAGTACCTGTTCAGCGTGACCAACGCCGACGAGAGCCTGAGCCAGGCCACCGACAGCGCCCTGCGCTACGTGGTGGGTCACACCAGGATGGACGATGTGCTGACCACGGGTCGTGAGAAGGTGCGTCAGGAAACCTGGCAGGTGATCGACAGCATCATCGAGCCCTATCAGATGGGTCTGCAGATCGTGGACGTCAACTTCCTGCCGGCGCGTCCGCCGGAAGAGGTGAAGGATGCGTTTGATGACGCCATCTCCGCCCAGGAAGATGAGCAGCGTTTCATCCGTGAAGCGGAAGCCTATGCCCGTGAAGTGGAGCCCAAGGCTCGTGGCCAGGTCAAACGTCTGGAGCAGGAGGCCGAAGCCTACAAGTCCCAGATCGTGTTGAAGGCCAAGGGTGAAGTCGCTCGCTTCAACGAGCTGCTGCCCCAGTATCAGGCCGCGCCCGAGCTGACCCGTGATCGTATCTACCTGGAAACCATGGAAGAGCTCTATCAGCAGGCCAACAAGGTGGTTGTCGACATGCCGGCCGGCAACAACAGCATGATCTACCTGCCGCTCGACAAGCTCTCTGGCAAGGCGAATGCCGTGCAACCGGCACGTCCTGCGGGCACCCCGGCAGTCGAGGCGGCGCAGCCGTCCAACGAAGGGGCCAACTCCACTCCGACCCCGCTGCGTGGCGGTGATCGTTTCAGCACAGGGAGAAACTGATAGATGAAAAAGCTAGCTATTGGTGTCATCGCTGTGGCCGCCATGGTCTGCTTCTCTTCCATCTTCATCGTCGATGAAGGACAGAAGGGGATCGTGGTGCAGTTTGGCAAGGTGAAACGGGTCGACTCCGGTGAGCCGCGCCTGTACGAGCCGGGCCTGCACTTCAAGGTGCCGCTCATCGACCAGGTACGCAAGATGGATGCCCGCATCCAGACTCTGGAAGGCCAGGCGGATCGCTTCGTTACGTCCGAGAAGAAGGACCTCATCATCGACTCCTACGTGAAGTGGAAGATCGAGGACTTCTCCAAGTACTACCTGGCGACCGGTGGTGGCAACAAGATCCAGGCTGAAGACCTGCTCAAGCGCAAGATCAACAACGGCCTGCGTTCCGAGATCGGTAACCGCACCATCAAGGATATCGTCTCCGGCGAGCGCAGTACCGTGATGGAAGATGCCCTGATGAAGATGGCGCGCTCCTCCGAGCTCGGCATCAAGGTGGTGGATGTGCGCATCAAGCAGATCAACCTGCCGGTGGAAGTTTCCAGCTCCATCTATCAGCGGATGCGTGCCGAGCGGACCGCGGTTGCCCGTGAACACCGTTCACAGGGCCGCGAGCAGGCCGAGATCCTGCGTGCCGACATCGACCGCAAGGTGACCGTGATGATCGCCGACGCCGAGAGTAATGCCCGTCAACTGCGTGGTGAAGGGGATGCCGAAGCCGCCAGGATCTATGCCGACAGCTACAAGAAGGACCCGGAGTTCTTCAGTTTCGTGCGCAGCATGGAGGCCTATCGCAAGAGCTTCGCCGGTGGCAACGACCTCATGGTCCTGAAACCGGACAGCGAGTTCTTCCGCTACCTCAAGTCGCCGCACGGCAACAAGCAGTAAACATGTGTTGATATGACCCAAGGGCCTGATGATTCAGGCCCTTTTGTTTGCCGGCCACAGACCGGCAGGGGAACAGGGATAGGGAGAGGTGATGCTGACATCCATGTTGATGGGGCTGGGGTTGCTGCTGCTCTTCGAAGGATTGGGGCCCTTGCTCGCTCCCAGGGCATGGCAGCAGATGCTGCGCCTGCTCGGGGAGTTGCCGCCGGAACAGCTGCGCCGCATCGGCGGCTGTCTGGTGGTGGCAGGTGGTGTCATCTTGTGGGCGTTGGCCCGTTAGAGCCTGTGTTGATACGACAGTGGCACGGGGAATTCGGACAATAAAAAAGAGGCCAGAGGGCCTCTTTTTTATTGTCCGCCGGCTGGCATCAGGCGCTGCGCTGCACCGCCATGTGGGCCAGGGTCTCCAGCGCTTGCTTGTGCCGGGAGTCAGGCAGGATGGCGAGGGCGGCGATGGCCTTGTCAGCCTCTTCCCGAGCTCGCTGGCGGGAGTATTCGAGAGCTCCGGTGCGATCCAGGATGCCCAGAATACGCTCCAGGTGATCCATCCCGTTGCGGTGCTCGATGGCATCGCGCACCAGTTGACGCTCTTCCGGGGTACCCACTTCCATGGCGCGCAACAGCGGCAGGGTCGGCTTGCCTTCGGCCAGATCGTCACCCACGTTCTTGCCCATCTCCTCGCTCTGGGAGCAGTAGTCCATCACGTCGTCGATGATCTGGAACGCGGTACCCAGGTACTTGCCGTAGTCGGTCATGGCCTGCTCGACGGGCTCGGGCTGATGGGTCAGCACGGCGGCGAGTCGGGTCGCGGCTTCAAACAGCTTGGCGGTCTTGCAGTAGATGACCGTCATGTAGCTCTCTTCCGTGGTATCCGGATCGTTGCAGTTCATCAGCTGCAGCACTTCTCCTTCGGCGATGGTATTGGTGGCATCGGAGAGGATCTCCATCACCTTCAGGTTGGAGAGTTCGCTCATCATCTGGAAGGAGCGGCTGTAGAGGTAGTCACCCACCAGAACACTGGCGGCGTTGCCAAACAGGGCGTTGGCGGTTTCCCGGCCGCGGCGCAGGTCGGATTCGTCGACCACGTCGTCGTGCAGCAGGGTGGAGGTGTGAATGAATTCGATGATGGCGGCCAGTTTCAGGTGATCTTCACCCTCATAGCCCAGTGCGCGTGCGGCCATCACGGTCAGCATGGGGCGCATCCGTTTTCCGCCTGCACTGACAATATAGAAACCCAGCTGGTTGATCAGGCTGACATCGGACTGGAGTCTCGCCAGGATCAGTTCATTGACCGCCGTCATGTCGGCGGCACAGAGCGCACGGATAGTCTGTTGGTCCATAAGTCTCGTAACGTGACGGCAGCATTTACTGCGTTTTTAGCAATGGCGGGGATTCTACACGATTTCACAATGGGTTACAGTTAGGCGTTTATTCACGGGGGCAGATATGCGCACAAAATAAACTTTTTGCTAAATTGGCCTTGCCTCGGCAAATCGTTCTGCGTAGAATGCCCGCCCATTGTTATAGGTTTTTGTGCGTGTCTGGCCTTGAGCAAAAGACACGCCTTTACGGAGTTAATCAAATGTACGCGGTATTCCAAAGCGGCGGAAAACAACACCGTGTGGCCGAAGGTCAAATCGTTCGTCTGGAAAAGCTGAACGTTGAGACTGGCGCTACCATCGACTTCAACGAAGTGCTGATGGTTGCTGCAGGCGACACTTTCAAAGTAGGTGCTCCTTTCGTTGAAGGTGGCAAGGTTGTGGCTGAAGTTGTGGCTCACGGCCGTGGCGAGAAAGTGACTATCGTCAAGTTCCGTCGTCGTAAGCACCACCGTAAGCAAGCGGGCCACCGTCAGTGGTTCACTGAAGTCAAAATCACTGGCATCAGCGCTTAATTAGAGGAGTCCGATAGATGGCACACAAAAAAGCTGGCGGTTCATCCCGCAACGGTCGCGATTCTGAAGCTAAACGCCTGGGCGTGAAGCGTTTCGGCGGCGAAACAGTTCTGGCTGGCAGCATCATCGTTCGTCAGCGCGGCACCAAGTTCCACGCTGGTGAGAACGTTGGTCTGGGCAAGGACCACACTCTGTTCGCTACCGCGAACGGTAAAGTGCAGTTCGAAGTTAAAGGTCCGCAGAATCGTAAGTACGTCAGCATCGTTGCTGAGTAATTACGGACCGCAAGGATCCGAAGCCCCGCCAACCTGGCGGGGCTTTTGTTTTTCTGATGAGTTTGACGAAAAAACGGCACGCGGATGAGCCGGCGCAGACAGCCCTCATCGGCCAGATGCGCCTCGCCCGAAGGGGCCCGTATCACTATAATTGCGTATCGGTTTTTCGAATTAAGGTGACGGTTACCTATGAAGTTTGTTGATGAAGTCCAGATTCGAGTCGATGCCGGTGACGGTGGTAACGGTTGTGTGAGCTTCCGCCGCGAGAAGTACATCCCGAACGGCGGCCCGGACGGCGGTGACGGCGGTGATGGTGGCGACGTGTATCTGGTGGCCGATGAAAACCTGAACACCCTGATCGACTACCGTTTCGAGCGCTTCCACGCCGCCGAGCGTGGCGAGAACGGCCAGAGTGCCAACTGTACCGGTCGTCGCGGCAAGGACAAGATCCTGCGCGTGCCGGTCGGTACCCGTGCCACCGATGAAGACACCGGTGAACTGCTGGGGGATTTGACCAGTCACGATCAGAAGCTGCTGGTTGCCAAGGGCGGCTTCCACGGCCTTGGCAACACCCGCTTCAAGAGCTCGGTCAACCGGGCGCCGCGCCAGAAGAGCAACGGCACCCCGGGTGAAGTGCGTACCCTGAGGCTGGAGCTGCTGCTGCTGGCGGATGTCGGCATGCTGGGTCTGCCCAACGCAGGCAAGTCCACCTTCATTCGCGCCGTTTCTGCGGCCCGTCCGAAAGTGGCAGACTACCCCTTCACCACCCTGGTACCGAACCTGGGCGTGGTGCGTGGCGAGAACTCCCGCTCCTTCGTCATTGCTGACATTCCCGGCCTCATCGAAGGGGCTGCCGAGGGGGCAGGCCTGGGGATCCGCTTCCTCAAGCACCTGGAGCGTTGCCGCGTCCTGATCCACCTGGTGGATATCTGCCCGGTGGATGGCTCCGATCCTGCCGAGAACGCCGTGACCATCGTCCGGGAGCTGGAAAAATACAGCCCCGAGCTTGCGGGCAAGCCGCGCTGGCTGGTGTTCAACAAGATGGACCTGATCCTGGAAGAAGAGGCTCAGGAAGTGATGGACAGAGTCAAGGCAGCCCTCAACCACGAAGGTCCGGTCTACGCCATCACCGCCATCAGCAAGGAAGGCACCAAGAAGGTGTGCTACGACATCCTGGATCTGCTGGATACCATGCCTCGTCAGCTGGCGGAAGATGCCAAAGACGCCATCGAGAAGGTGGAGTTCAAGTGGGATGACTATCACAAGAACCAGCTTGCCAAGGCGGAAGCCGATGCCCTGGCGGCGTCCAAGGCCTTCGATGATGGCTTGGACGATGACGACTGGGACGATGAGGACGACGACGGCGTCGAAGTCATTTACGTTCGCGATTGAGCATCATGTTCGTGACAAGACCGGAGCCAGACAGGCTCCGGTTTTTTTATGGGAGGATCGACGGGATCACCCTATAGATATATTTTTCATGTCTCTTATTGCCTGACAGTGGCTGCGGATTATACTGCGCACCTGAATGTAACCTGTATGAAACATTATGCTAACCATTCAAATTGAATCGATATGCATGACTGTTTTGGTTTGTTCTTATGGATGGTTCGCCTGATAAAATATTTATGCTTGAAATGATCAATTAACGGCTTGTTTGTGCAGTTTTTTGGGTTATTCTTGCGCCCGTTTTCCGGGCGATGGCATGAGTATGCAGGCGGCCCGGCTGAAGGAAAAGTCACATTTAAGGCTGTTTATATGTTGGAAAAGACCCTGGAAGCACCGGCAATCCGTACTCGCCGCAACGTGCTGATGTTTTTGATCCCGTCACTGATCGGGATCCTGCTGTTCATGACCCCGGTCATCTATGACGGCAATGTCACCATTCCCGTCGCCGTGTTGGCGAAGCTGGTTCAAACGGTGTTTGCCGATCATCTGGTGGCCATGGTCAGCGCCATCATCACCACCACCATGCTGATGACCCTGATCGCTTGGCTGTTCAAACCGGCGATCCTGGTAAAACGGCCCTTCCTCAACAGCCTGTTCAACGTCTCCCCCTTCTGGGCGTGCGTGCGGGTGCTGGGCGGGGTCTTCGTGCTGTTGACCTTCTTTGAAGCCGGTCCCGAGGTACTGCGCTCAGGGGCGACCGGCGGCCTGGTGCTGCACGATCTGCTGCCGGTACTGTTCTCCGTCTTCATCTTTGCGGGCCTGCTGCTGCCCTTGCTGCTGGATTTTGGTCTGCTGGAGTTTGTCGGTACCATGATGACCCGCATCATGCGTCCGGTGTTCCGTCTGCCGGGTCGTTCTGCGGTGGACTGCTTCGCCTCCTGGCTCGGTGATGGCAGCGTCGGGATCCTGCTGACCAGCAAGCAGTATGAAGGCAAGTTTTACACCCAGCGGGAAGCGGCCGTCATCGGTACCACCTTCTCCGCCGTCTCCATCACCTTCTGTCTGGTGGTGATCTCCCAGGTGAAGCTGGAGCACATGTTCGTCCCCTTCTACCTGACCGTCTGCCTGGCCGGTGTGGTGGCCGCCATCGTGGTACCGCGCCTGCCGCCGCTCTCCTGGAAGAAGGATGTCTACAGCGACGGTACTCCCCTGTGCCGCAAGCAGGAGGCGATCCCCCACCAGCACAGCGTGCTGAGCTATGGCTATCAGCGCGCCCTGGCCAAGGCCGACAGCATGACCGACATGGGCGCCGTGGCGCGGGAAGGGATGAAGAATGCCCTGGACATGGTGTTCGGCGTGCTGCCTGTGGTGATGGCGATCGGCACCTGTGCCCTGATGCTGGCGGAGCATACCCCCATCTTCAACTGGCTGGGGGCGCCCTTTGTTCCCTTGCTGGAGCTGCTGCAACTGCCGGAGGCAGAAGCCGCGTCCAAGACCATCATGGTGGGCTTCGCCGACATGTTCATCCCGGCGGTGCTGGCGTCCACCATAGAGAGCGACATCACCCGCTTCGTGATCGCCGCCATGTCGGTCACCCAGCTTATCTATATGTCGGAAGTGGGAGCCCTGCTGCTGGGCAGCAAGATCCCGGTCAAGCTGTGGGAGCTGTTCGTCATCTTCTTGCTGCGCACCCTGATCACCCTGCCGGTGATCGCCGGCGTCGCCCACCTGCTGTTCTAAGAGGCGGCCCCACGCGAAAAACGGTCAACCTGGGTTGACCGTTTTTTTATGGGTTTATGCGGGCAGGGGCGGCTCAGTGCGCCTCCGCCAGCAGGGCCTGACAGGCCGCCTCGTCCAGCTGCTGGGGGGCGAGGAAGCGCTTTGCATAGTCCCGCCAGATGCCGCTCTCGATGAAGAGGGCAAACAGGGCCGGGTCTATGTGATGCTCCTGCACCATCTTCTGCATGATGGCCAGGGACTGGGAGACCGTCTTGCCCGACTTGTAGGGGCGGTCGCTCGCGGTCAGCGCCTCGAAGATGTCGGCGATGGCCATGATGCGGGCGGGGATGCTCATCTGCCCCCCCTGCAACTGGCGCGGATAACCGGTGCCATCCATCCGCTCGTGATGGCCTCCCGCTATCTCCGGCACCTTGCGAAGGTGCTGGGGGAAGGGGAGCCGCTCCAGCATGCGGATGGTCTGGATGATGTGCTCGTTGATCTTGTAGCGCTCCTCCTCGGTGAGCGTGCCTCGGCCGATGGCGAGGTTGTAGTGCTCGCCCCTGTTGTAGAGGTGGGCGGGCACCCGCACCTTGAAGCCCCAGGGGTTGTGGCGGGCGAGGTTGTCCTGGGCGGGGCGGGGGATCAGGTGAACCGGCTTGTCGGCGAGCAGCGTCTCGCGGCAGGGCAGGGGGGAGGGGCCGGGGTGACGCCTGAGCTCCTCCTGACTGATGCCGAGGCGATCGTCCAGGGTGCGCAGCCAGGTGCGGTTGGCGATGGTCGCGAGTCGCTCCAGCTTCTCCGGTGCCATCCACTCCCCACCCAGATTGCATTCGGCGACGAAGGCGAACTCCTCGTCCAGGGCGTGCCAGCGCGGGCCGGCCTCCTCCTCGGCCGCCTGCCGCTCCGAGGCCGGCAGCCGGGCCGCCAGCGCGTCGATATGGGCATCCCGCTTGAGCACCTCGAAGCGGGTGCGGATCTCGTGGATCCTGTCGTAGATGGTCTCGAGCTTGGTCGCCTTGTCCACCACGAACTCCGGGGTGGTGACCTTGCCGCAGTCGTGCAGCCAGCTCGCGATATGGATGGCCTCCCACTCCTCTTCGTTGAGCCGGAAATCGGCAAAGGGCCCCGTCTGCTGTGAGCAGGCAGCCTGGGTCAGCATCCTGGCCAGTTCCGGCACCCGCTGGCAGTGGCCGCCGGTGTATGGGCTCTTGGCATCGATGGCACCGGCGATGAGCTCGATGAAGGCTTCCAGCAGTTGCTTCTGCTCCTCCAGCAGGCGCTGGTTTTCGATGGCGGAGGAGGAAGTGCCCGCCAGCGCCTCGATGAGGCTGATGCGCGAGGCCAGTTCGCGGGCCGAGCAGTCTGGCAGGATCAGCAGCAGGCAGCCGATCAGCTCCTGACGGTGGTTGTGAAGGGGCTCGACCAGCAGTTGGCAGGAACCAGGGAAGGGGCCCCAGTCGGTGAGGTAGCGGGCCCACTGTGCCTCGTCGAGGGGCAGGCAGAGGCGCTCCGTGTGGTAGAGGCCGCCGAGCAGCGCCGCCTGCCACTGTACCTGTTCGCACGCCAGCGGCTGCCCCTGCCAGATGGCGTGAACGGCCTGCATCTCGCTCTCCTGGGCCAGGAAGAGGCAGCCGCCCTCGGCCTGGGCAGCCGCCACCGTCTCGTGCAGGATGCGGCTGAGCAACGAATCGAAGCGATGCTCTGCCGCCAGCGCCCGGCCCATGTTCATGAAATTGCCGAGGGTCAGGCGCATGCTGGACATGGCGCGGGCGAGATCGTCAATTTCGCGGATCGCCGAATCTGGCCCCGGGCTGTCGCCAAAGTCGAAGTGCTGGATCCGCTCAGCCTCCCCGGTCAATACCAGCAAGGGGGCGGCAGTGCGCCGGGCAGCCAGCCAGATGACGGGCAGCAGGAGCAGCAGACCGGCAAGGGCCCAGGCGAGATTGTGCAGGGCATCCTGGCGCGCCGGGGCGGTGAGCACCTCGGTGGGCACCAGGAGGGCGAGATAAAACGGGGACTCTTCCCCGAGGGAGGAGAGGTTGACCAGCCACTCCTGACCCTGAACCGTGGCCAGGGTCAGCTCGGCGGGGTGATGCAGCAGGGCAGGCCGCGCAGCCATCTCCTGTTGCAGCCTGGTGAGAATGGGGTGATTGAGGGCCGACAGCATGGGCAGGCGGCTCAGTTGCTCGAAGCTTGGAAGGCGCTCGGGATCCGTGGCCAGCAGGGTCCCGACCTCGTCAAACAGCACCAGCTGGCTGTGACCGGGCAGGGGCAACTCGCCGATGAGGGAAGAGAGTCCCTCCACGCCCGCATCGAGCCCGATCACCGCCCGGCGATCGTCGCTCTCCACCGCCAGTGTCATGCCTGGCTCCCGGGTAGTGAATAAGAGGTAGGGGTGGGTCACTATGATGCCCGTGCTCCAGCGCGCCTCCTTGTACCAGCCCCGATCTCGTGGATCGAAACGGTAATCCGGCATGGGGCGCCGCTCCAGCAGCCGCAGCCGCTGGTCGAAATAGAGGAACTCTCCCTGTCCCTGATGCAGGCTCTGGACCAGCAGGCGGCTCTCGGGCGGAGGCGCCTCCAACGCCCCTCTCGCCCGTTCGGTCAGCTTGCGTACCAGAAAGAAATCGCCGTCCTCGTAACCGGCATAGATGGCGCCGTAACTGGTGCTGTTGGCCAGTACTTCTGCCAGCTGGGGCAGGAAGGCTAGCCGCGTCTCCAGCCCTGTCATGGCGGACAGCTGGCCGCTGCGCAGCAGATTCAGGGACATGCGGGCCGGTCGCTGGTTCAGCTTGATGGCGAGGGCAAGCTGCTCCCGGTATTGCTGGAAGCTCTGACGTTCGTGCTCCAGCCCCTGCTGCATGCCCTGCTGGAACTGCAGCACGATGAGGGCGCCCCCCAGCAAGGAGAAGAGCAGGATGAAAAGGGTGGCAATGTATACGTAAAAGGGTCTGCGACTGAGACTTGCGTTTGTCATGGACGGATCCTTGTCCCCTGGCGATCGCCGTATTGGTCACCTAAGGAAGGTGCGAATAAGCGGGGAAATTCTTCTCGGCTGACTCAGTCATTTCATTTTTTCAGTTTGAGCCGATCT
>NZ_JAPCIS010000020.1:0-3833 GCF_027707425.1 Aeromonas sp. QDB63
ACCACGGGAATTTCTGCGCAGTCGGGTATCACAACCCTAAGCGGGAAAAAGTGTCTGGACCTATGGGGTCAAATCCAGGTGATAACTAGATCTGTACAGTCATGATTTGCTGGCTGATTTGGGAAATAACGCTTGCCAACGCTGCTATGTACGAGATGAGGTTGAGTAGGCTAAGAAGGTTAGTTAGAGCCAGTTGTGGTGCTTTAAGAGGAGGGCACCCCAATATCAATCACTAATTAATGGCTCTTTGAGAGTATTTTATTACATGCTATTTGTTCTTCATGAAATTTTACCCCCAATTATATCCTTGTTATTGCGTTTCCCGATTCTTGATTGTAGTTTATTTTCCGATTGAAACCATGGAAGCAAATAAAATAAGGAAATATAAATGAAAAAGTGGTTGTTAGTAGTGGCTATGCTAATAGCATCAACGAGCGCAAATGCCTTAGAGTTTCGAACAGTCTGTAATACATGTGCGACTGATGGAAACTTTCTTGCTGCTGCAAAAAAAGAAGTTGGTAATTTTAATGGTTCTCACACGGTTTATGTTATTAACTTTGAAACAAGTGTTGCAAAGAAATATTCAGTTTACCAAAGTGTGAGATACAATAAGATTGGTGATCCAATTTACTCTCTTGCATATGATGCCATTCCACTTGACGCACCAATGGCGTCTAACATGGTAGTACAGAAACGGTTAAAGAATGACTATCAAAAATTCATTGACACATCGATTTCAATACCTGCTGAAATTGCTCCAAGTGCATATTCCCTCGTTGCAAGACCATATTTGGAGAGCCAGGTTTCACAATATTACTTCACAACGTCCAGCTATGGACAGAATGCTGTTGATTATTTGTCGCTAATTATAAATATAGCAGGGAAATTACATGGCGTGCGTTTGAACGCAACAGTTAAGTTCTCCGACGGTACAATTGCAAACTTCCGAATATCCGGTCTTAATCATATCGGTGAGTTAACCTTCGATCTAACTGATTCACGTGACAAGGATGGTAATAAATTACCTCTAGATAAAACGTATCTTAACAACGAATATAAATTCTCTGGTGATCCAGGTACGTTCCAAGAGTTCATTAAAGCATTGGATAGACTTAATGTTCCCGTTTCGTTTGGAGGGGGAAGCAACATCGGCCCAGGCGGTTCATCTTCTCCACTCAAATGTGGATTTGAGGGCAAAGTGTATAAATGCTATTTTGGATGAGGTGAAGAGATGGATATTAACAATAACATTTACTTTGCAGTTGCTACGCTGATTGGATTGATAACCAGCATTATATTGCTTATCTATAAGAAAGAAAAAAAGATAGCTTTTGCTAACTTCATTCTCTGTGTGTTGTTTTCTCCAGTTGCATGGGCCTTCACCGTTTATGCGTTTTTAAGAAAAGAAAAATCTAAACACTAAGAACAGATTTTTATTTAAAAAACATTGTCATATAAAAATTTTAATCCAAGCCCTGGCATGCTCTCTGGTCAGGGTTTTTCTCTTTTTTGTTTGGAGATTGTAATGACCCACTGAAATCCTGCTCAGGTCATAATGAGTGGAGATCACAGACATGAGCATCACGATGGACGAAGAAATCAAACGTTGGACGGCCAAGCGCAAGTCCGCCTTGGTCATGGAAATCATTCAGGGCAAGACCACCGTCGCCGAAGCGGCTCGAGCCTTTGATTTGCCGCCCTCCGAGATTGAAGAATGGGTAGATGACGCCAAACGGGGCATGGAAAACGCCTTACGGGCCAAGCCACTGGATATTCGCGAGCAGTACGAGAAGCAGCTCAAGGAACTCCAGGAAGCTTATGGCGAGGCCATGCTGGAGTTACGCGCCAGAAAAAAGCTGGCCTCCCTGCTGGGCGAGGACGACAGATAGTCGCCGATGTTCAGCAGGGATTACGCGCAGAAGGTATTGATGTCTCCGTCAGCAAGCTCTGCCGCTGGTTTGGCCTGCCGCGTCGTAGTTGGTACTACCGCAGCGTCAAGGCCGCGCCCAAGCTTCAGGAGCATCTGGTCACCCCGATCAAAAACATGATTGAGGAGAACCCATCGTTCGGTTACCGGACGGTTGCAGCCCTGTTGGGGTTCAACAAGAACACGGTACAGCGCATCTTCCAGCTCAAGGGCTGGCAAGTTCGCAAGCGTCCGGTTGGGTTTCGCCCCCGGATCCAGGCCCTGCCTTCGGTGGCCTCAGCGCCCAACCAACGCTGGGCGACGGACCTATGCCGGATCTGGGCTGGTCGCGATGGCTGGTGTTCCTTGGCGCTGGTGATTGATTGCCATACCCGTGAACTACTGGGATGGCATCTCTCGCGCAGTGGTAAATCGAAAACGGCCGAGGCAGCGCTGGAGCAAGCCTTAATTGCTCGCTTCGGCAGCTTGGGACGAGTTGCATCGCCGTTTTTGTTACGTAGCGACAATGGGTTGGTGTTTACCAGCCGCAACTACACAGCACTGGTGAAGAGCTATGGGTTGCAGCAGGAGTTCATCACGCCGTACACGCCGGAACAAAACGGCATGGTCGAGCGGGTGATCAGAACGCTCAAGGAGCAGTGTGCCCATCGGCAGAGGTTCGAGACCTTGCAGCATGCCAGTCGGGTGATTGGCGACTGGATCCAGTTTTACAACCAGAAGCGTCCTCACCAGGCGCTAAAGATGAAAACACCGGCGCAGGCCTATGCCGAAGCCGCTTAGTTGTGCAGGAACGGCTGGGTCATTACAAGATAGTATTCACCTGACAACAGCCTACAAAAGGGAGTAATCATCCGTCTTCAAAACGGATAATGAAGCCATATGTCACCCCAGCGAGGAAGTCGCATGTCGTAGACTCAGCCAGCTAGACCCCACCAAAGAGCTCAATAACGTCAGCAAAGCCTTCAATTTCATCGGCCATAGCAGCCAGCAGTTCTACGAAATCAGCCACAATTATCAGACCTATGGAGCCAATGGTTGGCTCTAAAATTTTCTTGGTTAAAAAAGAGCCCGATCGCGCCCTCGCCAAGCCAAATCATGGCCCTTTAATGGGAGCACAAGAATGGGCTGGCAATCAGAGAAGGGTGATGGAGGGGCAGACCCCCAACAGCATGTTCAAGAAGGGTTTGAAATTGATATCGAAGAATTGTGTACTAAAGTACCGTAAACAAGACACCGGTTTGATGGCCGGTGTCTGATGATAACTAGAGCTGTACAGTCTCTCTATTACATGAAGTCTTATTCCCTCAAGTCAGAGAACTGCTTGTTAACTACATCCTCGAACTGCTTTAGTGTCTTTTGATACTCCCTTAGTTCACGTGGAACAAGTGCATCAACAGTTTTAAGCAGCTGCTCAACATGACCAGGCAGCTTAGGTATCGCTGCACCTCTAATCAGCTGCTCAACATGATCAGGCAGCTTAGGCATCACTGCACCTCTAATCAGCTGCTCAACATGATCAGGCAGCTTAGGCATTGCCGCATCTCTAATCAGCTGCTCAACATGATCAGGCAGCTTAGGCATCGCTGCACTTCTAATCAGCTGCTCAACATGATCAGGCAGCTTAGGCATTGCCGCATCTCTAATCAGCTGCTCAATATTATCAGGCAGCTTAGGCATCGCTGCACCTCTAATCAGCTGCTCAACATGATCAGGCAGCTTAGGCATTGCCGCATCTCTAATCAGCTGCTCAATATTATCAGGCAGCTTAGGCATCGCTGCACTTCTAATCAGCTGCTCAACATGATCAGGCAGCTTAGGCATTGACGCATCTCTAATCAGCTGCTCAATATTATCAGGCAGCTTAGGCATCGCTGCACTTCTAATCAGCTGCTCAACATGATCAGGT
>NZ_JAPCIS010000020.1:3841-71786 GCF_027707425.1 Aeromonas sp. QDB63
ATCTCTAATCAGCTGCTCAATATTATCAGGCAGCTTAGGCATCGCTGCACTTCTAATCAGCTGCTCAACATGATCAGGTAGCTTAGGCATCGCTGCACCTCTAATCAGCTGCTCAACATGGTCAGGTAACTTAGGAATTGCCGCATCTCTAATCAGCTGCTCAATATTTTCAGGCTGCTGAGGTATTGCAGCATCTCTAATCAGCTGCTCAATATTTTCAGGCAGCTGAGGTATTGCAGCATATCTAATCAGCTGTTCAATATTATCAGGCAGCTTAGGCATTGCAGCACTTCTAATCAGCTGCTCAACATGATCAGGCAGATTAGGCATTGCTACATCAATCTTCTCAAACAGTTTTTCCAATTTCTCAGGTAGTTTAGCTGATATTACCGCAGAGGGCTGAGGCTTATTATTAAGCTGCTGCATGGCATTGTGCCACCCACCAGAAATCCCATTGAGTTCAGCAATGATGTCTAACGCTTGGGCTAGCTTTATTCCCTTTTCCTTGACGAGTTTTTTGGCTTTTTTACGGCAAAATTCGACGGTATTACCAGAAGGGAATTTGATGTGATCGTTTTGGTGTTTCATGATACGCCTGTCCTTCATCAATTTAGATGCGCTAGCCGACATACGCCCTATAGAAGAATAGGGTTAATTGAATTTTCTTTCACTCTGCTGGTCACACACCTTCGCCTAGGTCGGCTAACTGGGTGCAGAAGTACCCATGACATTATCATGCCATGAACGAAGAGGACTCATCAAGATCTTTTCTATTGGCTTTATCAGTTAGCTCTCTCTGGAATCGTAGTATCTTCAACGATGATGCTGACCGTACTCTCCCGCTTGTCGCCAACGTGGCTGTATGGAGCGATACATTGTTGCCAGCCCCATGAGACTTGTATGCTATGTCACATAACACCTAGTGTGCTGTCAGTTGGTTTTACGTACCCAAAGCACAACTTAGATGTAGCTCAGTGTGATCGCCCTCTCATCTAGTTTTCTCTGCTCACAGGTTTGTGACCAAACCACTCATGTAATCTGTTACGATATCACTCATTTGGCACCACAACTTGTGGGCTATGAAATAAGTCGCAAGACGCATTAATTAGAGAGTTGTTAATGAATGATTCCATAGCCAAGCTATCATTTAATTTCATTGGAAAAATCCTCGGCTCAGATACTATTGTTGTGCAGGGAGATAATTTAGTATCCTCAAAAAAAGATAATATATTAGAAAATGACTCTGCATCCGATTTCAGGAGTTTTGCAACTTTTGAACGAAAATTTCTAGGCGGGATACTTACCTACAAGATTGGAAGTAAGACTAAAAAACATAAATTTATTAGATGTGCTGATTCAGATAGCTTCGTTGAGTCGCTAAATATTTTAATAGCAAAACATATTACAACAACAATAGAGCAGAAAGTTACCGAGTTTAATCGTCTTGCTTTTGACGAGTACCCAAGGGACTCTTGGGTAAGCCACCTTACCCAGATATGTGCATCATTGAGCTTCGACTATCAGGCTCAGAACGAGCAATGGGAAAGGTATTTAAAACCTGATCTGATAACGAAGGTTAAAAATGTTATTTCACATCACCCTATTAACATTGAATCTCTACGAGATCGACACGAAAAACTACAACTTATAAAAAGAAAAGGATTCTTTGATGTTGTCGAATCAAATCCATTAACTAATGAGCAGCGTTTGGGAGTATTACGCTCCAATGATAGGAATATGGTGCTTGCCGCTGCTGGCACGGGGAAAACATCAGTCATGGTTGCTAAAACTCTTGATCTAATCGACCGAGAATTAGCAAAGCCATCGGAAATATTGGTTCTTGCGTATAACAATACCGCCGCTAAAGAACTACGTGAACGCCTTGCAGATAAAGCTAAGACGTCTAATATCGAGCTAGAATCAGCTCCACACATAGCTACTTTCCATGC
This sequence comes from Aeromonas sp. QDB63, assembly GCF_027707425.1. NCBI lineage: Bacteria > Pseudomonadati > Pseudomonadota > Gammaproteobacteria > Aeromonadales > Aeromonadaceae > Aeromonas > Aeromonas sp. QDB63. The sequence goes on from NZ_JAPCIS010000020.1 coordinate 5,791, forward strand.
ATTAGGCAGAATGATTCTACGTAATTCAAATGTTGATACCAACATATCTGTTTTTACTGATGATGACGTAAAGCTAAAAGTATGGGTCACCTCATGGCTTGAAGAATATTTGTCATCGGATATCGATAGAATTTATGACTTTATAAATTTGTTCCCAGAACCCGTTAACCCTTTTGATTTTAAGTCAAAATCAGAATATGAAGCGTATATCAGGGACAACGAATTTAGAACCCTCAATAGTGATCTCGTTAAGGGCTATCAGGAACTCCTTATAGCAAATTTCCTCTATGAGAATGGTGTTGAGTATAAGTATGAGTCTCCATATGTGACCAAACGGCGTATTGATATTGGTTTTGACTATCGCCCAGACTTTAAAATCATAGAACCTGAACTTTATATTGAGCATTTTGGTATAGACCGTCATGGAAGAACCAGGCCAGATATAGATCGTGTTTCTTATAATCAGTCCATTAATAATAAAAGAATGCTTCATAATGAATGTGAAACTGTTTTAATTGAGACATTCCATTATGAATGGATAGAGAGTGTTTTACTGGAAAACCTCAAGAAAAAGCTGTTAGATAATGGTGTCATTCTTAATCCATTATCTCCTGATGAATTGTTCAGCAAGCTGCGTGATATGGGTCATATCACAGGCTGGGGTGAACTTTTGACAAAAGCCCTCCAATCAATTCGAGTTGAACGCCTCACGAAAGAGTCCATACAGAGTCGGTTCGATGCTACTGGTGTGCATCATTCCAAGAAGCTCTCAGAAATTTTGGATTTGCTTCATCATGCATATATCAGTGAGCTCAGAGAACAGAATGCAATTGACTTTGATGACATGATAATCAGAGCGATTCAGGAGGTGAATGCTGGAAAATATATTCCTGAATGGCGATACATACTGGTTGATGAGTTCCAGGATATATCAACAGCTCGAATGGAGTTCATTCAGACCATCATTAATAATGGGCCACAGCCATCACTAACTGTCGTTGGTGATGATTGGCAGTCAATTTATCGATTTAATGGTGGAAAGTTAGAGCTAACAACTCGCTTTGGTGAAATCGTTGGTAGCTACACGCTTACTAAACTACAAAAGACCTTCCGCTATAACAATAGCATTGCCGATACTGCTGGTCAGTTCATTATGGAAAATCCTGAACAGTATAAAAAGTATATAGAAACGCATACTGTAGTTGAGGATTCACAGATTTATCTGCTTGATGACAAATCCCCAGAAAAAGGCGGTTTGAATAAAAGAGTCGCTGAGGTTGTTCAAAAGATTAGAGAGAATGATGCGACTGGAAGTATCGCCGTCATTGCTCGTTATAACTATCTTTTAAATGAGGCTAAGAGTGCATTAAAACAGACTAATAGTTTGCGCAATGTTAACTTCTGGAGCTTCCATAAAGCTAAGGGGTTAGAGGCAGACTATGTAATTTTAATCGGCTTCTTTCAAGGAAAGATGGGATTCCCTAATGAAAATAAAGACAACCTTATAGTTGAAGCCCTGCTGCCATCTCTAGACCCATATCCTCATTCTGAGGAAAGGCGTCTCCTGTATGTGGGCATTACCCGAGCAAGGAAGAAAGTATATATTATTGCCAATCCTACAGCACCATCCGATTTTGTGACGGAATTACTCTCGCCAAAATACAAGATAAATGTTGTTTCAAAAGCATTCAGTGAGGAATCAAAAAAAAGGTTCAAGTGCCCATACTGTACAGATGGCTATCTAAGGTTGGTCAAGGGGCCGTATAGTGATTTCTATGCTTGTAGCACAGGTTTTGGCTGTCCTGTAGGAAAGGCTAGAGTGTGTGAAAAATGCTACTCACCATCAATTGATACAAGGAATGAGAGTGTTTGCAATAATTCTCTTTGTGGTTGCAAAATTAAAATATGCCCTGAGTGCGGACGACCGATGAAAATCCGTAATGGTCAGTATGGTGACTTTTGGGGATGTACTGGTTATGGGATTAAGGATGACCAGTGCAAGGTTACCATCAAGGTCAAGGCAGGCTTATGATAACTAATTACGTAAGTTAAGGTAGGGGCACATATGGATACGTATTCCGAAATCATAAATGAATTCAATAGTACGTTTTCTACCAATGCTAGCCTGTGTGAAGATTTAAAGGTTGAGTGGGATCTGGGAGATTGTAGGTCTTTTGCTTTATACCAGTTAGTAGAAGACCAACGCAGTGCCCCCTTTGGTACGGTTCTATACCACCATATCGGCAGCTACAACACTGGTGAGGTATATGAGGCAGAGGGGACAGCCGGCTTCAAGCTCAGCTCACGACTCGATAGTATTGAAAAATTTTTCCCTTTGTCTTCAAACGAGGCGACTCGTAGATTAGATATTGGGTATCGGTCACCCTGGCTTGGCGGTAGTTGTGCATTTTCCTCTATTCCATTTAAGCGGTGGTGGGTTGATTCATTTAAAACATTGTGTGCAAATGTTCCTGCCCAGGCTGAGCTGGTTAACTCATTCTTGACGCGAGAGATAGAGGTTCTTGCAGAGGCTGCCAGGAATAAAGGCCATAGAAGTGGCTGGGTTTACAATAGGTTCGTTGATAAACTTGAGTATCTCTCGATGCGAGTGAATCATGAATTTCTTGACTCAACACAATATTTATTTAAGCCTGTGCTGTTTTTTAATGAGTTTTCTCATAACTTGGTTAGTTTGAATGAACAGGAGAAGAAGGAAATAAGACGTGAATTTCTATAAAGCATCTAATTGAGTTGTCAACTCAAGAATTTGTGATGCTTTTAATCTGGCTTCTATTTAGGTTTAAGGAATTAATAAGAAGCCAGATGTGAGGAACATATAATTTATATAAATGCTTGTTATTCTTTTCTGTTTTGTTTTGGCAATGCTCTCATCAGTGTTGAAGGGGTTAAGTTATGGAGGCTCGCATTATGGATAAAGCGCTGTGCAGTTTCTGCCATTCTCGACAACTCTTGTTTTAGTTGTAAGTTTTCTTGTCTCAACTTGGCAATCAGTTCGACAGCTGCGGGCATACTCTTGGGAATTGAAACATCAGCTAAAGCTAGCCGTTTTTTTTTCAGCTCAGCTTTCTTCGTTTTATAGGCATTTGTTAGTATCGGTTTCTTGGATAATGCCTGGCGTGTCGGCTTATAGCCAATAATCATCTCAGATGCATCACATATTGCATCCCAAGTGATGGACTCATTTGCTGGCCAGTTTCTGATAAGGGCTGCAATGTGTTGAAGATGCTTGTCAGTAATTGGACTAGGCATTAATTTTCCTCCGAAAGTAGCCGTAAGCAAGCGGCAAGATCATCACTGTATCCGAAGTCGATAACATCAACATTTTTTTCTAATGATTTTGTTTCTGTGTTATTTAAAATACGCATCTGATGACTAAAGTCAGTACCTTGAATTTTTATTGGGCTACCATCAGCAATATTTTCGTCTGTCATAATCTCAATTAGCTTGTTTAGCCGTTCAAGTGTTTGTAAATGTACTTGTTGCCAACGACTGGCTACTCTACGACCTGCATCTATTGCAGCCTGAGCCGCATCAAGATTTTCTTTAATATGATTACGTTCTTCAGTTATTGCCTCAAGAGATCTGCGGTGACCCTTGCATATTAGTAATTCAGAGCAGTTTAGACAATCAGCATGTTTGTTACAGGGCGTTAATGTATAGTCATGTGTACAAACACCATAACGAGTGGTGATGATTGGCCCAAAATCCATGATGCGATACTCGTCCTGGGTTATAGGCATTGATGTTTTTTGGCTTGGTGTCATGCCAGTTTGAGCTGCTATCTTTTGGGCTTTTCGATCTGGATCACCGTGCATATATACTCTGCTTTGAGCTTGAGATGCTCTGGTTGACCAGCGAGTAATGGCTTCAATCCCAACTCCTGCTTCATCAGCTACAGTGTTCAAAAAATGTCTAAGTTGATGCGAACGCAGCTCTAGCCCTTCGTAACCATGTTTTAATAAAATACTCATGTTCACTATCTTATTACCACGCTCCATATCTCTTGATTCAAGGCGTTTAGCATAATAATCGTAGTTCATTGGCGCGAGCAGTACAGAATTTGTCTGATTTCTAGTGGACAGTTGTTGATATCTGAAGCACATTAGCGACTCTGACATTCGCAATGGTGATCCGCTTGATGAATCTGTAGGATCAACCTGATAAGGAAAGAATGGGTTTAGTTTTTTATTTTCATTTTTTATGAGCGCCCATATTGAATTGAGCGTCCAGCCTTTGCATTTATATTTCCCCGTACAGCGATAGATAAAACTCTCGACATTTTTTGTGCTTGCGAATCCAAGCGCCTGAGTTAGCTCTTCTTGAGTTAGTATCTGATCATCCGACACATTAGGACACTGTGAGTGTCGGTAAAAAATGTCTGGCTTAGTTTCAATGTGTCGTGCTAATAAACGAGAGCTTTCTGTGATTTTCTGAAGTCGCCTCACAGCTTCCTTCGCTAGGGGAGCCATTACTTCGGGAATTTCTTTGTTAACATAACGGCCATTTTTAGGAACCCAATAGGATATGTATAGTTGGCTTTTCCCATTACTATCGGTTTCTTCTTTTAGTGGATTTGTTCTGAAAAATAGCATTTCATTAATGCGCATTGGTGCACATAACAAAAGACATGTCACGCAAGTGATAAAAATGTCTTCATCATCTTGAACACTTGTGTACCCGTTGGAAAATATCTCGGCTATTGCAAGTAGCGTGTCATCTGAAGGAAGTTTTTTAATCGCAGCGTCAGGGGAGTTTTTTAATACGCTAGCATTGGAGTCCTTCCCTAAAAATGGATGTTTCCAGTGTTTAAGGTTGGATGTACTAATATTCCAAGTGGCTAGATTCTTGGCTATGTTTTGGAGTGCATTTCCAATTCCTTGGCGGTCTTTGAATTCTTCAAAAATCATCAATTCGACAGCTCGGTCTAGATGTTTTCCGCTGATTTGTGTTACATCTGCATTTCCATTAATTTCGATTAGTGCAGCTTCAAGTAATTGTAATGCGGCAAAAGCTCTCCTGAAAGTCTTCGTTTTACGGATGTTCTGTGTATATCGTATATAGGATTTAGCAAAATATATGAATGGTGAGGTCATCAAATGTTGTTCTTCAGGTATTTTAGATTGATGCAAACCTCGTGCGCGGATGTTGATAAATCGAATGGAATTAAAGTGTGTTGGCCATACGGCTGCTTCCCAATCGAAACCATCTCGATCACTCCAAAGAGTCACTTTGTCACGTGATAAAACTATCAAGTCGGACAAGTTTTTTTCTGTAGATAATGACGCGTTGGATTTAAAATAAACAATATTGCTCATTTTATTTCCCCTAGGTATATTTTACGTGCCTCGCATAGAGCAATTACTTCTCTCACTGCTTGAATGTCCTTATCTAATTGAAGCGGCACAAGCAGTCGCCGCTGTTGTCTTGGTCTGGGAACTTCATTTTCTAGTCGTTGCCGTTCTAGCAGTCTGTTTAGTACTTCATTGTGAGGGCCAAATACCCAAGGTTGGAATTTGGTACAACGATAGCAAGGAATAGGGACTGAAGCGGAGCAAAAACCATATTCCCCGCATGTACCTACGCCCAAATCTTCCTGCCCATCTAGCTCGATACGGCTAGTCAGATCATCACCTCTGTCTGCTTGTGCCTCGCTATCTCTGAGATTGCCTTGAAACGCTTGGGCTAGAGGGGCTAATAATGGAGCTATTTGCTCGTTTAATACTCTGGCTCTTTCTGCTGGATCATCGTAATAAGCATCGAGAGAAAAATCCGTTTCATGACCCAGCCAATGTTGCAGGGCAGGTCTCGCACAACCAGCGCGAGCTATTTGCCGTGCGCGAGTATATCTGAACCGATATGCATTTTGGACTAATGGTTCATTTGTTCTATGAGAAACTACCGTCTCACCAAATGGACCTGTTTGTATAACACTGGAAACTTGGTTACCGGTTACGTGAAAGACATGTGATGCCAGCATTTCATTTTCATCATCTTCATGAAGAAACCTTGCATCATCCATTCGCTTCCTCAGTACGTTATCAGACCTATGTGTAAAGAGGGGTAATTTTAATTTCTGGTTCTGCGTAAGCTCATGGCCTAATGCCTCTTCAAATCGAAGAATAGTGTCTTTACTTTGACGCTGACAAAGTCGCCATAGTTCATTATTTATTGGATGAACTTCAATCTTTGAACCGCGAAATTCTGATGCATCAGCATCCTTAGCTCCAGGAAATTCAATGCGGCGACCAAAAACTCCACAGCTTATTCCATGCTCCTTGAGATCACAAATCTTCAGATGTGCAAATTGGATTGGACGACGTCCGAACTGTGCTGATAAAAGAAGAATACAAGTTCGCCACAGCGTATCTTCACCAGATTCATACGCCCGCCAAATAGCCTGTACAAGAGAGTCATACTCTTTGTCTGTATACCATCCTTCAGTTGGGTCATCAGATCGGACTCTGCTGCCTGAAGGCCTCTTTGGTTTCGGTAGTTTAACAAGGAATAAGAAGTCAATTACATCCTCTGAAATTGGATAATCCAGTGCATTCCACTTAATAAACAGTTGTTTTATAGAACCAAAAAAACTTGCTCCGACTTTATGACTTCGACATTTATCTAGAAATAATGATAGAGTCTCAACAGTGATGCCATCTATATATGCAAACCTAACATAGGATCTGAAGGCGATAATAATATTGTTTAATGATGCAATACCACCATTTGCACCGAGCCATCCAATGACACCAAGAAATGAGTTGAAGTCTTCATTTTTCAATTTCATCTTTATTGGATGAATATTAAATGAAGCGCCGCCTATTATTTTTAATTTGCGACCTTCTATTATCATATTCTTCGGGAATTTTATTGGTTGAGGTTTGTGTGTAATACGTGCAGTAATATTCATTGATTTATTCTTTACTTGCAGCTCGGTCAGTTCTGACTCTTCTATAAATGCAATGCCCATTTTAGACCTTCTTCTTCGTGTCATTAGCTATCTTTAAGCCAATCTCAAATGCAAGTTGCTCAATATATCGTCTGTTATATATTTTTGATGAAGGTGAGTCATCAACCCAGCCCATACAATATTCTCGAATCTCTCGCTCTTGTTTTTCAGTATAACCTCTTGACTTGGCTTCAAGTGAAAAACGGTAATTCCAATCATGCCTTAATAGATGTGGGTGGATCTCAGATAGCGCAGGAAATTTCTTCTTTAAATTCGATAATGAGGTTTCGAAATTTGATGTGTTAATCCCTAGACCAATCCTTGAACCACCTCTGAAATTCACTAAAAGAGGATCATGGTCTTTAAATCCTACACGGGGAATGTGAGAGCGTCTAATCATGTAATCAGAGATTGTAGTTGCGAGGTTCTCATCAATTGCGAGTTTACGACCAAGTGTTTTAGCTACAGGTTGTTTAACTCTATCATCATTTTCGGCGTCATGATTTCTACGTATAACCAAATATGCTGGCTCACCGCCAGAAGCAGAAATGAAATCTTGTAGCTGAAGTCCAAGGGCTTCTCCGATACGCATACCAGTCGAATACATAATTTGTAAAGCAAGAACATTTCGATGGCGAGTGTTCCGTTGGAGTGGATTTTTGAGACCACATTCAGGGTTGTGAAAGAGATTTAGTAGACATGTTCTTGCATCATCAGATAGTCGTTTGGTTAGTTGATCCTGCTTTTTCCGAGAAGCAGAACCTTGCCGTTTTATGCAACGACCAACTATCGATTTTTCCATACTGTCGATGGCTGAAGCTATCTCAAGTGCGTTAGAATCAGTGATTATTTCTCTTGCACACCACCCTAGATAGCTAGCGACAACACTTAATGAACGATTAAATCGCGACCTTGATATGGTGTTTCCTTGCTTATCCTTCACCTGTAAGAAAGTTGCCAATGAGTCTATTTGATGTGGTTTAAGAAATTGGCGTTTGAGAAAGGCCTGGTGCAGGTCTAAGGATGGTTTCTCTGAATGCGCCCAGTTGTAGAGCTTCTTGATCACCTGGAGTTGTTCTACTTGGCTGTTGTGCATCAGCCCCCGCAACTGTCTTGTGACATAAGCTGTTGGATAGAAAAGTGGAAACGCGGCATGATCAGAATCATCATGGTCAACATCGAACAGTAGTGAGAACCGTTCACCGTTTTGTGCAATGTAATTTCTGATCTGTAGTTTCATGTTTACACTTTTCAGGAGTTTGTTTGTACGATTTTTTGTAGTTTACACTTTTGCCCATAAATCTCATAGAGATTTCAGTCTAACTTCGTGATATAATTGAAATATTGTCTTTATAAACTGGTCTAAGGGTTACAGAGTATGTCTAATAGGGTAATTATTCTGGATACCGAAACCACCGGCATGAACACCGCGGGCGGCCCTGTCTATCTTGGGCACCGCATCATCGAGATCGGCTGTGTGGAGGTGATCAACCGCAAACTCACCGGCAACCATTTCCACGTCTACATCAAGCCGGATCGGCTGGTGGACCCCGAGGCCATCGCCGTGCACGGCATCACGGATGCCTTCCTGGCGGACAAGCCCTTTTTTAGCCAGATAGCGGACGATTTCATCGAGTTCATTCGCGGCGCCGAGCTCATCGCCCACAACGCCCCCTTTGACGTGAGCTTCATGGACTATGAGTTCAGCAAGCTCGGTCTGAACTTCAAGACGGCGGATATCTGCGGCATCACGGATACCCTGGCGATGGCGCGGGATCTCTTCCCGGGCAAGCGCAACAACCTGGACGTATTGTGCGATCGCTACGGCATCGACAACTCTCACCGTACCCTGCACGGCGCCTTGCTTGATGCGGAGATCCTGGCGGACGTCTACCTCCTGATGACGGGTGGCCAGACCAAACTCAATCTGGCGAGCGAAACCAGCGAGAGCGAGACCAGCCAGGATACCGGCATTCGTCGTCTGGAGAGCAATCGCCCGCCGCTCAGGGTGGTGCGCGCGAGCGACGAGGTGGCGGCTGTCCATGAAGCGAGGCTAGATCTGGTACAGAAAAAAGGAGGTGCCTGCCTGTGGCGGCAATGAGATCGCTTTGGGGGCTGCTGCTGCTGGCCTCCCTCCCGGCCGCGGCCAACGAGGTGTTTGCGCCTTCCGACATTCCTCTGCTCGACAACCGCTTTCGCATCGATTACGGCGTGAAGGAGATCACCTTCATCATCAAGCGCAAGCCGGGGACGCCTTCGGTGATCCTGGTGCGACCCGATGGCAGCAAGCTCTATGTGGGCAAGGTCAAGCCGCCCGACGTGGGCTGGTTGCCCCTCAAGGATCAGGATCTCATCACCATCCGCGACCCCATGCCCGGCCCCTGGCAGGCGATCGGAGAGGTGGACCCCGACAATCGGGTGCGCCTGCTCACCGACATCCAGGTCGAGAGCGAGCCGCTACCGGCCCGCCTCTATCAGGGTGAGCGTGTCAAACTGCAATCCCGTCTGCTGATCGATGGCGCGGCGCCTGGAGCGGGTTACTACCTCACCGATCTGGGCATGACCGTCAAGCTGCAGCAGTTCAACGATGCCAGCCAGAGCGGCGATCCCGTGTTCGAGGAGACCCTGGGACGCTACATGGATGATGGCAAGGGGGTGGACGAAGTGCCGGGGGACGGTATCTTGACCGCCGAGGCGGTACTGGACGTCCCTGCGGGAAAATACCGAGCCCTCTTCAGCACCGGCAATGAGGTCTTCTCACGAGCCCAGTCACAGCAGGTGCTGCTCTACCCCTGGCCGGTCAGCTATTCCCTGAATCCCCCCTCCGGGGAGGGGGGAGCCAAGCTCTCTCTGGTCATCGATGTGGATGAACTGGATCCCGCCTCCGTGGTCATCCAGGGCAAGGCCATCGACGGCAGCGGCAGTAGCATGACGTTCAACGAGGTGGCGACAGCGCCGCGTTTTGGCGTGGATCTCTCCGCCCTCAAGGCGGCAGGGCAGTACAAGGTGGAGGCCACCCTCTTTGGAACAACCCGGCTCGGTCGCGAGGTGCAACTGCAATTGCCGGCCAAGTCGTTCACCATAGCACCGCCTCCCCCCCCTCCCGCACCCTCTGCGGCCATGCCTGCATCCGCCGCCACCCCCGACCGGTTCGAGGAGCGGGAGAGTCCGGTCTGGCTGCCCTGGGCGCTGGGGGGAGGTGGCGTGTTGCTGCTCTTGCTGGGGGCCGGTGGTTTCATTCTGCTGCAAAAGCGCCGTACTCTGCACAAGGCGATGGCGGCGCAGAAGGCGCAACTTGAAGAGACGCCAGCAACCCCCAAACTGGATCTCAATCTGCCGGAGCAATAATTCCGCGCACATTGCAAAGAAGCCGCCCAATGGGCGGCTTCTTCATGGTGGCAAGTGGATGGGGTGAACCCGATATCAGTGAGCGCCGATATAGATGTCTTTGTACTGCTCGCGAATATCGAGGAACTTCTCCAGATTGGCCAGCATCAGGTCCACCAGGAGGGGGTCGAAGTGCTCTCCTTTCTCCTCCTTGATCAGCGCCAGCACCTGATCCAGCGGCCAGGCCTGCTTGTAGCAACGATCCGAGCCCAGAGCATCGAACACATCCGCCAGGGCGACGATGCGTCCTTCCAGCGGAATGTCCTCTCCCTTCAACCCGCGGGGATAGCCGCTGCCATTCCACTTCTCGTGATGGTTGCCCGCGATGGTGGCGCCTATCTGGAACAGGGCCAGGTCACTGCCGGAGAGCATGTCCTGCCCAAGCTGGGCGTGGGTTTTCATGATCTCCCACTCCTCGGGAGTGAGTTTGCCCGGTTTGTGCAAGATGGCGTCCGGGATCCCCACCTTGCCGATGTCGTGCAGGGGAGAGGCCCGCTTGATGAGCTCGCACCTGTCCTCATTCATGCCGAGCAGCTTGCAGAACAGTTCGGTGTAGAGGGCCACCCGCTTGACGTGCAAGCCGGACTCTTTCGAGCGGCTCTCCACCAGTTCACCGATGCGATAGATGATCTCTCGCTGGTTGTCACCGATCACCTCGTTGAGCCGGATATTCTCCAGCGCCACTATGATGTTTTCGGTGAACAGGCTCAGCAGCCCGGTATCCATCTGGCTGAGCGGGCGAGTGGTCTCGATGTGGAACAGCAGGTGATGACGGGCATTCTGGCAATAGAGCACCATCTGGTTGCCATCGTAGACATTGGCCCCCTTGGCCATGGCACAACGCAGGATTTCCGGCGCATCGACGAGGCGCAGCATGGGACCATCGCTGAGCAGAGGCTCGAGCACCTGATCCCGCACCTCATACGCCAGGTGCTTCACATCGTAAATCTGGGACTCTTCCAGATTGAGCAGGGCGCTGAGCTGGGTCTGGGCTCCTTCGACGAACTGGCGCAGGGCACGCTGCTCGAAGATCCCCTTGGACGCCTCGATGACCTTCTCCAGCCCCTGTCGATTGCTCTCAAGAGTTCGGATGTCCCGGTAAGAACGCAGGCTGGCGCGCAGCAGGGTGCGCAGTTTCTGGGAGGTAAGCTCGGTCTTGTCCTTGTAGTCGTTGATGTCGTAGTTGGTCACCACGTCATCTTCCGGGGCCTGGCCGGGCTGACCGGTTCGCAGCACGATGCGCACCATCTTGTTTTGCAGCTCGTCGCGCACGAACTTGACCACCTCGAGACCGGCATGATCGACCTCCATGACGACGTCGAGCAGCAGCAGGGCGACATCCGGGGTGAGGGCGAGCAAGGCTTTGGCTTCAGCCGCAGAGTAGGCGTGCAGAAAATCGATCGGCTTGCCGTCGAATTCAAACTTGTTCAGGGTGATTTTGGTGATGCGATGCACTTCGGGTTCATCGTCCACTATCATCACCTTCCAGCCGGCGGGACGCGGTGCTGATTGGGGAAGATCTTCATCATCAATAATCAGGATTTGATCATCCATTATGCAATCCTGTGTGTGATCCTGTGCTTACCTTAACCGCTTCATTCAATATAGGAAACGGATTGATATCCAAAATATGATCCAGTCGGTTTCTCTTTCTTCGTATCGGATGCCATCCACCAGCCCTTTCATGAAAAACGCCTCCACAAGGGAGGCGTTCTGGCATCAGAGGCATCAAGCTGCCCTGTGATAGGCGGAGGCTTCAAACAGTGCCTTGTTGGCCACCAGCTCGACGGGATCGAAATCATCGACGTTGATGGTGCGAAGACGACTCTCCTCGGCACGCCGCAGCAGATCCGCTTCGACCTGGTTGATGGCACCGAGGCTCAGGCCTGCCTCTGCCACCTTGTCGAGCTGGGTGAAGGGGCGTTTGCTCCCTTCGGCCTTGCACACCTTGTCAAACAGCGGCTCTGCGGTCAGCACATCGTCCAGCGCCTGTTCCAGCAGCCCGAAGGGGTTGCCCTCCTCGCGCGTCAGATATTGGCCCTCGGCCAGACGGCTGCGAGTGGCACTTGGCACCTGGAGCAGGCGGGCCACCTGGCTGTCGAGCTTGTCGGAGGGACGCTTCAGGTCGCGACCAAGGGGCAGCACGATGGCGCGCAGGGCCAGACCAATCCAGCGATTCGGGAAGTTGCGCAGCAACTCGTCGATCGCTTCCTGAGCCTTGAACAAAGCGTCTTGCAGTGCCCAGTGCAGCAGCGGCAGGTCGGCTTGCTGGCGTCCTTCATCCTGATAGCGCTTGAGGGCGCTGGAGGCCAGATAGAGCTGGCTCAGCACATCGCCAAGGCGGGCAGAGACCCGCTCTTTGCGCTTGAGCTCGCCACCCAGGGTGCCCATCGCCATGTCTGACAGTAAGGCAAGGTTGGCGGAGAGGCGAGAGAGCTGCTGATAGTAGCCCTTGGTCTGATCCTTGTAGGGCGCGGCGGCGAAGCGGGCACCGGTCAACCCCAGCCAGAAGCTGCGCACCAGGTTGCTGATGGCAAAGCCCACGTGGCTGAACATCGCCTTGTCGAAATCTTTCAGCGCCTGCTCTTTGTCGGGGTGGCTGGCGGCCAGCATCTCCGGCAACACGTAGGGGTGGCAACGGATGGCTCCCTGACCGTAAATGATCATGCTGCGGGTCAGGATATTGGCTCCCTCGACGGTCACCGCGATGGGGGCCCCCTGATAGCCACGGGCCAGATAGTTGTTCGGCCCCATGCAGATGGCCTTGCCGCCGTGGATGTCCATGGCATCGATGATGCACTTCTGGGCGCGGTCGGTGAGGTGGTACTTGACGATGGCGGAGATGACCGAGGGTTTTTCACCGAGATCGATGCCGGTGACCGTCAGTTTGGCGGCGGCGCCCATGATGTAGGCGTTGCCACCCAGGCGTGCCAGCGGCTCTTCAATCCCTTCCATCTTGCCAATCGGCAGCTTGAACTGGCGACGGATGCGGCTGTAGGCACCAGTGGCCAGGGCCAGCATCTTGACGCCGCCCGTGCTGTTGGAGGGCAGGGTGATGCCGCGACCGACGGAGAGACACTCCACCAGCATGCGCCAGCCCTGACCGGCCATGGCCGGGCCGCCGATGATGAAGTCGAGCGGTACAAACACGTCCTTGCCGCGGGTCGGGCCGTTCTGGAACGGCACGTTGAGCGGGAAGTGGCGGCGACCGATGTCGACTCCCTTGATGTGGGTCGGAATGAGGGCGCAGGTGATGCCGAGCTCTTCTTCCTCACCCAGCAGGTGGTCAGGGTCACGCAGCTTGAAGGCGAGGCCGAGTACGGTGGCGATGGGAGCCAGGGTAATGTAGCGCTTGTTCCAGGTCAGGCGCATGCCGAGCACCTCTTCCCCTTCCCACTCGCCTTTGCAGACGATGCCGAAGTCGGGAATCGAGCCCGCATCAGAACCCGCTTCCGGGCTGGTCAGGGCGAAACAGGGGATCTCCTTGCCGACAGCCAGACGGGGCAGGTAGTAATCCTTCTGCTCGTCAGTGCCGTAGTGTTGCAGCAATTCACCCGGCCCTAAGGAGTTGGGCACGCCGACGGTAGAGGCGAGCACGGCGCTGGCGCCGCACAGCTTTTGCAGCACGCAGGACTGGGCGTAGGCGGAGAACTCCAGCCCGCCATATTTCTTCTTGATGATCATGGCGAAGAACTTGTTGTCCTTCAGGTATTGCCACACTTCGGGGGAGAGATCGGCACGCTCGTGGGTCACTTCCCAGTCGTTGACCATGCGGCACACTTCTTCAACCGGGCCGTCCATGAAGGCCTGCTCCTCGGCGCTGAGGGTGCTCACCGGAATGGCGTGCAGCTTCTTCCAGTCCGGGTTGCCGGCAAACAGATCCGCTTCCCACCAGGTCGTCCCCGCTTCGATGGCTTCCTTCTCGGTACGGGACATCTCCGGCATGATGGACTTGTAGATCTTGAACAGCGGCTTGGTCAGCTGGTTACGGCGAAACTCCACCAGATTGAGGGGCAGGGCTATCACCGCGAACAGCGCCCACACCAGCAGGGGTACATGGCCATAGAAGGTGCCGGCGACCAGGGCGGCGGCCGTGGCAAGCGTGGCGGTGAACAGGGACGCACGGCGATAGGCCATGGCGCCGATCACCAGGATCACCCCGAGCAGAGTGAGGGTCGTCGTCATTGTTTGCTCCTTGCATGAATTGCCGAGGTTGGGAAATTGGCGTTAACTGATCCAGAGGTCTGACCTGTTGGATGTGGCCCCTGTTGTAATTCATACGCACAAACTTATCAAGCTGTTTACAAGCCTGTTACCTTGGCTCTGTGATCGCCATAACGCGCTGCCCGCCCCATCTTGGCGGGCGGGGGGCGACGATTGGACTGGCTTGTGCGACAATGCCGCCACCCTATGTTGGACGACGAGATTTCAAGAACCATGTACCAAGAACTGATCCGCAACGAGTTGACCGAGGCTGCCAGCGTGCTTCAGGCGTTCCTGGCAGATGAGCAAAATCTGAAAAACATCGAGGCGGCGGCCAGGCTGCTCGCCGACTCCTTCAAGCAGGAAGGCAAGGTACTCTCCTGCGGCAACGGCGGCTCCCACTGCGATGCCATGCACTTTGCCGAGGAGCTGACCGGTCGTTATCGCGAGAACCGCCCAGGCTATGCCGGCATCGCCATCTCCGATCCCAGCCACCTCTCCTGCGTCTCCAACGACTTTGGCTATGACTATGTCTTCTCCCGCTATGTGGAGGCCGTCGGCCGCCGTGGTGATGTGCTGCTCGGCATCTCCACCAGCGGCAACTCCGGCAACATCCTCAAAGCCATCGAGGCGGCCCGTGCCAAAGGGATGAAGGTGATTGCCCTGACCGGCAAGGACGGCGGCAAGATGGCTGGTCTGGCCGATGTGGAGATCTGTGTACCGCACTTCGGTTATGCCGACCGCATCCAGGAAGTGCACATCAAGGTGATCCACATCCTGATCCAGCTGGTTGAAAAAGAGATGGCCAAGTAATCAACGATCCGGGATTGAGAGGGGGGGATGGGTGACCATACCGGCCCTCTCATCCAGCCGTGACGGTTGATTGACGAAACCAGAGTCAAGACATTCAGGGAGTGGATGGTATATGTGCGAACTGCTCGGCATGAGTGCCAATGTGCCGACCGACATCTGCTTCAGCTTTACCGGGCTGATGCTGCGGGGCGGCAAGACCGGTCCCCACAAGGATGGCTGGGGGATCACCTTCTATGAGGGGCGGGGTTTTCGCACCTTCAAGGATCCCGAACCCAGCGCCCAGTCTCCCATCGCCAAGCTGGTCCAGGCACTGCCCATCAAGAGCCGCGCCGTGGTCAGCCATATCCGGCAGGCGAACCGGGGGTGTGTCTCCTTGGAAAACACCCACCCCTTTACCCGCGAACTGTGGGGCCGTTACTGGACCTTTGCCCACAATGGCCAGTTGACCGGTTACAAGAGGCTGCCCACGGGGCGGCACCGCCCGGTAGGCGACACCGACAGCGAGCACGCCTTCTGCTGGCTGCTCGACAGGCTGGAGCACAAGTACCCCAAACGGCCGGCAAATTTCCCCGCCATGTTCCGCTACCTCGCGACCCTGTGCGACGAGCTGCGCGGGCTCGGGGTGTTCAACATGCTGCTGTCGGACGGAGAGTTCGTGATGACCTATTGCAGCAACAATCTTTACTGGTTGACGCGCAGGGCTCCCTTTGGCGAAGCCCGTCTGCTGGATGAGGATGTGGCCATCGACTTTCAGAGTGAAACCACGCCGAACGATGTGGTGACCCTGATCGCCACCCGGCCGCTCACCGGCAACGAGAATTGGGTGAAGATGGTGCCCGGGGAGTTCTGCCTGTTCAGGCTGGGCGAGCTGGAATATGGCAATGCAGCCAACTTGTTGAACCAGAAATAAAAAATACCAGGGTAGATGTCTACCCTGGTTCTTCGCAGCAGCCATACAGGCAAAAAGGGATGAGAGAGGTGTTGCTGAGCCGCATCATTCTCATGGGTTGCATTGTTACTTTAATGTTAATTTTGTAACAACCTTTATCTCTCTCCATTCTGGCTGACATACCGATAACTTGAAGCTGCTCACATTCTGGTGTCGCAAGAGCATCCGGAGCGATACGGGCATGCCCGAAGGACGGGTGACAGCGGGGCTGTGGGTCCGCTATATTGTGGTCTGTTTGAATACCATCATAGGGAAGAGAAGATGGAGTGGCTGGATCAGAAAGTGCTGCGACAACTGGCAGATGATATCGGTCACGAGATGATGCCAGTCGTCATCTCGGTGTTTGTCGAAGAGGTAGGCGAGCAGTTGGCCCAATTAAGACCGCTTTTTGAGCAGCGGGACTGGTCAGCCCTTGCGCGTGTTGCCCACAGCATGAAATCGTCCTGTGGCAGCTATGGCGCCAAACCCAGCTATCAGCAGGTGATGGATCTGGAGTCCGCCTGTCGCCGGGAAGATGAGCAAGAGGCCGGCAGACTGCTGGCTGAGCTGGAGCACTCACTGCCCCAGGTCTTCACCCATCTGGCCCAGTTTCACTGAGCCAGAAGGGCATCAGCCCGCCATGTCGCGCTCGCCAAGCCTGCTCAGGATCACGGTGTCGAGTGCCAGCCGCAGCTTGAGGCGGTCGTGGCGGTGGGGGAGGGCCGCTTCACCCAGCTCGGCCCGAACGAGGCAGTGCTGCAACTCGGGTATCTGGGGGCCCTCGGGAGCCACAATGGCATCGATCCGGCCGCTGCCAATCCGCTCTTCCAGCCAACGATGTTGACTGGACAGTGACAACTGGCCTGCCGGACCCTCTTCGTCCACCAGATTGCTGATGAACACTACGATGGCGCGGCTGCTGCGGATCGCCTCCGCAATCTCGCGCAGCAGCAGAGGAGGCATGATGGAGGTGAGGAAGCTGCCCGGCCCCAGGATGATCATGTCGGCCTGGCTCAGCGCCTCGATCGCTTCGCGCGTGGCGGGCACGACCGGTTTCAGGCTCAGGGCCCGTGGCGGTGTGGTGAGCTGATCGATGGAGACCTCTCCCAGGATCTGATCGCCACAGACGGTGTGGGCGCACAGATCGGTGGGATGCTCGGACATGGGCAGCAGATTGGGTTCAATTTCCAGCATGTCGCTGATGAGCCGGATGGCATCCAGGGGGCGCACGCAGAGGTTGTCGAGGGCCAGCAGCATCAGGTTGCCGAGGTTGTGGCCCGCCAGCTCGCCGCGGCCGGTAAAGCGGTGCTCGAACAGCTGGCTACCGATGCTGGGGGTGGTCACCAACTGGTTGAGGCAGTTGCGCAGATCCCCCCAGGCGATGCACTCCTGGCTTTTGCGCAGGCGTCCGGTGGAGCCGCCATCATCCGTGGTGGTGACGATGCCCGTCAGCCGGGATCCCAAGAACGACAGGGAAGAGAGCACCCGGCCCATACCGTGCCCGCCGCCGATGGCGACAACCCGGTCGAAGTCATTGATATTTTTCTGCCACATGCAGTGATCCCGTGGGAGGCCAGTGAGCACCATTCTAGTCTCCATGGCCAGGTAATTGTTTGATAAGGGTATGATTTTTGCTTGATGCAAGCATCCCGTACCCCTAGGAGACGATGTTGAACTTCCTGACGGCTCACTCGCTTGCCGAGACGACCCCACTGGCCGCCCAACAAGTTACAGAGCGGTTGCATGCCCAGTCATCCCATGTTCCATCGCTGTTGCTGGTCTATTTTACCCAAGCACACGAGGCGGCGGAACTGCGCCGTGCGCTCAAGGCACGTTTTCCCGATACCCGGCTGATCGGTTGCAGCTCCTGCGGCGGTATCCTGACCCAGGATGGCCATCATGGTCGGCATGGCTGGAGCCTGTCGGTCGCCGCCCTTTATGATGACAAGGGGGCCTATGGCGTGGCTGGCCAGATGGGGGATCAACCGGATGTGCGGGCATTGCTGCGCCGCGCCATCGCCGATGGTGGCCGACCGGGAGAGCTGCCGCAGCTCGTGTTGCTGCACACCAGCCCGGGGCTGGAGGAGGTTGTGCTCGCGGGGATTGACGCCGAGTTTGGCGCGACCGTTCCCGTCGTCGGCGGGTCGGCGGCAGACGACGGCGTGGCCGGGCAGTGGCAGCTGTGCTGGGACGAAGGGGAGGGATCACAAGGGTGCGTGTTGGCGGTGCTTTACCCCGATTGCCAACTGGCGTTCCAGTTTCATTCAGGCTATGTACCCACCGAGTGTCGCGGCATCATTACCGGGATAGACGGGCGGGAGGTGCTGACCATCGATCACGAGCCGGCGGCCCGGGTCTATGGTCGCTGGACCGAGCGTGCGACGCCCTGGCCGGTGGGCCCCATCCTCAAGGAGACGACGCTCTCGCCACTGGCCCGTCAGGTCGGCATGCTCGATGACCTGCCCTACTACAAGCTCTCCCATCCCGAGGCGGTGACGGCGCGGGAGGGGCTGCGCCTCTTTACCGAAACCCGACTGGGAGAGCGGCTGCTGCTCATGTACAGCAGCCAGGAAGGGTTGTTGCAGCGTAGCCTGAATGCGGTGAATATCGAGCCTGAATATGGCATGGCGAGCAATATGCGCCCCTTTGGCGCCCTGGTGGTGTTTTGTGCCGGTTGTCGGCTGGCACTGGGGGACAGGCTGGGGGACATCGTCAGTCAATTCAGTCAGAGGCTGGGTGAGATCCCCTTCATCACGCCCTTTACCTTCGGTGAACAGGGACGATTACCCCATGGTGAGCTGGCGCACGGCAACCTCATGGTGTCGAGCGTAATCTTCCTCGAGAGCTGACACTGTGCTGGATTCAAGATGATAGGGAATAGCGAACTCGAAACTCTGGGTGACAAACTGCAAACCACGCTGGTGGAGCTGATGCGTTGCCGGGAGCGGGAGGCCAGATATCGGGAGGAGTCCCAAGCCCTGCTGTGCGGGGTGGCGACCCTGGCACAGGCCCAGAGTCTGGAGCAGGTACTGGAGAGTCTCATTCTTGCTCTCAAGCCCTTTATCGGATTCGAACAGGCGGACGTGGTCGCCTGGGAGGCCGTGAGGGGCAGCACCCATCTGAGCACCCAGCCGGACGAGGTGGGCCGGATCTGGTCGCTGACACCGATCTTCTCCAGGGCCATCGAGGGGGAGACCCTGGTTATCTATGATCCTGCCCAACTGCCTGAGCTGGCGCCGCTGGCGGGGGCGCCGGGCTGGGCCAGCGTCATGATGACAGGCTTGCAGGGACCGGGGTTTTCCGGGGTGCTCATCTGTCGGCACAGCGTGGCGGGCACCTTCGATCTCAAGAGCAAGGCGGCGATGCAGCGTTGTCGCCCGCTCATCTCCCAGGCCCTGGTCAACATCGCCTATCGGGCTCGCCTGCAAGAACAGGTTGACCTCAAGACCCTGGCCCTGCAGGCCAGCGAACAGCGTTTTCGCAGTTTTGCCGCCATGGCCTCCGACTGGTTCTGGGAGACCGATCCCCAGCACAGGCTCAGCTATGTCTCTGCCCCTGGCTATCAGGGAGAGGTGCTGGCCCGCCAGACGGGGAGAAGCCTCTATGATTTTGCCCACGACAAGCAGGACCCGGCCTGGAGCCACTACCGGCACCTGATCGCCCACCATCTGCCGGTGCGGGGAATGCGGGCCCAGGTGATGCTGGCGGGCGGGCCTTGCTGGATGGAGATCAATGCGGAGCCTTGCCATGATGCCGGTGGCCGCTTCCTCGGCTATCGGGGCACGGCGCGGGAGATAGGCAGCCAGATCCGCCGCGAGCAGGAGCTGGCGCGGGCGCGGGACGATGCCGAGACGGCCAACCGTGCCAAATCCCAGTTCCTCGCCATGATGACCCACGAGATCCGCTCTCCCATGAACGCCGTGCTGGGGATGCTGGATCTGCTGCAGCACGGCCGGCTCGACACTCCGCAACAGACCCTCATCGGCCATGCCACCCACTCTGCGCATCTGTTGCAGACCATCATCGACGATGTGCTCGATTTCTCGAAAATAGAGTCACATACCCTGACGCTGCACTGTGAACCCTTTCAGCCAGCCGAGCTGTGCCGTGCCCTGGTGGAGCCCTTGCAGGCACAGGCCAGTGCCAAGGGCATCACTCTGCACTGGCATCTGGATGAGACGCTCCCCGAACGCCTTCAAGGGGATGCCGTCCGCCTCTCCCAGGTGATAGGCAACCTGCTTGGCAATGCCGTGAAGTTCACCTCCGTCGGTAGCGTGCGTCTGGCGTTGACCTGGGAGGAGGAAAAGCTGGGGGTCATGGTCAGCGACACGGGGATCGGCATCTCCACCGAGGATCAGGCGTTGCTGTTCGAACCCTTCTATCAGGTCGACAGTTCGGCAACCCGCCGCTTCTCCGGCTCGGGGCTCGGGCTGGCCATCTGCAGGCGGCTGGTGCAGCTGATGGGGGGAGACATTTGCGTGCAGAGCACGCCTGGGCTGGGAAGCTGCTTCTGGTTCGAGCTGCCCGGGATGGCCTCTCCCTGTGCTCCGGCCGCCGCCCCCGATAGTGAAGAGTGCGCCAGACTGGAGCTGGATGTGCTGGTGGTGGAAGACAGTCCGGTCAATCAGCTGGTGGTATCCCTGATGCTGCAGAAGCTGGTGTGCAGGGTGAGGCTGGCAGGCAATGGGCTGGAGGCCCTGGCACAGGTGGCGAAGCAGCAGCCGGACCTTGTCCTGATGGATATGCGGATGCCGCAGATGGATGGGCTGGAGGCGACCCGACGCCTGCGGGACATGGGGTGCGAGGTGCCCATCGTCGCGTTGACGGCCAATGCCATGATGGAGGACAGGGCCCGCTGCCTTGCCCAGGGCATGAACGATTTTCTGGCCAAACCCATCAGTCTTGCCAGGCTGCGAAGCTGCCTGCTCCGCCATTGCAGGTGATGCCGGCCGATTTTGGGTAAAAAAAATGGTCAACCTGGTGGTTGACCAATTCTTCAGCAAATACTGAAGAGAGCACGGGATAAATCGGGTTGTACGGTTTTATATGAAAAAGTCGTGCCAACTTTTCAAAACCTGTTATTTGCGGCCTGTAGCTGAATTGTGTGTTATTTATCGCTACCGTGATTGCAAAATGCAATTCTCATTTTTTCATTATAAGAATGCAGTGCCGAGAATTCGCGTTTTGCAAACCAACCGTTGACTCACTCTTTGACTCACTGTGCGATCAGTCGGCGCAAGAACTGGCGCGCCGCTTCACTGTTCTGTTTGGCAATCAACATCTGTTTTTCATAGATCGGCATGGGCAGGATCTCGAGCCAGCGTTGGCAGAGCCAGGCTGCATCGTCGAACTGCTTGTCCGGGTAGAGCTCATCCAGTTCCGGGTATTGTGCAAAGACCTCTCTCAATCGGCTGACCAGCTGGTTGTCGCTGATATCAGAATCCGCACTCGGCCAGTTGGGCAGTGGCTCGACCTGGGCGTGCCTGAGGCCTGCGTCATCCGTTTCCATCTCGTGGATGCAGAAGCGTTCAAGGCCGAGCACGGTGACCCCGAGCAAACCGTCGTTGAGGGTATAAAAATCAGTCACCTTGACGCGGGTTCCGACCGGGAGAATCCGTCCGCAGGTACCCGTGCTGGTAGTCTCTTCCATCACGATGCCAAAACCCCGATCCTCGAGGAAGGACTCCTTGAGCATCTGCAGGTGGCGCGGCTCGAACAGGCGAAGGGGGAGCTTGCCGCCGGGCAGAATATGGGACGGCAAGGGGAACAGTGCCAGTTGTTGAAGTTTCATGTTCCATCCTCCTAATCAGTCATTGCTGAATGTGACAATGCAGTGACCGTGCCAGAGAGAGGTGGCGTGGCGAAGGGGTGAGCTATTTCCCGTGGTTATTTTTAATATCCATTTAAAATCAATCTATTGTGATTTGATGTCGCGAATGCAAGCAAGGTAGTGCGAAAGGGATTCAGGTGAGGTGTTAGGGCGCCGAACATACCCCGTGTGCAGAATGAGTCTATTTTCGCATATTGCAAATTTGATTCATGCAAAATGCCTGTTACAGACCCATTCAGCGATTGGGGGCAAAGGCCAGGGGATCAGGTGGTCAATTCGGTGTGCTGTGTCATGCCGTCCAGCATCAGGGCGGCTATCTCGTCATACATCTGCGACCAGGCCTGTGCCAGTGCCGGGGTAAAACCACTGCCGAGACGCCGTGCCAGTACCTGGGTCAGCGCCTGTTTGAGCAGCGCAAACTGGTGGGGTTGAACGTTGAATCGCTGGTGACGCCTGCCGAGATCGCGAATGATGAAACCCAGTGCATCCAGCTGGGAGAGGCTGGTGATGACGGTGTTCAGGGTGTCCGACACCTTGGCAACGGGCAGCTCCTGATATGGGGGAAAGAGGGCCCTGAGTTCGGGGGACAATCTGAACAGCTCTTCATACACCTCCTGGACATAGCTGTTGTTCAGGGCGCTCACCCTGCCCCAGGCTTTCTGGACCAGCTCTATCTGCTCAAAGGTCATGTCGATGTTTCCTTCCCGTGCGATGTCATGAAAATAATAATCCATCTACTCAATAGAGCACCGGGTTCCGCGCCATTTGGGGAAAAGGAGAGGGGGCCAGCAAGGAGGCACGGATGGTGACCCCTTGCTGGCAGGAGGCCGGGACCTCAGTTGCGCTGTTCCAGGTACATGACGGCTGCTTCGACGCGGCTTTGGGCCTCGAGCTTTTTCAGCAGGCTCTTGACGTGGACCTTGACGGTTCCCTCGGAGATATGGAGCACGGAGGCGACCTGCTTGTTGGACAACCCCTTGGCGATTTCACGCATGATCTGCATCTCGCGTCGGGTCAGGCTCTCCAGCTTCTGCTGCAGGTGGTCCAGCTCGTAGATGTTCTCGAGATAGGGACGTAGCGGCTCGCTCAGGATCTGCTTGCCGGTCATCACGTCAGCCAGCTGGGCCAGCAGCATGTCAGGCTCGGTGTCCTTGAGCAGATAGCCGTCCGCGCCTGCCTTGAGCAGGGCAACCACATCCTGGCGGGCGTCAGAGACGGTCAGGATCACCACGCGGGAAGTCACCTCTTCGGCCCGCAGCGCCTTGAGGGTATCGAGACCTGACAACCCCTTCATGTTGAGGTCGAGCAGGATAAGGTCCGGTTCGGACTCCTTGGCCATGGCCACGGCGTCGGTGCCGTTGGAGGCCTCGCCAACCACGTCGATGTTATCTTCCAACTCCAGCAGTTGCACAATTCCCTTGCGCATCAGGGGGTGGTCATCCACGACCAGAACACTGTATTTCATCTCGTCCATCAGGCGTCTCTTGTTAGGCTGGTGGGAAAGGTCAGGTGTATGCGGGTGCCCCCGGAGGGCGGCTCACTGATGGTCAACTGGCCGCGCAATTTGCTGGCGCGTTCATTCATGATGCTGAGACCGTAGTGATTCACCGCCGAGCTTGCGCCCCTTATTCCAACACCATCGTCTGCAATCTGAACCTGGATGTTACCATCAGCCAGGGTCTCACAGCTAACGTCAATGTGCCGCGCGCTGGCATGCTTGATGGCATTGAGCACTGCCTCACGGATCAGCTGCAGGATGTGGATGTGCTGCCCCGCTTCAAGGTCGGTGTCCGTCAGTCCGTACTGGAGCCTGATGTCGGCGTGCGTCTGGGGTTTGAGCTGCTCGAGCATGACCGCGATGGCTTCACCCAGGTTGGCATCGCCGATGCTGAGGCGGAAGGTGCCGAGCAGTTCGCGCAACTGGGTATAGGCATTGCTGAGTCCCTCGTCGATCTGCTCCATGGCTGCCTCGGTCTTGGCCCTGTCCCCTTTGGCGAAGGAGCGCTTGAGCAGAGTGGCCTGGATCTTCAGGTAGGAGAGGGCCTGGGCGAGGGAGTCGTGCAGTTCACGGGCGATGACGGCGCGCTCTTCCATCAGCAGCAGGCGCTGGTGCTGCAGCAGGGTCTGATCCTTGTGCAGCACCTGGGCCAGCAACATGGAGAAGTTCTTCATCAGCCGCTCGTCGATGGGGTGGCCGCTTATCATGTCGAGCCGGCCGTACTCCTCGTCATCCATCTGCAGGTAGAAACTCACCACGGCGTCCAGATCCCCCGGCCACCCCTTGCGCCCAGTGATGTAAACCGGCATCGCATTGTGCTCGAAGCGGGTGAGGCGGATGTACTCGATGTGCTGGTGGGCGGCGGCCCGCTCCAGCAGCTTTTGCAGGGTGCGGCGGCTGAGGGGCGCCGCGTGCAGTTTCTGGGCGGTGGAATAGAGGAAGGAGAGGGTGTCGTTGGCCTGTTGCAGCTTGGCCGTTTTCTCCTCCACCTTGCTCTCCAGCTCCCGATAGAGCTTGCCGAGCTCGTCGGCCATGGTCGCGAATGCCCCCGACAACTCTCCCAGCTCGTTTTCACAGTGGGGGGGCAGGGTGAGATCGAACTCCTGACGCTGGATCTGGCGTGCGCAATAGACCAGCTGGTTGAGGGGCGCCACCACCTGCTGGCGGGTGAAGCGCACCGTGCACCAGGCGATGGTGATGATGGCGAGCAGCCCTAGCCCCTCTGCCAGGGCCAGCATGCGCACCTTGAACTCCACGTGGTACTGCATCTGGTTGACGAAGTCATCGATGGCGGCGACGAACTGTTCCGTATTGTCGGTATAACGGCTGGGCGTGGCATTCTCGATGTGTTCGCGCATCACTTGCCATTGCAAGAGGACTTCACCATAGGTGCGGCGCAGGGAGGCGGGCGTGATCCAGCGCTGGGTCTCCTGCAGCTCGGGGGCATGAAGGGTCTGTTCAAACTGGGCGAGCCGACCGAGGACGACCTGATCCTTCTCGATTTCATAGGCCATGCGGTAGGCCTGCATGCGCAGGGATCCCGACAGGTTGATGGCCTTGGCATCGGGAACCGAATAGAAGAGGGTGACCATGGCCACCACGGCGATCAGGCTGGCCATGAACAGGATCAGCACCATGGAGCGACCGATGGCGCTGCTGACCGACTGCACTCTGAACCATTTTCCCATGCCGACCGGCTCCCTTTTCACCCACAAAGACCCCACAAAGTAGCATGGGAGTGTACTCCAAGTTGTGCTAGCATCGAAAAACTAGATGAACTCCGAGCGATTTTGCCTAAGTCATTGAGATAGGGGGAGATCGCCGTCAGCCGATGTTCGAGCTGAAAGGGTCAGGAAAGAAATGCCCTGGCCTCCCGTATTTGGAAAGGTGTTTATGTTGCCACTTGAAGATGGTTTTTCCCGTCGCTTTTACTATTTGCGTCTGTCGGTCACCGACGTCTGCAATTTCCGCTGTACCTACTGTCTGCCGGACGGCTATCACCCGCCGAAAGGAGATGGTGAGGGGCGCCAGTCCTTCCTCTCCCTGGAGGAGATCCGTCGCGTCGTCTCCGGGTTTGCCGCCATGGGGACGCGCAAGGTGCGTCTGACCGGAGGCGAACCCTCCCTGCGCCGTGACTTCACGGCCATCATCGAGACCGTGGCCAATACCCCCGGCATCGAGAAGGTGGCCATGACCACCAACGGGTATCGCCTCAAGGAGCGTGCCCGCGAGTGGTTCGATGCGGGGCTGACGGCCCTCAACGTCAGTGTCGACAGCCTGGATCCCCGCCAGTTCCACCAGATCACCGGCGAGAACAAGCTGGCGGAGGTGATGGCGGGGATAGACGCCGCCCTGAGTGCCGGTTTCCGGTCGGTCAAGATCAACGCCGTGCTGCTCAAGGGGCTCAATGATCATCAGCTCGAGACGTTCCTCGCCTGGATCCGGGACAAACCCATCGAGCTTCGTTTCATCGAACTGATGCAGACCGGCGAGATGGACGCCCTGTTTCGCGATCACCATACCAGCGGTGAACTCATCAAGCAGCGTCTGCAAAAGAGCGGCTGGGTGCAGCAGCTGCGCGGCCTGGATGATGGCCCTGCCCAGGTGTTCACGCATCCGGACTCGAGGGGCGGGGTGGGGCTCATCATGCCCTACAGCAAGGATTTTTGCGCCGGTTGCAACCGGCTGCGGGTCTCCTCCAAGGGCAAGCTGCACCTGTGTCTCTTTGGCGACAACGGGGTGGAACTGCGGGATCTGCTCACCGATGACAGCCAGCAGGAGGCGCTGCAATGGCGTATTCGCCAGGCGCTGACCGGCAAGGCCGCCACCCATCGCCTCCATGAAGGCAATGCAGGCATGACCCCTCACCTGGCCTCCATCGGCGGCTGACAGCCGCCGTGCACCTCAAATAACCTTCGATTAATTATCAATCCTCACATAGGGGTAATTTACCTTGCCCCTGCTGTGTCTAATTGCGCCAAGGGTTTGATCCAGCGCAAGAATCCCCCCTGTTTATCTCCCTGGTGGTATATCCCCTGACTTGTCAGGGCAGCAATATACACCCACGCTTATAATTGGTATTGAAAATGCCATTCACGGGATCCGCGCGGGGGCATCCGTCCCCGAAAAGAGGAGTCGATATGACCGATGGGGTCAACTTGTCACGCAGAGGCCTGTTTCGGGGACGCCTGAGCGCCCCCAAGGCCGGGATCCAGTTGCCCTGGTCCGTCTCCTGGGACGAGTTCGTGGCCGGTTGTACCCGCTGTGGCGACTGTCTGGCGGCCTGTCCGGAGCAGATCCTGATCAAGGGAGACGGGGGCTTCCCCACGGTGGATTTTCACCGCGGCGAGTGCACCTTCTGCACCGAGTGTGTGAGCGCCTGCCAGGCGCCGGTGTTCAGGCCGACAACCCAGACACCCTGGGAGTATGTGGCCCATATCGAGGCGGGCTGTCTGGCCACTGCCCAGGTGTTCTGCCAGCGCTGTCAGGACAGCTGCGAGCAGCAGGCCATCCGCTTTTCCCCCCAGCTGGGGCGCGTACCCACCCCCGACATCCATGCCGAGTCGTGCAACGGCTGCGGGGCCTGCGTAGCGGATTGCCCAGTGGGCAGTATCAGCATCGGTCTGTCTCGTGGCGAGGCTTCGCGATGACCCAAGAGACGAACAAGTTGGAAAACGGTGATATGACGCGAGAAGAGTTCCATGTATCCAGCCTGGTGGTGCTGACCCAGCCCGATCTGCGCCACGCCCTGGCAGAGCGGATTGCGACCCTGGACGGGGCCGAGATCCACGCCGTCAGCGAGGAGGGCAAGCTGGTGGTGACCTTGGAGGGGCCGAGCCAGCGCCCCATCATGGCGGCCATCGACACCATTCAGGGGTTGCCCGGGGTGCTCTCTGCGGCCCTGATCTACCACCAGTTCGATGAAATGGACGCCGAAGATGGGGAATAAGGCGTCATGTGGCAGAAGCGCAAGAGTCGTTCGCTGACCGCCACGGGTAATACACGGGATGCCGGGTCTGTTGTCTGCGTTCGATGAACGAAAAGCCCAGAGCAAAGGAATAAAGCGCCATGGAGCTGAGCCAGCGCGGCTCGTCACAATGGCTGTCATTGATGTGATTAAGCAATGCGAGGATATGTCATGAAGCTGAGTCGACGCGACTTTATGAAGGCCAATGCGGTGGCGGCAGCCGCTGCCGTGGCCGGTGTCAGTGCCCCCACTCTGGCGGCGAACCTGATCACCAGTACCGACAAGACCGCCATCACCTGGGACAAGGCGCCATGCCGCTTCTGCGGGACCGGCTGCTCCGTGCTGGTGGGCTCCCAGGCTGGCCGCGTCGTGGCGACCCAGGGGGATCCCGATGCACCGGTCAACCGCGGCCTGAACTGCATCAAGGGCTACTTCCTCTCCAAGATCATGTACGGGGAGGATCGCCTGACCCAGCCCATGCTGCGCATGACCAACGGCAAGTTCGACAAGAACGGCAACTTCGCCCCCATCAGCTGGGATCAGGCCTTCGACATCATGGCCGAGAAGTTCAAGGCGACCCTGAAAGAGAAGGGCCCGACCGCCGTCGGCATGTTCGGCTCCGGCCAGTGGACCGTCTGGGAAGGCTATGCCGCCGCCAAGCTGATGAAGGCAGGCCTGCGCTCCAACAACCTGGATCCCAATGCCCGTCACTGCATGGCCTCCGCGGTAGTGGGCTTCATGCGTACCTTCGGCATGGATGAACCCATGGGCTGCTACGACGATATCGAGCAGGCCGACGCCTTCGTGCTGTGGGGCTCCAACATGGCCGAGATGCACCCCATCCTCTGGTCGCGCATCTCCGATCGCCGTCTGTCCCACCAGGATGTGCAGGTGCACGTGCTCTCCACCTTCGAGCACCGCAGCTTCGAGCTGGCGGACAACGGCATGGTGTTCACCCCCCAGACCGATCTGGCGATCCTCAACTACATCGCCAACTACATCATCCAGAACGACAAGGTGAACTGGGATTTCGTCAACAAGCACACCCAGTTCCGCAAAGGGGTGACCGACATCGGCTACGGCCTGCGTCCCACCAACCCGCTGCAGCAAAAGGCCAAGAACCCGGACAGCGGCGACTCCACCCCGATGAGCTTCGACGACTTCGCCAAGTTCGTGGCGGATTACGATCTGGAGTCCGTCTCCAAGCTCTCCGGCGTGCCGAAGGACAAGCTCGAGAAGCTGGCCCAGCTTTATGCCGATCCGAGCAAGAAGGTGGTCTCCTACTGGACCATGGGCTTCAACCAGCATACCCGCGGTGTCTGGGCCAACAACCTCTGCTACAACATCCACCTGCTGACCGGCAAGATCTCCCAGCCGGGCTCCGGCCCCTTCTCCCTGACCGGCCAGCCCTCCGCCTGTGGTACCGCCCGTGAAGTGGGTACCTTCGCCCACCGTCTGCCGGCGGACATGGTGGTCACGGATCCCAAACACCGCGCCATCGCCGAAAAGATCTGGAAGCTGCCGGAAGGCACCATCCCGGAGCAGGTGGGCTACCACGCCGTGCTGCAAAACCGCATGCTGAAAGACGGCAAGCTCAACGCCTACTGGGTGATGTGCAACAACAACATGCAGGCCGGCCCGAACATGAACGAAGAGGCGCTGCCCGGTTATCGCAACCCGGCCAACTTCATCGTGGTCTCCGACCCTTATCCGACCGTGACCGCCCAGGCGGCTGACCTCATCCTGCCCACCGCCATGTGGGTGGAGAAAGAGGGGGCCTACGGCAACGCCGAACGTCGCACCCAGTTCTGGCACCAGCAGGTGAAGGCACCGGAAGGGGCCAAGTCCGACCTGTGGCAGCTGATGGAGTTCTCCAAGCGCTTCACCGTGGAAGAGGTGTGGCCGGCTGAGTTGATTGCCAAGATGCCGGAAGTGAAGGGCAAGACCCTGTTCGACGTGCTCTATGCCAACGGCCAGGTGAACCAGTTCCCGAAAGAGCAGAGCAAGGGGGCCCTGAACGACGAGGCCGAGCACTTTGGTTTCTACGTCCAGAAGGGGCTGTTCGAGGAGTACGCCTCCTTCGGTCGCGGCCATGGCCACGATCTGGCGCCGTTCGATCAGTATCACGAGGCCCGTGGCCTGCGCTGGCCTGTGGTGGACGGCAAGGAGACCCTGTGGCGCTATCGCGAAGGGTTCGACCCTTACGTGAAAGCGGGGGAGGGGGTACGCTTCTACGGCAAGCCCGACGGCAAGGCGGTCATCTTTGCGCTGCCCTATGAGCCCGCCGCCGAGGCTCCGGACAAAGAGTACGACATGTGGCTCTCTACCGGTCGCGTGCTGGAGCACTGGCACACCGGCACCATGACCCGCCGGGTCCCCGAGCTCTATCGCGCCTTCCCGGATGCGGTGCTCTTCATGCACCCGGAAGATGCCAAGGCTCGCGGCGTGCGCCGTGGCGAAGAGGTGATCGTCTCCTCCCGCCGGGGCGAGGTGAAGACCCGGGTCGAGACCCGCGGCCGCAACCGTCCGCCCAAGGGACTGGTGTTCATGCCCTTCTTCGACGCGAGCCAACTGGTCAACAAGCTGACCCTGGACGCCACCGATCCGCTCTCCAAAGAGACGGATTACAAGAAGTGCGCCGTCAAGGTCATGAAGGCCTGAGGCGGGGGAGCGCGAGATGAGTCGTAGTCGGCGCCAGTTTCTGGCCGACATGGCCAAGGGGGCCTGCGGTGTGGGCCTGCTTGGCGTGGGGCTTGGCGGCGTGGCGCGCCAGCAGGTGCAGGCCGTGCCTGCCCAGGCGCTGCGCCCGCCGGCGGCCCTCGACGAGGCCGAGTTTCTCGGCGCCTGCGTGCGCTGCGGGCTCTGCGCCCTGGCCTGCCCCTACGACACCCTCAAGCTCGCCCGGCTGTTTGAACCCGTGACCACCGGCACCCCCTATTTCAAGGCGCGCGCCGTCCCGTGCGAGATGTGTGACGACATCCCCTGCGTGGCGGCCTGCCCGAGCGGGGCGCTGGATAGGGCCATGACCGACATCGATCAGGCGCGGATGGGGGTGGCGGTGCTCATCGATCACGAGACCTGCCTCAACTACCTGGGGCTGCGCTGCGACGTCTGCTACCGGGTCTGCCCCCTCATCGACAAGGCCATTACCCTGGAGCTGCAGCACAACCCGCGCACCGGCAAGCACGCCATGTTCCTGCCCACGGTGCACAGCGATCTCTGTACCGGCTGCGGCAAGTGCGAGCACGCCTGCGTGCTGGAGGAGGCGGCCATCAAGGTGGTACCTCGCCAGCTTGCCAAGGGGGAGCTGGGTCACCACTACCGGCTCGGCTGGGAAGAGAAGGAGAAGGCGGGCAAGTCCCTCATCGGTGAGCGACTGACCCTGCCGACCCGCAAACCGGAGGGCCTATGAGTCGGTATCCAGGGGCCGAGGCCACGGCCAGGCTGGGGTGGTGGCGTGCCCATCGCTTCCTGCTGCTGCGCCGGCTTTGCCAGTTCGGGGTGCTGGGGCTGTTCCTGCTGGGGCCGCTCGCGGGCATCTGGATCCTCAAGGGCAACCTCTCCAGCTCCTTGCTGCTGGAGACGGTGCCCCTCACGGATCCCCTGACCCTGTTGCAGTCGGTGGCGGCGGGCCAGTGGCCCATCCCCACCCTGTGGCTCGGGGCCGGGCTGGTGCTCGCGGGTTACTGGCTGGCCGGGGGGCGGGTGTTCTGCTCCTGGGTCTGTCCGGTCAACCTGGTCACCGATGCTGCCGCCTGGCTCAGGGGGCGACTTGGCCTCAAGGGCAATGGTCAGTTCAACCGCGCTACCCGCTACTGGCTGCTGGCCATGGTGCTGGTGGCACCGGCCATCACAGGCGTGCTGGTGTGGGAGCTGGTCAATCCGGTGTCCCTCACCCTGCGCGGCCTGCTGTTCGGCATGGGGGCGGGCTGGGGCCTGCTGGCGGCGCTGTTCCTGTTCGACCTTTTTGTGGTGGAGCGGGGCTGGTGCGGCCACCTCTGTCCGGTGGGGGCCTTCTATGCCCTGGTCAACCGGGTCGGGTTCATCAAGATTGCAGCCTCGGGGCGCGAGCGGTGCAGCAACTGCATGGATTGTTATGCGGTCTGCCCGGAGCGTCCCATCCTGCGCGGCCCCGTTCACGGCGCCAGGCGTGGTCACGGGCCCTTGATTGCAGCTCAGGAGTGTACCAACTGCGGCCGTTGCATCGATGTCTGCGCGGAGCAAGTTTTTGAAATCACTGTAGGTTTTGCCGTCAAGGCAGAGAAAACGTCGGAGAACACATAATGAAGAAGCTGATTGGAGCAATGCTGGCCTGCCTGATGGCGGGTTCCTTGATGGCGGCCGTCCCCGAGATCACCAACAGCACGGGGGGCATCAAGTCGGAGCGGGGAAGCACGGATCTGGTAACGGATGCCGACGCGGCCCCTCTGAAGAACTTTCGCAAGGATGGCGACCTCTACGATCGCCAGTACATGCACCAGCCCCCGCTGATCCCCCACGACACCCGCAACTATGAAGTGGACAACAAGGTCAACAAGTGCCTGGCCTGTCACAGCTTCAAGAACGCCAGTGCCATGAAGGCCCCCAAGATAAGCCCCACCCACTTCGAGACCCGCGACGGCATGACCCTGGGCGAAGTCTCGCCGCGTCGCTACTTCTGTCTGCAGTGCCACGTGCCGCAAGCGGATGCCAAGCCGCTGGTGAACAATACCTTCAAACCGGTTGAAGCGCTGAACTGAGGAACCCATAGATGAAATTACCCGGCTTTGTGAAGCGTCTGTGGACCACCTTCAAGTCACCGTCGAAGGCGGCCCTCTGGGTCATCCTGCTGATGGGCTTCTTTGGTGGCGTCATCTTCTGGGGCGGGTTCAACACCGCCATGGAAGCGTCCAACACCGAGGCCTTCTGCACCGGTTGCCACGAGATGAAGGACAACGTGTTCGTGGAGTACCGCGACACCATCCACTACGCCAACCGCTCCGGCGTGCGGGCCAGCTGCCCGGATTGCCACGTACCCCACGAATGGACCTACAAGATCATCCGCAAGGTGCAGGCCTCCAAGGAGCTGTGGGGCATGATCACCGGCAAGGTGGATACCCGCGAGAAGTTTGAATCCCACCGGCGGGAGATGGCCGAGCGGGAGTGGCAGCGGATGAAGGAGACGGATTCGCGCGAGTGCCGCAACTGCCACAACTTCGAGTACATGGACTTCTCCCTGCAAGGGCGTCGAGCCGCCCAGATGCACTCCACCAACCTGGCAAGCGGGGCCAACACCTGCATCGACTGCCACAAGGGGATTGCGCACCAACTGCCTGACATGAAAGGGGTGCCAGGCTTCTGATGGGAAGGCCGCCGGATCCCCGGGATCCGGCGGCCTTCGAGATTAATGGGCAATGACGCCCCCCCAGCCAGACATCTTTTGATAGAATCCCTTCCCGGCAACGCGGCGCCCACCGGCTCCTTTCATGGCTGGCACCACGGTGCGGCGCGTTCACCTCATCCTCTCGTGGTCAATGATTGACAGGAATGGCCCCAATGGCACCCAAACACAGCGAATTCATCCCTCTCAAGATCGCCGTCCTGACGGTTTGCGACAGTCGCACCGCTGCCGATGACAGCTCGGGGGACTATCTGGTCGAGGCCCTGACCCAGACCGGCCACGTGCTGGCCGACCGGGCGCTCTGCCCCGACAACCTGTTTCGCATCCGCGCCCAGGTGAGCGACTGGATTGCCGACGAGGGAGTCCAGGTGGTGCTCATCAACGGCGGCACCGGCTTCAACGAGCAGAACCGGGTGCCCGAGGCGGTCGGCGTGCTGTTCGAGCGCACGGTGCAGGGCTTTGGCGAGATGTTCCGCCAGCTCTCGTTTGCCGAGATAAAAGGCTCCGCCATGCAGAGCCGTGCCCTGGCAGGGCTCGCCAATCGCACCCTGATCTGCTGCCTGCCCGGCTCCACCGGCGCCTGCCGTCTGGGCTGGGAACAGCTTATCCGGGATCAGCTCGATGCCCGTACCCGGCCGTGCAACTTCGTGACCCATCTGTGATCCCGGGAGTAAACCCGGATCATCCATCTTATTTTTCGATAGGTGCATAGATGAACCTGACCCATCTCAACCAGAGCGGCGAGGCCCACATGGTGGATGTCACCGACAAGCAGGTGACCGAACGCGAGGCCCGCGCCGAGGCTTTCGTGACCATGGCCCCCGAGACCCTGGCGTTGATCCTGAGTGGTCAGCACCACAAGGGGGACGTGTTCGCCACCGCCCGCATCGCCGGCATAATGGCGGCCAAGAAGACCGCCGACCTCATTCCCCTGTGCCATCCCCTGGCCCTGACCCGGGTGGAGGTAGAGATAGCCCCCCAGACGGCGCACAATCGGGTCCATATCCGCACCCTGTGCAAGCTCTCGGGCAAGACCGGGGTGGAGATGGAAGCGCTCACCGCCGCCTCGGTGGCGGCCCTGACCATCTACGACATGTGCAAGGCGGTGCAAAAGGACATGGTGATCGAGCAGGTGCGTCTGGTGGAGAAAAAGGGCGGCAAGTCCGGTCATTTCCAGCTGGGTGCGACCCAAGGAGAGCAGGCATGATCAAGGTTCTGTTTTTTGCCCAGGTGCGTGAGCTGGTCGGCTGCGACGAGCTCAGCCTGCCTTGCGACTACGCCAGTGCCGATGTCCTTCGCGCCGCCTTGAGCGAGCGAGGTGACAAGTGGGCGCTGGCGCTCGAATCCGGCAAGCTCCTGGTGGCGGTCAACCAGACCCTGGTACCGCTGGATACCCCCCTCCATGACGGGGATGAGGTCGCCTTCTTCCCGCCGGTGACCGGAGGCTGATGATGAGCGAGGCAACCATGATCGATCGCATCCTGGTGCAGCGGGATGACTTCTCGCTGGCGGACGAATATGCCCGCCTCGCTGCCCGGCAGGACACAGGCGCGATTGTCAGCTTTGTCGGCAAGGTGCGCGACTTCAATCAGGGGGAGCATGTGAAGGGGCTGGCCCTCGAACACTACCCCGGCATGACCGAGAAGGCGCTGGCGAACATAGTGGCCGAGGCCCGCGGGCGCTGGCCCCTGCAGGAGTGCACCCTCATTCACCGCATCGGCGAGCTGCTGCTCGGGGATCAGATTGTGCTGGTGGTGGTGAGCAGCGCCCACCGCGAGGCGGCTTTCGAGGCCTGCCACTTCATCATGGATTTCTTGAAGACCCGGGCGCCGTTCTGGAAAAAAGAGCTGACCGCCGACGGGGTGCAACGCTGGGTCGAGGCCAGGGCGAGCGATGACGCCGCCCTGGCCCGCTGGCAACAAGGGGAGTGAGCCTCGGGCTCGCGTCAATCGATCCGGCCGTGCCGGAGCATAAGGAGCAACGGAATGAAGAGATGGGTATCCGTGTTGGTGCTGGGCGCCGGCGCCATGTACAGCAGTGCTGTGCTGGCTGACGAGGTCAAGGTGGCGGTGGCGGCCAACTTCAAGGGCACCATAGAGCGCATCGGCAAGGAGTTCACCGCCAAGACCGGCCACAGCGTCGTCATCAGTTCGGCGGCCACCGGCGTGCTCTATACCCAGATCACCCACGGTGCGCCCTTCGATCTCTTCCTCTCGGCCGACGTGGCGACCCCTCAAAAGCTGGAGTCGGAAGGCAAGGGGAGCGAACGCTTCACCTATGCCATCGGTCAGCTCGGCCTCTGGCAGAAGGGGGGGCCTGCTCCTGATGAGGCCACCTTGCGCTACTGGCAGGGGGAGCTGGCCATCGCCAACCCCAAGACAGCGCCCTATGGCGCCGCCGCCATGGCGACCCTGGCTCACCTCAAGATCGATCCCAAGCAGTATCGGGTGCTGACCGGCACCAACATCAGCCAGACCTGGCAGTTCGTCGACACCGGCAATGCGAAGCTGGGCTTTGTCGCCTGGGCCAATCTGGTGGAGGCGGGTAAGACCGGCGAAGCCTGGGCGGTGCCGGCCAGCTTCTATCCCCCCATCGAGCAGCAGGCCCTGGTGCTGAAGAAAGGGGCGGCGGTGGATGCCCTGGTCGCCTGGCTCAAGGGGCCGGGACAGGCGCAGATCAAGGCGGCGGGTTACGCCCTGCCGCAGTAAGCGCCCGGCGTCTGCCGGCCAGCTCCGTGCTGGCCAGATCCGGTGCCTGACGTGTCCCAAGGCGGCGCCCGTCATGACGGCGCCCTGTTTTTTATCGACACCCGAGAGGGGACCCTATGAGTGAAGGGGATCTGCTGGCGGTCTGGCTGACCCTGAAACTGGCGGCCAGCACCACTGCCATCCTGCTGTTGCTGTCGCCGCCGCTCGCCTGGTGGCTGTCTCGCAGCCAGCACCGGCTGCGCCCCCTGGTGGAAGCCATGGTGGCCCTGCCGCTGGTGCTGCCGCCCACCGTGCTCGGTTTCTATCTGCTGCTGGCCTTCTCCCCGGAGTACGGCCTCGGTGACTGGTGGCGGGAGACCTTCGGGGCCCCGCTCGCCTTCAGTTTCCTCGGCCTGCTCATCGCCTCCATCATCTATTCGCTCCCCTTCGTGGTACAACCCCTCACCTCCGCCTTCGTCAACATGGGCAACAAGGAGCTGGAGGCTGCCGCCACCCTGGGGATGGGCCCGTTTGAGCGCTTCTTTCGCATCATCCTGCCCATGACGTTGCCCAGCTTCGTGATGGCGGCAGCGCTGGGCTTTGCCCACACCCTGGGGGAGTTCGGGGTGGTGTTGATGATTGGCGGCAACATTCCCGGGGAGACCCAGGTGCTCTCCATCGCCCTGTTTGATCACGTGGAGGCGATGGATTACCAGAATGCCCATATTCTGGCAGGCGGCCTGATGGGCTTCTCCCTGGTGATGCTGGTGCTGGTCTACGGCGTGCTGCAACGCCGGCAACGGAGGCTGTTCGGATGAACCTCTACCTCAAGGCCAGACGTGATTTCGGCCCCTTCACCCTGGCGTGCGATCTGGCGCTGCCCCCCAGCCGCATCCTCGGCCTGTTCGGTCCTTCGGGCTGTGGCAAGAGCACCCTGCTGCGCATCATCGCCGGGCTCGACAAGGCCCCGGGCGATGCCCTGCGCTGGCAGGGGCGCGAGCTTGCAGCCCTGCCCCCCGAGGCGCGGCGCATCGGGCTGGTGTTTCAGGATGCTCGTCTCTTCCCCCACCTGAGCGTGCTCGGCAACCTGCAACTGGCGGCTCGCAAGGGGAGGGGGCGCTGGCAGCCAGAGGATCTGGCTGCGCGCCTCGGCTTTGCCGAGCTGCTGGGGCAACCGGCCCACGGCCTCTCCGGGGGTCAGCGTCAGCGGATGGCACTGGCCAGGGCCTTGCTGGCCGAGCCCGACTTGCTGCTGCTGGATGAACCCTTCTCGGCGCTGGACAGGCGCAGCCGCATCCATCAGGCCCACGTGCTCAAGGGCTTGCAGCAGGAGAGCGGCATCCCCATGATCTTCGTCAGCCACGCCATGGAGGAGGTGAGCCTGCTCTGCGATGGACTGGTGCTGCTGGCAGAGGGACGGGTGGAGGCCCAGGGCACCCCCGAGGAGATCTTCGCCCGCACCGACCTGTCGCTGGCCAGTCGCGACGACGTCGGGGTCATGCTCTCGGCGACCCTGTCCCACTACGACGAGCACGAGCAGATGGCGACCCTGCGACTCGGGGAGCAGACCCTGATGGTGACCATGGAGCATGCCCCCGATGAAGCAGGCCCCTTGCAGATCAAGGTGGCGGCGCGGGATCTGGTGATCGCCACCGAGCCCATCGTGCACTCCAGCCTCTCCAACTGCCTCGAGACCCGGCTGCTGGAGGTGCGGGAGGTGCGACCGGGGCAGACCCTGTTGCAGTTGGCGCTGGGGCAGCAGATACTGCTGGCCCGGATCACCAGCCGCTCCGCGCAGCGGCTCGCCCTGACGCCGGCCATGCGCCTCTACGCCTACATCAAGGCGGTGAGCCTGGTGGGAGAGGGGTAGACAGGGGACCGGAGTACGGATTGGCTGGCCATGAGTGGCCGGCATGGCGTCGAGAAAGGGGGGACGGGTGCGTCGCAATCAGGTAATGAAATCCCATGGCTTGGCCCTGCGTAGTGCGGGGGAGGGGCCCTTGCTGCTCTTGCTGCACGGGCTGGGCTCTTCCAGCCTCGACTGGCAGGCGCAGATCGAGCGTTTTTCCGAGCGCTACCGGGTGGTGGCCATCGACTTGCGCGGCCACGGCCAGAGCATGCAGGAGGGGCCCTTTGACGTGCCCACCCTGGCGGCGGATGTGGCCCGCTGGCTCGACGAGCAGCCCGAGCCTGCCTGGGTAGTGGGGTTGTCGCTCGGTGCCATGGTGGCGCTGGAGCTGGCGCTGCAACTGCCCCACAAGGTGCAGGGGCTGGTGCTGGTCAACGGCTTCAGCGAATTTCTGCTGGAGACGCCAAAGGAGCAGGAGCGCTATGCCATGCGCCTCAAGTGGCTGCGCTGGTTCGGCATGCGGCCGTTGGCGTGGTGGCTCGGTCGCGAGCTCTTTCCCGGCCCCGATCTCGCCCAGGTGCGCCACACCTTCCGGGGGCGCTTCGTGCGCAACAAAAAGAAGACCTACAAGGCGCTGCTGGAGGCGCTACCCGGCTGGTCGGTGCGGGCTCGTCTCGGCACCCTCTGGCAGCCGGTGGCCATCATCTCCACCAGTCACGACTATCTGCCCCTGGCGCGGCGGGTGGAGCAGTTCGCCTCCCTGCCCAATGCCACCATCCACACCCCGGATGGTCACCACGCCTGGCCGGCGGAAGATCCCGCCGGGTTCAATCATTTGCTTCACCGGATTTTAGAAACCCATTAGACTTGTCGCCTTTTGACCTTGATCCCCCGTGTATGTATTGGTCCGATCGCCTTGCCAGTGGCAGATGGCAAGGCAATCGGACCCATCTTGCCCTATTGAACAGGTATTTCCTCATGTCTGAAGTAATGAAAATGGCCATCGACGATGGTTCAACCAACGTCAAGGTGAGCTGGATTGAGAACAAGGTGCTCAAGACCATCATCTCCCCCAACTCCTTTCGCAAGGATTGGAAGAGTGCCGCCTTGCGCAAGGACAAGAAGATCTACAACTACGAGATAGGCAACACCAAGTACACCTACGACGCCACCTCCGACAAGTCCCTGGCCACCACCCACGTGGAGTACCAGTACGACGATCTCAACCTGCTCTCCGTGCACCATGCCCTGTTGCAGACCGGCGTGACCCCCTGCGATGTGGCCATCACCGTGACCCTGCCCATCACCGAGTTCTACAACCCGGATGACTGTCAGCGCAACGAGGAGAAGATCGAGAAGAAGCGCCGCAACCTGATGCGGGCCATCAGCCTCAACAAGGGTGAGCTGTTCAACATCGTCAGCGTGGAGGTGATGCCGGAAAGCCTGCCGGCGGCGCTCTCCCGCCTGATTGGCTCGGGCTGCAACGAGTTCACCAAGACGCTAGTGATCGACTGCGGTGGCACCACCCTGGACATGGGGATCATCGTCGGCGAGTTTGACGACGTTTCCGATGTGTATGGCAACAACGAGATCGGCGTCTCCATGGTAACCGACGCGACCCGCAAGGCGCTGGCGGCGGCAGACAGCGACTCGAGCTATCTGGTGGCCAACGAATTCATCAAGCGCCGCCACGACATGAGCTTCGTGCGTGACGTGGTCAACGACGAGAGCCAGATCCCGAAGATCCTCGAGAAGATGCAGAACAAGATCGACGAGCTGGGATCCCAGGTGGCCCACGAGGCGAAGAAGTTCGCCAAGAACCCGAACCGGATCTATCTGGTCGGTGGCGGCGCGTCCCTGATCGTCGATGCCATCAAGGCTGCCTATCCGACCCTGGGGGAGCGGGTGGAGCTGCTGGACGATGCCCAGTCCGCCCTGGCGCGGGAGATCTGCCTCTACACCACGGAAGAGGAAGAGGTGTACCGTGAGGCGCCCGTGATGGCCGAGGTCGGCGATGAGTAGTCAACTCAAGCGCATGACCTTCTCCATCTTCATGGATCCGGGTGCGCTGGAGTCTGATCGCTATGCGGCCGGGATCTTGCAAAGCTGGTATCAGCGGGCGCGCAAGATCCAGGACGACGTGGAGGAGTTCGACTTCTCCA
Source organism: Aeromonas sp. QDB63 (assembly GCF_027707425.1). Lineage (NCBI taxonomy): Bacteria > Pseudomonadati > Pseudomonadota > Gammaproteobacteria > Aeromonadales > Aeromonadaceae > Aeromonas > Aeromonas sp. QDB63. The sequence goes on from NZ_JAPCIS010000020.1 coordinate 45,462, forward strand.
AGAGCCGTTTTCACAAGGACATCTACCTGAGCGGCATGTTCCTGTACGTGCTGGCACCGAACCTGTGCAAGGGGATGGCCAATGCCTTCGGCCCGGAGCAGGTGAACCTCTCGACCCTGCGCCATGTCTTCGCCAGTTGCGGCTTCGATCTGGGGGAAGGGAGTGCGCCCGTGGCGACCGATACCCTGATCGATGAAATCGTGGCCAGGCTGGCTCCCCAGCTGGGGCAGGGGGACAACCGGGGGCTGGCGGATGAAATCGTTCAGCGTCTGGGTCAGCAGGCGGCGGCGCCACTTCCGGACAGCCTGGTGGACGAGATTGTAAGCCGCATCGGCGAGCAGCAGCCCACCGGGCTCTGGGACGAGTTGAAGCAGGGGTTGCCGGCCCCGCTCGATCACGATCTGCTGGCAGAGGCCATCGCGGGCAAGCTGCCGACGGCGGGGGGAGAGGCGGATCTGGCCCCCCTTGCGGGCAGCATCCAGCTGCTCTCCCGCCAGTTGGAGGAGCAGTCCCGGCTCATTCGCGAGCAGCACCGCCTGATCCAGCGCCTGGCCAGCCAGCCCGTCCGGGGGGCTGGCTCGTCCGAGCTGGCCGAGCCCCTCATTGAGGATCTCTCGAACCAGGTGGCGAGCATGAAGAAGGTCAAGGCGAAGGGGATCTTCTAGGCCCTTTGTGACGACCCGCAGCCCAATGAAAAAAGCCGAACCCCGGGGTTCGGCTTTTTTGTGGGCGCTGCTCAGGGCCTTGAGCAGACCGGGCAGTCGGGGCGCTTGGGCAGTTTCAGCTCGCGAAAGCTGCCACCCAGACCGTCGATCATCAGCAGGCGGCCACTGTAGCTTTTGCCCATGCCCGCCAGCAGCTTGATGGCTTCGAGCGCCTGCAGGCTGCCCACCAGCCCCACCACGGGGGCCAGTACCCCCGCCTCGACACAGGTGAGGGCCTGATCGCCAAAGAGGGCGCTGAGACAGGCGTAGCAGGGTTCATCCTCCTGCCAGGTGAAGCTGCAGAGCTGCCCTTCCAGCCGGATGGCGGCGCCGCTGACCAGGGGCACCTTGTGCTGGCGGGCACGCTGGTTGAGGAGGTTGCGGATGGAGACGTTGTCGGTGCAGTCGAGCACCAGCTGATGGCCTGGCAGCAGGGCATCGAGCAGCACCTCGTCGGCGAGGGCGGCGTGGGTCTCCACCTCGAGCCAGGGGGTGAGGGCGCGCAGGGACGTCGCCGCGGACTCCACCTTGAGCTGGCCGATGCGCGCGTCGCTGTGCAGCACCTGGCGCTGCAAATTGGAGAGCTCCACCCGATCGAAATCCACCAGGGTGAGGTGGCCGACCCCGGCCACCGCCAGATACTGGCTGGCGGCGCAGCCGAGGCCCCCGGCGCCGATGACCAGCACGCGGGATTGCTTGAGCGCCTCCTGCCCCTCGAAGTCGAAGGATTTGAGCACGATCTGGCGGTTGTAGCGAAGGAGCTCGGCGTCGCTCAGGATCTCGCTCACAGCAGCAGCCCCGAGAAGGGCTCGACGGTGACCGTCTCACCGGCGGCCACCTTGCCGCGCTCCTGTTCGAGCACGATGTAGCAGTTGGCCCGGGACAGGGAGCTGAACACCCCGGAGTCCTGGGAGCCGGTGCTGCGTACCTCGAGGCCATTGGGGCCCACGCTCAGGATGCCGCGCTGGAAGTCCAGGCGCCCCGGGCTCTTCTTGAGCGGCTCTGTCGCCAAGGCCTGGAGGGGGTGCGGGCGTGCAAACTGCTGACCGGCCAGTCTGGCCAGGGCCGGTTGCACCAGCTGATCGAAGGTGACCATGGCGGAGACCGGGTTGCCCGGCAGACCGAAGAACCAGGCGTTTGGCAACCGGCCAAAGGCGAAGGGTTTGCCCGGCTTGATGGCGAGCTTCCAGAAGCCAATTTCCCCGAGCTCTTCGAGCAGTTGTTTGGTGAAGTCCGCTTCCCCCACCGAGACTCCCCCGGTGGTGATAAGGGCATCGGCCTCGCGGTCGGCCTGCAAGAAGGCGGCGCGAAGGGCCGCCGGATCGTCGGGGATGATGCCAAGGTCCAGGCACTCACAGCCCATGCGGCTCAGCATCGCCTTGACCCCGTAGCGGTTGGAGTCGTAGATGTCCCCGTGCTGGAGCGGGGTGCCCAGAGGCTTGAGCTCGTCCCCTGTGCTGAAGATGGCGACCCTGAGGGGACGGCGCACCGTGACGTTCGCGATGCCAAGGGAGGCGAGCAGCGGCAGCTCTCTGGGGCTCAGGCGAAGGCCGCTTTCGAGCACCCGGGCGCCCTGCGCCAGGTCCTCGCCGCGGCGACGGATGTTCTGGCCAGCAACGGGGCGGGTCAGGAAAGTGATCCCGTTGTCGCCGGCTTGCGTTTCTTCCTGCATCACCACAGCGTCCGCACCCAGGGGCACAGGGGCCCCGGTCATGATGCGGATGCAGTGGCCGGCGGGCCACTCCCCCTCATAGGGCTGGCCCGCAAAGGCCTTGCCCGCCACGGGGAGCGGCACCTCGGCGGCGAGATCCGCCAGGCGCACGGCATAGCCGTCCATGGCGGCGTTGTCGAAGGGGGGGACGAAGAGGGGGGAGCTTATCTCCTCGGCCAGGATCCGATCCAGCGCCTGGGGCAGGGGCAACCGCTCCGTCTCGCAGCAGCAGGTGAGTTGTTCCAGCATCCCTTGCAGGGCCTTGTCCAAGGGGAGGAGTGCACCGGTATCGAATCCCATCATCATGACCTCTCTGGTGTGTAGGGGGCGGATTATCCCAAAAATCTGCTCCGATGGGCAGGCCGAAGGTGCGGTAATGGGGGGCAGATGCCCCAGTGTGATCGGATTCTGGGGCGTTATCCCGTTGAATTACCTCCTGATGGGTAACCAGGGCGAGGCTTGTGCGAGATGGTGGCTGGGGAAGAGGCGGCACGGCCGTGCGCCTTGCCCCCGAATGGGCAGGCCGGTGCGGACAAAACGGGGTGGTTTGGCATAAAGTCGGGCACCGGGCTTGAGTTAGACAGAATTATGACAATAATCGCCCTGTAAGATTGCGCCGCGGCACCATGCCGCAGGCCAGCACAGTCCCTGAGCGTGGGAGAGAAACACGATGACGAGCTTAAGCCAGGAAGCCCTGTTAGTCAGGGCGGCGCTCGAGGCCGAGGGCCTTGAGACACCTCTGGTGGCCAATGAATTGAGCGGCCAGCAGAAAAAGGAAAAAATCGAAGGTCATATGCGCGCCATCATGGAGACGCTGGGACTGGATCTGGCCGACGACAGTCTGGCCGAGACCCCGCACCGCATTGCCAAGATGTACGTGAACGAGATCTTCTCCGGCCTCGACTATGCCACCTTCCCCAAGGTGACGGTGATCGAGAACAAGATGAAGGTGGACGAGATGATCATGGTGCGGGACATCAGCCTCACCAGCACCTGCGAGCACCACTTCGTCACCATAGACGGCTTTGCCCACGTAGCCTACATTCCCCGCGGCAAGGTGATTGGCCTGTCGAAGATCAACCGCATCGTGCAGTTCTTCGCCCGTCGTCCCCAGGTACAGGAGCGGCTGACCCAGCAGATCCTGCTGGCGTTGCAGACCCTGCTTGGCACCAGGGACGTGGCCATCAGCATCAAGGCGACCCACTTCTGCGTGAAGGCCCGTGGCGTGATGGACTCCACCTCCTACACCACCACTACCTCCCTGGGCGGGGTGTTCAAGACCCAGCCCGATACCCGGGCCGAATTTCTGGGCGGCCTGCGCGGATAAGATGGCGGTTGTTTTGTAACCGCCTTGCTGAATAAACGAGACGCCAGCAGCCATTGCTGGCGTTTTTCATTGGTCCCGGATGAGAGTGGCGGCCTGCAACGGCTTGACCCGCGCGGCTTGCCTTATGCAAACGTTATGCATTTTTCCGATTTATTCATCTGAGCGGTATATTTAATCGAACACGAAAAACCCCTCGTTTTCACCTTACAAAAAGTAACCGGGCAGACTCTTTCCGAACCGTCACAATCCGGTTACTCTAGCGCCCCCTCACGGCTCTCGCTGCCGCTCATGGAATTCAGAGATATTCATCAAGGTTGGATGGTGGGCCACTGAACAGGTGGCCAGATAGTTCATGCCAGGAGGGCGTGAACCGGACGAGTGCTACGAATTTAACGACCACCAGGATATCCCATGAATACCAGTTCCATGACCATAGGCAAAAAACTCACCGCCGGCTTTGCCGTGCTCGGTTTGATGGTTGCCTTTATCGGCGGTTTTTCCCTTGTCCAGTTTGGCAACATGAATGATGTTGCCATCCGGTTTACCGACAGCATCTTGCCAGCGGTCAATCGCACCAGCGCGATCGGGGATTCTCTCGGTGAGTTGCGTCGTTATGAGCTGGGTTATTTCGTTGTGGCCGCCGAGCCGCTGAAAAGGGCTGAATATCGGAATATTGCCAGTCAACAGCTTAACTCGATCGCGCAGCAGCTGATTGCCCATGACAAGACGATCTGGCCTGAGGATGTGGCGGAGCGCCGTACCTTCGATGCGGTGAAATCTGACTGGGATCGTTACGTCGCCCTGCACCAGCGAGTCCAACAACTGCAAGACAGCGATCAGCTTGCCGAAGCCCAACAGATCTTCCTTGAGGAGGGGGTTCCCCTTTATACCGCGCTGAGCAAGTCAGTGGCCTCCCTTATCCAGATTAACCATGGTTATGCGTCTGAATCCCGCAGCGATATTGTCGACTCTTATCAATCCGCCAATCTGAGTGTCACCATCGCGCTGGTGATCGGTTTGATCCTTGTGGTGGTGCTCTCCGTGGTACTGACCCGCCAGATCCGCGATCCGCTGATCATGCTGGCCCGTCAGGCCCAGCGCATCGCGAGCGGCGATCTCGGTCGGGGCGAGCTGCAGGAGTGGGTCCGCGGCAACCGCTTCAACCGCGACGAGCTGGGTCAGCTGGGGTCGGCCATCGACCGGATGCAGGGGGCACTGGCAGAGCTGGTGAGTGAAATCTCCGGCTCGGTGAGCCAGCTCAGCAGCGCGGTAGAGGAGGTGAGCGCCATCTCCGAGCAGTCCGCCAAAGGCATGGCAAGCCAGCAGGGAGAGGTCTCTCAGGTCGCCACCGCCATGAACGAGATGCAGTCCACCGTCAATGAGGTGGCTCGCAACACCACGGACGCCATGGGGGCGGCCAAGCAGGCTTCCCGCACCTCCACCCAGGGCAACCAGGTGGTGCGCAGCGCCATCGGCAGCATAGAGCAGGTCTCCCGCCAGATAGAGCAGGCCGGGAGCGTGGTGCAGCAACTGGAGACCGACAGCGCCAGCATCAGCATGGTGCTGGACGTGATTCGCGGCATCGCCGAGCAGACCAACCTGCTGGCCCTCAACGCGGCCATCGAAGCGGCCCGGGCTGGCGAGCAGGGCCGTGGCTTTGCGGTGGTGGCGGACGAGGTGCGCAGTCTGGCCCAGCGCACCCAGGCGTCCACCGCCGAGATCAGCAAGATGATCGAAGTGCTTCAGGAGCGCACCGCCGAGGCGGGCAGCGCCATGCAGCTGAGCCGTCAGCAGATGCAGGAGAGCGTGGAGCTGGCGCGGGAAGCGGGGAGCAGCATCGACAGCATCAATGGCGCCGTCACCCAGATAACTGACATGAACACCCTGATCGCCACCGCCACCGAGCAGCAGAACGCGGTCACCGAGGAGCTCAATCGCAGCATCGTCAAGATCCACACCGCCGCCGACGAGAATGCCCAGGGGGCGCAGCAGACCGCCCAGGCCTGTGTCGAGCTGAGCAAGCTGGCCAATACCCTGCACCATATGACCCAGCGCTTCACCCTCTGAGTCTTGCTGCCACCCGGCACAGCGCAGAAGGCCCCGCCAATCGGCGGGGCCTTGTTGTTTGTCATCGCCCCCCCTGTGCCCGTTTCAACCGGCCCGCCTGCCCCGTCACCTACCGGATGGGGGGATGACAGGCCGGATGTTCGAATTCGCTCACAAATCGGCGATTAATTTCATGCGGGGCCGTTTACGACCTGTTTGCGAGCCCGCATAATGCCTCTGTTTTGGCTCAAGAGACCCACCATCCGCCATGTTCCGTTCCATCAAGTATCAAGTCATGTTCTTTGCGGGTTGCATCCTGCTGACCACCGTCCTCAGCGTGGTGGGTTACAGCTATGTTTCCCTGGCCAGCATGCAGGAGAAGATCCAGCAGGAGAGCCACGATGCGGCCCACCAGCAGGCCAGGCAGTGGCTGCTGACCCTGGCGGATGGTCAGGCGAGCGAGGTGGCACGCTCCTTCGAACTGGCGCTGGATGCGGCCGAAACCCTGGCGGCACTGCTGGCGGGCAATGTCCATCAGTCCGAGCCTCTCGATCGGGACGAGGTCACGGCCCTGCTCAAGGACATCGGGGATCGCAACCCGGATTTCCTCAGCATCTACAGTGGCTGGGAGGCGGATCGTTTCGACGGTCAGGATGCGCTCCATACCGGTGATGGCCGGCATAGCCAGGCATCGGGCAACTTCGCCCCCTACTGGAGCCGCGGCCCGGCCGGTTTTGACCTCAAACCCCTGGGGGATTTCTACAGCAAGACGCCGAGCGCGACCGGGATCCGGGCCTCCGAGTGGTATCTCTGCCCGCAGGAGAGCAAGGCAAGCTGCGCCGTCGACCCCTCCGTCTACCAGGTCAACGGTCAGCCCACCCTGCTCACCTCCTTCGTGGTGCCTGTGCTGAACGGGGATCAATACCTCGGCATGGTGGGCATCGACTACTCCCTCAACTACCTGCAACGGCTGGCCGCTGACATCAGCCGACGGGTATTCGACGGGCAGGGCAGGGTGCGCATCATCAGCCCCATGGGCATCATCGCCGCCGACTCCCGCGATGGCGACGGGGTAGGGCAGCGCTTGCAGGATCCATCCTTGCTGGCCCAGTTGCAACGCGGCGAGAGGGGCAGCGACGAGCATGCCGATGGCTTGAGGGTCTTCGCACCCATCAGCCTCAACAAGGTCACACAGGCCTGGGGGATCGCCATCGAGGTGCCGGGCAGCGCCCTCTATGCCGAGTACGAGCGGATGGCGCAGGCCCGTGCCGAGGCCTTTGGCAAGGGGGTCTGGACCCAGCTGATGGTGGGCATCCTGGTGGCGGGTATAGGTCTGGTCGGACTCGCTTTCGCGGCAGGGTCCATCTCCCGGCCGGTGCAGGAGACGGCTCGCATGGTGGTGCGTCTCTCCAGCGCCGGAGGGGATCTGACCCAGCGGCTGACCCAGCACCGGCGCGATGAGACCGGGGTGCTGGCGGAGGGGATCAACCAGTTCGTCGCGACCGTGCAGGGCATAGTGACCGACACCGCCACCAGCGTGCACGAGTTGCAGCAGGCGGCGGTGAACTCGGCCAGGCAGGCCCAGCAGGGGCTGGCGAACAGCCATCACCAGCTGGAGCAGGTCGAGCTGGTGGCCACGGCCATCCATGAAATGTCATCAACCGCAGACTCCGTCTCCAGCAGCGCCCAGATCACGGCCCAGGCGGTGGATGAGACCCGTCATGCGGTGCACAAGGGTCAGCAGGTGGTGAGCGCCTCTGCCAACGGCATCCGCCAGTTGAGTGCCCAGGTCAGCGAGGTGTCGGACAGGATCACCGCCTTGCAGCAGCAGGGGGTGCAGATTGGCAGCATCCTGGATGTGATCCGGACCATCTCTGAGCAGACCAACCTGCTGGCGCTAAACGCAGCCATCGAGGCGGCACGGGCCGGTGAACATGGTCGCGGTTTCGCCGTGGTGGCCGACGAGGTGCGTACCCTGGCATCCAAGACCCGGGCCTCGACCCAGGAGATCCAGCTGATGATAGACAGGCTGCGGGATACCACGCGCGCCGCGGTCGACACCATGACAGAGGGACGCCAGTTGAGCAGCCTGGCGCTGCGTGATGCCGAGCAGGCGGTAAGCGAGCTGGCGACCATAGTGCAGGCCGCCGACCGTATCCAGGACATGGCGACCCAGATTGCGAGCGCCGCCGAGCAGCAATCCAAGGTGAGCGAGGAGATTAACCAGAACGTCAGCAACATCCACGAGCTGGCGAGCGCCTCCACCCGGGTGGCCCGGGAGCAGGATGCCCAGAGCCGGCAGATGCACGGGTTGACCGAGACGGTCATGAGCAAGCTGGGGCGCTTCCACTACTGATGGCGTTCTGATACGCACAACAAGGCCCCGCCAATCGGTGGGGCCTTGTTGTTGATGGCGGGTGTGTTGATGTCAGGGTCGATTAGCGCCGCGTCATCGGCCGGCGCCAGACTGCTTGTCCGATCATGTGACGCAACCGGACTATCTCGCCGTCAGGCGCTCAGGGAGGGCTGACCGCCAGCCTGCGGACGATGTTGCCATCGTCGTCGATGTCCATATGGCGTTCAGGGAGGGCAGGCTGCCAGCCTGTACGTCAGCTCAGGCCGACAATGTCGCCGTCATCGTCGATGTCGATATGGCGATAGGCCGGCAGACTGCCCAGGCCCGGCATGGTCATGATGGGGCCCGCCAGGGCATAGACGAAGCCTGCCCCCGCGCAGAGTTTCACCTCCTCGATGGGCACCTCGAAGTCCGTCGGCACGCCCTTCCTGGCGGGGTCATGGCTGATGGAGAGCGGCGTCTTGGCCATGCAGACGGGCAGGTGATCCTGGCCCTCTGCCGAGAGTCTGGCCAGTTGCTGGCGCGCCTTGTCCGAGAGGGTGACGCCCCGGCCACCATAGCCGCACTCCACCAGGGTGGCGAGCTTGGCGGCAAGGCTCATCTCATCGGGGTAGAGCAGCCTGACCTCACTGGGCTGCTTGCAGGCCGCCACCACGGCGTGAGCCAGATCCGCCGCACCCGCGCCACCGTCAGTGAAGGCCCGGGAGAGGGCGACGCCACAGGCACCGGCCTGGCGCGCCGCCGCCTCCAGCAGGGCCAGCTCGGCATCGCTGTCGGTGGGGAAGCGGTTGATGGCGACCACCACGGGCACCCCGTAACGGCGGGCGTTGTGAATATGCCAGGCGAGGTTGGCGCACCCCGCTGTCAGGGTGGGGAGATCTTCCCCTTGCAGGCTGGCCGGCAGCGGCTGGCCCGGCCGGATGTCAAGCAGGCCGCTGTTGGCCTTGAGGCCGCGCACCGTGGCCACCAGCACCACGCAGGCGGGGGCGAGGCCGGATTGGCGATACTTGATGTTGAAGAACTTCTCCAGCCCCATGTCGGAGCCAAAACCCGCCTCGGTCACCACGTAGTCGGCAAGACCCAGCGCCATGCGATCGGCGATGACGGAAGAGTTGCCGTGGGCGATGTTGGCAAAGGGGCCGGCGTGGACCAGCACAGGGGTCTGCTCCGTGGTCTGCATCAGGGTGGGCTTGAGGGCGTCTTTGAGCAGCACCGTCATGGCCCCCGCCACTTCCAGCTGCTCGGCGGTGATGGGCTTGCCGCGCAGGTCGAGGGCGAGCTGGATGCGGCCGATACGCGCGCGCAAGTCCTTGAGATCCCTGGCCAGGGCCAGAATGGCCATCAGCTCGGAGGCGGCGGTGATGACGAAGCGATCGGGGCGCTCGACACCATCGGCAGCGCCGCCCTGGCCGAGGGTGAGGTGGCGAAGCGCCCGGTCGTTCATGTCCAGGGTGCGGGGCCAGAGGATGTTGGCCGGGTCGATATCGAGCCGCGCCAGACCGGTTCTGGCGCTGAACTGGTCACCGAGTTTGCGTTCATGGAACAGGCGGGCATCGAGGGCGGCAGAGGCCAGGTTGTGGGCGGCGGTGAGGGCGTGAAAATCCCCGGTGAGGTGCAGGTTCATCTCCTCCACCGGCACCACCTGGGCCATGCCGCCCCCGGCGGCGCCCCCCTTGACCCCGAAGACGGGGCCGAGGCTCGGTTGGCGAATGGTGGCGATGCTGGGCTGGCCGATGTGGTTGAGCCCCATGGAGAGGCCGATCGTGGTGACCGTCTTGCCCTCCCCAAGGGGGGTCGGCGTGATGGCGCTCACCAGCACCAGCTTGCCGGGCTCGCGGGTGGGGGCGTGATGGAGCAGCGCGAGGTCGAGTTTGCCCTTGTAATGGCCGTGGGGGTGGAGATGGGCGGCCGCTATGCCGAGCTGAGCTGCCACCTCGGCGATGGGCAGGCGGGGGGACTGGCGGGAGATCTCGATATCGCTTAGCATCAGCACCTCGTTGGCATGTCAGGTCAAATATGCGGCGAAGTCTAGAGGAATCAACAGGGTAATCCAATGAGCAATACTATTTTATCCGGCAGTCGTGAGCCCCATCAAAGCCCCATCCTGCTGGATCTCAACGCCCTCTATCACCCGCCCAAACGGCCCCTCACCGCCCTTGGCATCGTCAGCGCCTTCATCCCGCTCTTTGGCTACGGCTGGCAGGCGATGACCCAGGATCCCGAGACCCACTTTCGCCACGAGCTCGGCAAGCGCATCAACAAGCACAAGAGCGACGAGGCGAACCTCGCCCTGATGATGCAGTTGGCGGCCATGCTGGATTGCCACTGCCTGCACGTCACCCTGCCCTATGCGCTGGGGGAGGCCGAGCTCGCCGCCTTGCGCCAGCGTCTGCCACGCTGGCAGATGAGCCAGCAGGATCACCTGCTGGTGGCCGAGCTGATGCCCACCCCCTGAGCCCGGGCTCAGGTCTCCCTGTCCCAGTAGTGGGGCGCCAGATAGCGCTCCTGCACGAATTCGATGAAGCAGCGCACTTTGGCCGACACGAAACGGCGGTGCGGATAGAGGGCATAGAGCCCCACCTGCCCCTTCTCCCACTCCAGCAACAAGGGGACCAGCGCCCCCGAGCGCAGCGCATCCCCCACGATGAAGGTGGGCTGCAAGATGATGCCCTGGTGGTCGCAGGCGGCCCGGGTCAGGGCCACCCCGTTGTTGGCGCGAAGGGGCCCCTGGGGGCGGATGCTGTGCTCCTCCCCATCCCGTTTGAAGACCCAGTCCGGCTGGGTCAGGGTGTAGATGAGGCAGTCGTGCTGCTTGAGATCCTCCGGGGTCTTCGGCCTGCCCCGGCGGGCCAGGTAGTCGGGGCTGGCGCACACCACCATCTTCATCATGGCGAGCGGCTTGGCCACCAGGGAGGAGTCCGGCAGGTTGCCGATGCGCAGGGCCAGATCGAACCCCTCCTCCACCAGGGCCACCCGCCGGTCGCTGTACTCAATCTCGAGCTTCAAGTCCGGGTAGCGCTCGCGAAACAGGGGCAGGGCGGGGGAGAGGTGCAGGTAGCCGAAATCCATGGGCACCGAGAGCTTGAGGGTGCCCTGGGGCTGCTGGTTGTTGTGGGTGAGCTGGCTGTGGGTCTCTTCCAGCTCCGCCAGCAGGGCCAGGGAGCGCTGGTAGTAAAACTGGCCCGCCTCGGTGGGATTGACCTGGCGGGTGGTGCGCGACAGCAGCCGGGTGGAGAGGGACTCCTCGAGCTGCTGCATCAGCTTGGAGGTCATGGCGACCGAGATCCCGAGCTGATGGGCGGCCTTGGTGAAGCTCTGGCACTCCACTACCTTGATGAAGGTGCGCATGGCGGCTATCTGATCCATATTCCACTCTCGGTTGATAATTATTTTAATAAATCGATGATTATCTATTCTCGATAGGAGGTTAGCATTTTGGACACCGTTGTGAACCCCCAATGAAGGAACGATCGGAATGAAAATGACCAAGGCCCTGCTGGCCTCTTGCCTGTTTATGGCGGCTCCCCTGATGGCTGCCGATTACGATGTCGATGCAGCGCACACCACAGTCCAGTTCAAGGTGGGCCACCTCGGCTTCTCCGAACTGGTAGGCCGGTTCAACACCTTCAGTGGCACCTTCAGCATGGACGACGCCAACCCGGCGGCGGCCAAGGCGAGCTTCGAAATCGATGCCGCCAGCGTGGATTCCAACCACGAGGCCCGCGACAAGCACCTGCGCAGCCCCGACTTCCTGGACGTGAAGCAGTACCCCAAGATGACCTTCGTCAGCACCGGCTATGAAGGCACCAAGGACAAAGGCGTGCTCAAGGGCACCCTGACCCTGCACGGCGTGTCCAAGGACGTGGCCTTCGACCTGGTCCACATCGGCGAAGGCAAGGATCCCTGGGGCGGCTACCGCAGCGGCTTCAACGCCACCACCACCATCAAGCGCAGCGAGTTCGGCGTGAACTACATGGTGCCGAACATCCCTGACGAGATGACCATCAACCTGTTCGTTGAAGGCGTGCGCAAGTAATGGGCGCAGCACTCCTGCTTCAAACCCTGGCGGCTCCTTTAGGGGCCGCTTTGCTGTCGTGGCGCTGGCCGCGGCTGGGCTATCTGTGGGGCGCCCTGGGGATCTGGCTGGTGGGCTGCCTGCTGGGCGGTGCCTATGGCCTGCCGGTCAAGGCGTGGCAGTGGCTGCCGCTGACCCTGCTGGTGCCCGCCCTGACCCAGGGTACCAGCAAGGGGGTCGCCCTCGCGCTGTTCGGGGGGCTGGGCGCCCTGGTGTGGTGGCAGGGGCTGGCCTCCGTGCTGGCGAGCGAGCCCGGGATCTGGCTGGCCCTGCTGCCCGCCATCCTCTGGTCTGGCTGGACGAACTGGCGTGGTGACAGCGAGGAGGGGCTCGGCTTCGCCCTGGCCTTCATCTGGCTGGCGCTGGTCATCGGCATCGATGGCAGCCTGCTCATCGCCCAGCTGACGGGTGCCCTGGCCGCGTTTGCCGGATTCCGTGCCCTGCTCGGCGCCTTTGCAGGGGTCAAGGTGACCCCGGCCGCCCTGGGGCTGGCACTCGCCTTCGTGCAGATGCTCGCCTGGCAGTACGTGGAAGTGCCCCTGCTGGTGCTGCTGCCGGTCTGGCTGTTGCCGCTGCTGGAACGTGCCCTGCACGGGCGCCCGGGACTCTCTCGCTGGGGGGTCTTGATCCTGGTGGCGGCCGTCGGTGCCGGAGTGAGTCTGTGGTGGGTATGGCCAGAGGCGTCACTTTACTGATTTCTGCATGAAAAACAGGCTATTACCTTAGAAATTGATGGGCTTGTCAAAGTCTGGACAGATAAAGATTGAGACCCATGGTGCTTTCGGATAAAAAGGATTTTCAATTATCTGGATACACACAGAACCCGGCTATGCCGGGTTCTGTTTGCCTGCTTTCCCGCGGCACGCTAAGGAGGCCACAGTTGCACAGTCAGGGATCTGAGCATCTGTTTTTTCGCCATTTCACCGAACAGGGATGTCTTGGGGATCTCTGCATCCTGCTGGTGACCCACCTGCTTCCCGACAGACCCGACTTCATCCAGGTGCTCGATCGGGTGGGCCGGGTCGGTGCCATCCTGCCCAAACCCAAGTCCGTGCACGGGCCGACGCTGGCCTGGGCCCAGCAGCACTACCCCGTGCTGCCCCTCAATCGCCACTGGACCTCGGATCCCGGTGAGGTGATCGCCCAGATTGCCCCCCTGGTGATGTCCCACGAGCGGCTCATCATCCTCGACATCGGCGGCTACTTCGCCAAGAGCCAGGCGGTACTGGCCGAGCACTTTGGCGCCCGCTTCATCGGGGTGGTGGAGATGACCGAGAACGGCCATCAGCGCTACGAACAGGAGTCCCTGGCGGCCCCCGTCATCTCGGTGGCCCGCAGCCCCCTCAAGCAGGCGGAAGATATCCAGATCGGCCTGAGCGTGGTCTACTCCGCGGAGTCCCTCGCGCGTACCCTGAGGCGTACCTTCAATGTCTGCCAGGCCGCCCTGTTCGGCTATGGCAAGGTGGGGCGCAGCATCGCCCGGGAACTGCGCTGTCGCAACCTGCATCTGGAGCTGGTGGAGACGGATGCCCTGCGCCAGGTGGAGGCGCTCTCCCACGGCTTCAAGCTGGTGAACAAGGCCGAGGCCCTGGGCCGCGCCGAGCTGGTGATCTGCTCCACCGGCAACGGCTCCCTCGACATCACCGATCTGCAGGCCCTGCGCCCCGGCGCCATGCTGGCCTCGGTCACCTCCGCCGACGACGAATTCGCCTTCAGCCTCGCCCAGCTGCCCTGGCCGAGCGAGGAGGTGTGTCCCCATGTGCTGGCCCTGACCCGGCCGGACGGCAGCACCATCTTTTTGCTCAACCGGGGGGAGGCGGTCAACTTCGTCCACGGCGCCGTCATCGGCGAATATGTCTACCTGGTGCTGGCGGAGATCATCGAAGGGGTGCACCAACTGGCCCATCAGGCATCCACCCCGGGCCTTCACGAACTGCCCCAGGCCACCATGCAGCGCATCGCTCGCCACTGGTTGACCGATTTTCACGGAGTCACCCCATGACAGACACCCATTTGCCCCTCGCGAAACCGCGCATCGAAATCCGTTACTGCACCCTCTGCCGCTGGATGCTGCGAGCCGCCTGGCTCGCCCAGGAACTGCTCTCCACCTTCGACGGCGAACTGGGCGAGGTGGCCCTGGTGCCCGCCAGCAAGGGGGAGTTTCGCATCCTGGTGGACGGGGTGCTGGTGTGGGACAGGGTGGCCGACGAGGGCTTCCCCGAGGCCAAGGAGATCAAGCAGCGGGTGCGGGATGTCATCGCCCCGGAGCGGGATCTCGGCCATGCGGATCGCAAACCCGCAGCCGAGTAGGCTGCATCACCCATGATGTGAAAGAGGGAGGCGCAGGCCTCCCTCTTTCGTTGCGGCCCCCGGTCAACGGTCGCCAGATGTGGCCAGCCCTTCCCCGGCGGGGAGGCCGATATAGCGGGCCCGCTTGTGGGGCTTGATGCGGCTCACGTCCACCCACACCAGGCCGTCGATGCAGTGGTTGAAGTCCGGGTCGATGCCAAAGTCCATGAACTGCACGCCCCCCGGCTCGCACAGCTCGGCGTACTGCTTGTAGAGGGTGGGAATGGCGCAGCCCAGGTTGTCTAGCCCGGCCTTGAGCACCTTGAGGTCGTCCCCGTAATCGCGCCCCTCGAACAGCGTCGGCGTGGCGGGATAGGGGCGGCGGGAAGGGGCGAGGGCAAGGGCGGGGGCGAAGTGCTGGCGATAGAAGCCCACCAGCAGATCCTTGGCCGCTGGCGGCAGGCTGCCGGAGAGGGTGACGGGCCCGAACAGGTAACGGTATTGGGGATAGCGGGCCAGATAGGCCCCGATGCCGAACCAGAGGTAATCGAGCCCCCGCTTGCCCCAGTAGGCGGGCTGGATGAAGCTGCGGCCAAGCTCGATGGCCTGTTCCAGCCGGGGCAGCAGCTTCTCTTCGAAGCCGAACAGGGTGTGGCTGTAGAGGCCATCCAGCCCCTTGCTGGCCAGCCGTTCGGCCACCGGGGCGAAACGGTAAGCGCCGATGATGTCGAGGCGGGCGGGATCCCAGAGGATGAGGTGGTGATAGTCATCGTCGAAGGCATCGAGATCCCGCCGCTTGCCCGAGCCTTCCCCCACCGCCCGAAAGGCGATCTCCCGCAGGCGCCCCAGTTCACGCAGGATCACCGAGTGGCTCTGCTCGTGGCGGCGATAGAGCAGGATACGCTGGCCGTCCGGGGTCTGGCCGAGCAGCTCGCACCCGTCGATGGCCTGTTTCAGCAGGCGGCGATCCTCCGGCAGGGCGATGGGGGCCTCGGTCTGCAACCGTCCCGCCTTGCCTCGAGCGATTCGGTAGAGGTGGCCGCGCACCAGCCGGGCTGCCGTCTTGGCCGGCAACTCCTGAAAACTGGCGAGGGGAATGCGCGCCCCTATGGTCACCGGCAGCGTCCGCCCCTGCTGGCGAAACAGCTGGCGTACCAGCAGCAGGGCGGAGGCGGGCTTGTTGAGCCAGGAGGCGAGATAGAACCAGAGGCTGTTGCGCCCTCCCAGGTGAATGGGCACCAGGGGCGTTCGGCTGCGCTGGGCCAGCTTGATGAAGCCGGCCTGCCAGGGGCCATCCTTTACCCCCTTGGGGCCGAGGCGGGAGACCTCGCCTGCGGGGAAGATAACCAGGGCCCCGTCGGCGGCGAGGTGTTCGTTCATGGCGAGGATGGCCTGCCTGTCGGTCTTGCCCCCCAGGTTGTCCACCGGCAATAGCAATGGGCGCAGCGGCGCGAGCTGGGCCAGCACCTGGTTGGCCACTATCTTGACGTCGGGGCGGATGCGCCCGATGAGGCGCAGCAGGGCCAGCCCGTCCAGGGAGCCGATGGGGTGGTTGGCGACAAGAATGACCCGGCCGCTGGCGGGAATGTGCTCGAGCTCGGCCTCGCTCACCCGGTAGTCGAAGTGGAGCTCGGTGAGGGCCTGCTCGATGAAGTCCAGACCGCGCAGGTGGGGATGGCGCGCGGCAAAGCGGGTGAAGGCCTCCTCGTGCAGCAACCAGCTCAGCCCCTGCCTCATCAGGGGACGGAGGAGGGGCTGGCTGGCGAGGCGGGGCAGGTGCTGCCCCAACAGGGTATCGACGTCGAACATGGGCAAGGCTCCGCTGAACTTTGCCCCAGTTTGACGCCCCTGCGTGCCTTTCGTGTGTCGGTTGGGTGACGGTTTGATGACGGGGCGAACCCCGTCCTTGCCCCCTTACTCTGCCCGCCAGGCAGAGGTGAGGCGCACCAGCGCCACCAGGGTGGCGACCGCTTTTTCCATGGATTGCAGGGGGATGAACTCGTGCTTGCCGTGGAAGTTGTGGCCGCCGGTGAACAGGTTCGGACAAGGCAGCCCCATGAAGGAGAGCCGGGCGCCGTCGGTGCCGCCGCGAATGGGTTTGATCTTGGGCACCACGTCGGCGGCCTCCATGGCGGCTTTGGCCAGCTCGACGATGTGGGGATGGGGCGCTATCTGGCTGCGCATGTTGCGGTAGTTATCCGCTATCTCCAGGGTGATGCGCGCCCTGGGGGCGTCCAGCTGCAGGGAGGCGACCCGCTCCTTGAGCTGGGCCTTGCGGGCGGCGAAGCAGTCATCGTCGAAGTCGCGGATGAGGTAGTGCAGGGTGGTCTCCTCCACCGTGCCCTCCATCCGGGCCAGGTGGAAGAAGCCTTCATACCCCTGGGTGCACTCCGGGGTCTGCTCGGCGGGCATGGCGGCATGGAAGCGGGCGGCCAGGGTCTGGCTGTTGATCATGCTGCCCTTGGCGGTGCCGGGGTGGACGTTGTTGCCTGTGATGCGCACCGTGGCGCTGGCGGCGTTGAAGTTCTCGCATTCGAGCTCGCCGAGCTCGCCGCCATCCACCGTGTAGGCCCACTTGGCCGGGAAGCGCTCCAGCGGGAAGCGGTCGGCACCGCGCCCTATCTCCTCGTCCGGGGTAAAGCCGACCCAGACATCGCCACGGGGGATCTCGGGGTGAGCCTGCAGGTATTCCACGGCGGTGAGGATCTCGGCGATGCCCGCCTTGTCGTCGGCCCCCAGCAGGGTGGTGCCGTCGGTGGTGATGAGATCCTGCCCCAGGTAGTTTTTCAGGAAGCGGTACTGGCGGATGGCCAGCACCTCGTCCCCTTTGCCAAGGCAGATATCGCCCCCCTGATAGTTCTCGACTATCTGGGGAACGACGCACTCGGCCTCGTAATCGGCGGTGTCCATGTGGGCGATGAGCCCGATGGCGGGGGCATCCGGCTGGTTGCCCGGCAGGCAGGCGGTGAGGTAGCCATGCTCGTCCAGGGTGACCTGGCTCAGCCCCATCTGCGTCATTTCGTCGCGCAGGGCCCGGGCGAAGAGGCGCTGTCCCTCGCTGCTGGGGCAGGCAGGATTGGTCGCATCGGAGCGGGTATGAAAGGTGAGGTAGTGGAGAAAGCGCGAAAGCAGGGTGTTCATGGGCAAGCCTCGGGTCACGAAAGAGGAGTCATTGTGGCCAAGACGGCGGCGCCGCTTATTGCGTCAGCGCAGTTTTTGATGATTTTGTGGGAGAGAGGAGGGCCATCGAAGGGGAGGGGCGGGGATCATTGCTCGGCAGTTTGCATAAAAATTCCAAAATAAAAACTGGTTAAGCAATTGCGATAAAGCTGAATTTCCCCTCGGCCCAGCGCTGGCAAGGGGTGACCCAAAAAGCGTGACGTGTTGGTTATTTTCATCGCCTCGCCCACGCGCTCTCATCCCCCGCCATCCCAGAGCCCGCCTTGCTGGCAGCGAGATTTTGCCCCCCGATGAAAACCCGTTTTTTAACACGATTTTTTATTGTCACTGGCTGCGGTAAGTGTGTACACTCCGCGCCGATCCGAGGGCAACCCTGCGCAGGCCGTGTCCGCCAGACCCGCAGGATCATGACGCCTATAGGGCGAGGCACGCAGAAACGACAGACACTGCTGGGGAATGGTTTCTTTAATACCGGTTAGGCTCCGGTATCAGGGAGAACAACGGACTCTCATCTTTCAGCTGACCGAGTGGGCTTCGGGCTCATCATCTCCCTTGTCATGGGCGGTCACTGGCGTTGAGCGGGTCGTAGTGGTTGTCGTCCATCAACATGATGCGTGCTGACGTCTTCCCTTCTCTTCCTTGAAACCTTCTCCTGTCCGTCGGGATGGCTGCCGAATGATGAACAAACGGCGTGGCTGATGCCGATTGTCATCAAAGTACCGCGGTACGCCGGCAAGGTGTTACCGCATACCGTTGAGCTTGATGTAAAGCCACCAGCCCCACATCAAGACTCGTTACTTCCCAAGATCCACCAGGCAGCCTTGGCTTGCCGCGATGTGCAATGAACAGGATGTGGCGGAGCATGCTCCGTTGCGGGTCCAACGTCAGCAGGCCGCTCTGGCTTGCCGCATTTTGCAATCAATGGTCTGGATGTGATTGAGGGTAACGAAGGCGGCCCACGGCCGCTCATTTGCGAGGCATAGCCCATGACTAACTGGTCCAGCAAGGACTCCTTGAAGGTCTACAACGTTCCCTACTGGGGTGCGGGTTTTTTCAATATCAATGACGCCGGTCATGTGACCGTCTCTCCCGACAAGTCTCGCCCCGAGGCTCAGATCGTGCTGTCCGAGGCCATCGAGCAACTGCGCCAGTCCGGGCTGACCACGCCGGTGTTGCTGCGTTTCCCCGACATCCTCAAGAGCCGGGTCGATGCGCTGTTCAACGCCTTCGGTCAGGCCATCGAAAAGTCAGGCTATGAAGGGGATTACCTGTGCGTTTACCCGATCAAGGTAAACCAGCAGCGCCGCGTCATCGAGACCATCAGTCAGTCCTACAGCGACAAGCCCCGGCTTGGGCTGGAAGCGGGCTCCAAGCCCGAGTTGCTGGCCGTGCTGTCCCATCATCATGAGCAAGGGTCCGTGATCGTCTGCAACGGTTACAAGGACCGCGAATACATCCGCCACGCCCTCCTGGGCAACCTGATGGGCCACAAGGTCTACATCGTGGTGGAGAAGCCCTCCGAGCTGGAAATGGTGCTGGACGAGTCAGCTCGTCTCAACATCAAGCCCAACATCGGGGTGCGCGCCCGTCTGGCGTCCACCGGCTCCGGTATGTGGGAATCGAGCGGCGGTTCCATGTCCAAGTTCGGTCTCTCCGCCTCCCAGATCCTGGCGCTGGTGGAGCGTCTGCGCAGCCTCGGCAAGCTGGACTGCCTGCAACTGCTGCACTTCCATCTGGGCTCCCAGATCGCCAACATCCGCGACATCCAGGGCGGCATCCGCGAGTGCGGCCGCTTCTACGCCGAGCTGTGCCGTCTTGGCGCCAAGGTCGAGGTGGTGGACGTGGGCGGCGGCCTGGGTGTGGACTACGAGGGCACCCGTTCCCAGAGCCACTGCTCCGCGAACTACAGCCTCTCCGAGTACGCCAACAACGTGGTCTGGGGCATCGGCGATGTGTGCCGCGAGTTCGACCTGCCGCACCCGACCATCATCAGCGAGTCCGGCCGTGCCCTGACTGCACACCACGCCGTGCTGGTCACCAACATCATTGGTGCCGAAGGGGTGGAGGTGAACGACATCAGCGCCCCGGACGAAGACGCGCCCACCATCTTGCAGAACATGTGGAAAGGCTGGCTGGACCTGCGCGGGGAAGATCCCTCCCTGCTGGAGATCTTCCACGACTCCGTGGCGGATCTCGGTGACGTCAACGCCCAGTACACCATGGGCCTCTTGAACCTGGAGCAACGCGCCTGGGCCGAGATGCTGCACCAGAACACCTGTCTGGCGCTCAAGGAGCTGCTGAACCCGGTCAACCGCAACCACCGCGCCCTGGCCGACGAGCTCTCCGAGAAACTGGCGGACAAGTGCTTTGCCAACTTCTCCCTGTTCCAGTCCCTGCCGGATGCCTGGGGTATCGGTCAGGTGTTCCCGGTGATGCCGCTGGCCGGTCTTGATCGTCCGCTCACCCGCCGCGGCATCCTGATGGACATCACCTGTGACTCCGACGGTCAGGTGGAGCACTACGTCGACGGTCTGGGGGTGGAAAGCACCCTGCCGATGCCGGTCTACGGGGAGCACGAAGAGTGCCACGTCGGCTTCTTCCTGGTGGGTGCCTATCAGGAGATCCTGGGGGATTTGCACAACCTGTTCGGTGACACCCACTGCGCGGAAGTGTGGCTGGATGAAGAAGGCAAGATGGACATCCGCAACGTGGTGCGTGGCGACACCGTCGACCAGCTGCTGCGTTACGTCAACATCGACCCGTCCGTGATCCGCGAGAACTACCAGCGCATCGTCTCCCACCCGGCGCTGGACGACGAGACCCGCAAGGCCCTGCTCGACGAGCTGGAGCTGGGTCTGCAAGGCTACGCCTACCTGGAAGACGAATAAGCCAGCGGCTTGTTCCCCGTCGGTCAAATGACGGACATGAAAAACGGCGCCTTCGGGCGCCGTTTTTGTTGCGCTGTTGCCTGGCTGGGGCCGGTTGGCGGGCTCTGTCATCCAGGCTGGCGGCATCCCGCCCCGGCCAGATCCGGCCACTGCCCGCTTTTGCCCGCCACCTCCCTTGATCCAGGTCAAGGGGGACTTAGGTCCCTTATTTTACGGTCAAGAGTGATGTTGGTGAATGACACATAAGGATGTGCGTATGGAACTCAAGAGGGACCCGAGATGCTATACCGACGTCTGTATCGACGGTAAGTGGTATCACTACGATCACTGCAGCACTCACGTTTATATGCTGATGGGGGGCGCCGCCCCCAGCCTGCAGCTTGCCCATGAACCCGGCAGTGAAGAGGAGCTGGTGGAGATGCTCCGCCAGCACCCCCAACGCTGACTGCCTGCGGGCCATCGGGGTATCGTCCCGGCGGCCCGCCTTGTTCAGCCCGCCTTGCGGCCCAGGATCTTATTGCCCATCTCCAGCAAGGCCGTTGCCGCCGCATAGGCCTCGTCTGACTTGCCTATCTCGTCCGCCACGTAGAGAAAACCGGATCTGTACTTCTCCACCGCCTCGCGGGGAGTGGCCGCGTCGATGAAATCCTCTTCCACCTCGAACCCTTGCGTCAGCAGCGCCTCCTTCTCCGTGAGGAAGGTGGGGGAGGCCATGTCGACATAGGTATATTGCTGACGGCGGGAGGCGGGGACGCTGAAGAACTGGTATCTGGCCATGGATGTGGCTCCTCTGAACGGGTGATCTGCCATGGGGGGCGCTCGATGCGCCCGGCAAAATAAAGGAGCATTCGAGTCTTGCAGCAGACTACCTTGAGTCGTGAAGGGACGCAATCGGGCTGGTGATGACCCTGGCGACACGGGCGCTGCGCCTCACCTGCTTGTCAGGCAAGCACACCTTCCAGCACCCGTTGGGGAGTCTCGGGAGCGCAGTGGACAAGCAGTTGCTCCCCGGTCATGGGGCGCCCGAGCAGGTAGCCCTGCAAGGTGTCGCAGCCCAGCTCGGTCAGCAGGTCCCGCTGCTCCGGGGTTTCCACCCCCTCTGCCACGATGCGCATCTCCAGGGCCTGACCCAGGGCGATGATGGCGGCGATGATGGTGGCATCATCGCCCCCCCGCTCCAGGGTGGTGACAAAGCCCCGGTCAATCTTGAGCTCGTTGGCGGGGAAGCGCTTGAGGTAGAGCAGGCTGGAGTAGCCGGTGCCGAAGTCGTCGATGGAGATGCCAAGGCCGAGCTCGGCCAGACGGTTGAGGATGGCGAGGCTCTCCTCGGCCTTCTGCATGGCGGTGGATTCGGTGATCTCCAGGGTCAGGTGACGGGCCTCGAGCCGATGGCGGGCGAGGGCGCCCTGCACCTCCTCCAGCAGCCCGGGGCTGGCGAGCTGGATGGTGGAGAGATTGACTGCCACGCTCCAGTCGTGATGACCCGCCGCCCGCCAGGCGCTCATCTGGCGGCACGCCTCGTCGATGACCCAGTTGCCGATGGGGATGATGAGCCGGCTCTTCTCCGCCAGCGGCAGGAAGCTGGCCGGCGAGACGGCACCATGCTCCGGGTGCTGCCAGCGCAGCAGGGCCTCGGCGCCGACCACCTGGCCGCTGCGGGCACAGTATTTGGGCTGGTAGTGCAGGGCCAGCTCCCCCCGCTCCAGGGCGTGTTGCAGCTCCTTGTGCAGCAGGAACTGCTGGTGGGCGTTGGCGTTCATGGCGCTGTCGAAGTAGTAGTAGTCGTTGCGCCCCTGCTCCTTGGCGTAATACATGGCGGCATCGGCGTTGAGGGTCAGCTCGTGCAGGCTGGTGCCATCCTGGGGATAGACGGCAATGCCGATGCTGGCGGTGATGTGCAGGCTGTGGTGCTCCCACTCATAGGGCTGGGCCAGGGTGGCCAGCAGCCGCTCGGCGAAGGCCGTGGTCTGGCTCACATCCCCCGGCGCCAGGGCCAGCACGAACTCGTCCCCGCCAAAGCGCGAGGCGGTGTCGCTGGCACCGAGCAGGCCGGTGATGCGCTGGGCCACCTCGGCCAGCAGCAGATCCCCGGTGTGGTGGCCGTGGGCATCGTTGATGATCTTGAAGCCGTCGAGATCGAGAAACAGCAGGGAGAAGCTGCGCTGGCTGTGCTGACACTCCTGGATGCGCTGCTCCAGCCGGTCGGCAAACAGCAGCCGGTTCGGCAGCCGGGTCAGGCTGTCATGGAGCGCCAGCTTGAGCAGCTCGTCGTGGGCCTGATGCAGGGAGGTGGAGAGCCTGGCGGCGTGGGCATCCAGCATGGAGAGCACGAAGGCGATGGCGAACACCGCCAGGGTCACTATGATGACCACGGTTGCCAGCCACTGGGTATTGAGACCGGTGTAGAGGGCCCCGCACAGGCTCTCTGCGGGGAACTGGGCCGCCGCCATGCCGGTGTAGTGCATGCCGATGATGGCTGTCCCCATCACCAGGGAGGCGAAGGCCTTGCTGAAGAAGGCGCGGGGCGAGCTGTTGCGCAGGCGAAACGCTATCCAGAGTGCGGCCCCCGAGGCGAATACCGCGATGAGGATGGAGAGGATGAAGAGCCCAGGCAGGTAGTGGATGCCAGGCGCTATCTTCATGGCCGCCATGCCGATGTAGTGCATGGTGGCAATGCCGGCCCCCATCAGCACGGCCCCGAACAGGATCTGGTGCCAGGGGAGCTGGGGACGACTCACCAGCCAGAGCGCAAAGGCCGAGGAGCCGATGGCTGCCACCAGGGAGAGACCGGTGAGGGTCAGATCGTATCCCAGCGCGATGGGCAGGTTGAAGGCGAGCATGCCGATAAAATGCATGGACCAGATGCCGAGCCCCATGGCGAAGGCTCCCCCCGCGAGCCAGAGCACGGCGGCCCGTCCCCGGCTCTGGCTCACCCGGCTGGTCATGGTCAGCGCCGTATAGGAGGCGAGCACCGCCACCAGGATGGAGAAGAACACCAGATCCTGGCTGTAATAACTGTCGAGCATGGGGTGGGTTGGGGTCACGTTCATTTACTCTGGGGTACATCAGGGCCTGAGCCTGGGCCGGGTCAGGGGAAATCGGGTGGCAGATTGTACACCAGGCGTCCCTGTCGTGAGCCAGAGATACGTACCAAAATGGCCCCCGGATCAGAGCAAAAACTCTGTCTTTTCTGGCTTTGGCCGCCATCCTGTGACCGATAAACCGGCACATCCCCATTTTATTCCGTCTGAACAACAAGATAGGGGAGCATGGGGCGCTTGCCACGGCGCTGGCGGGCCCGTGGCGAAGGCGTGTGGTAAGCGCACAAGGCGCCTGTGCGATAAAGGCGCGCAGCCCCTGTCGTCCTTATCACGATAGCCGCAGGCCATGCGCTCAAGGAGTCAGCACAAGCCTGCATCCTCCGGGTCTTGGTTGACCCGGTACATCTGTTATCATCTTCCCCCTGTTTTCTTATCTCGTTGACTCTGCTGGAGAAACCATGTCTCGAACCCTCTATTTGCTGCGCCATGGCCAGACCCGTTACAACGCCGAATTGCGGTTGCAGGGGCGTTGCAACTCCGAGTTGACCCCCAGGGGAGAAGCCCAGGCCCTCGCCATGGGGGCCCGTCTGGCCAAGCTCCTGGCCGAGCCCACCGACTGGACGATCTACGCCAGCCCCCTCGGCCGGGCACGGCAGACGGCGGAGCGGGTGTGTCAGCAGCTTGGCTTGGACCAGGAGCGCATCATCTGGGACGAGCGGCTGGTGGAGCTGGGGATGGGGGAGTGGGAGGGTCGCCGGGTGCCCGAGCTGCTGGCGGCCCACCCCGAGCTGGATCTGGAGGAGCCGGACTGGTATCTGCGGGCCCCCCATGGCGAGAGTTTTGAGAGCATTCAGCGCCGGGCCCGGCAATGGCTTGAGGACGAGCAGATTGCCGAGCAGGCCATCGTGGTTTCTCACGGTCTCTTTGGCGCCATGCTGCGCGGCGCCTATGTGGATCTGGACTACACCACCACCTGGCTGCAGGAGCTGCCACAGGATGCCTTCTTCAAACTCAGTGGTGGTCGCATAGAGCGGATTGCCTGCTGACCACACGAAGGCGGCCCGCCGTGGGTGGGCCTTGTTGTGATGGGTCGCTCAGCCAACTGCCAATTTGGCCGCTTCTTTCCACATAAAAGGCGGCATCGGAGTAGTGAGACGCCATTTAATGTTCATCGGTTGGCTACCGCTGTGGGAGATGTACTCCACCTCACCAAAGTTCACAAAGCCAAGGGTGCGGCCAAATTCATCTTTGCTCTGCTCACGAACGAACAGAAACACGCGCTTACCCTCTGCCCTGTGGTTTATGTAACTCAGCCCCTTGCCTCGCTCTGGGCGAGCGCTGTTTTGGCTCTGCCAATGGAACAGTGACTCATTAATGGCGTAGTCGTGATAACGGGTGGTGGGGGAGAAGTGCTGCTCCGTTTTGTTCAAGGGAAAGTGCGAACAAGTATCCCACGAACAAAAAATGAAAATTTTAGTCATTTAATATCAATGGGTTACCATTAAATGCTCTCGTGCCATATGACTTATTCGCACCTTCCCTAGTCTTGATGCCAACAGTTGTGTGATGAGTTGTTCATAAATACCACATTGCTGCATGGTGACTGACCTTGAATCTTGTGCATAAGGGGAGTAGGCAGGGTATCATTTTTTTTAGCTAAATCAGTAAGCTGTTATCTAATTTTGCCCATTTGAAGATCTATCTAGCCATGGGCGGCGAAGATAGAGAAGGCGAACCACAGGGAGGTAGTGATGGATCCAATATCTTATCTTTTTTCGGCTTATCTCAATCTGGTGCAGCAGCAGGTGACGGATATCTATGGCACCGAGCTAAAAACGCTGGTAGTGCCCTATGAGGGAGAGCAGGTTCCCTTCTCTTTCCAGCTCTGGCAGATAAAACAGCAAAGTGTCTGCCGTCCCTACGAGCAAGATGTGCGGCGCTTCAGTCAGTGCACGGTCAAGGCGCAGGCACTGTTTGGTAAACTGTGCGATGACCTGACACGGCAAGACGACAGCAGTTGGCAGCTTCCCAAGTACCGCACCATGTACTGCTCGGCCGCCATCGGCTATCGCCCCATGATCGCGGAGATCGCCGATGCCCAGCAGAGCCCGGGTAAGCTCGCGGAGCGGGCCTGTAATCAGGCCATTCTGGCGGCCATGGGCAGTAATGACGAAACCCTGCTGGCCCAGCGTGACAAGGCGTGTGCTGCCGTGCGTTAAGGTATTTCCCTAGTCAAAATAAGTGGTTAGCCCCCTGTGCACCATGCCACAGTTTCTATTGAGGCGGGTGGGTATGATGGTGCGGCAATCACCATGACAGGGAGCAAGCATGATAAGCCATATCGACCATCTGGTATTGACGGTCAGCGACATTGAGCGGGCGGTGGCATTTTACAGCGGCGCCTTCAAGATGGAGCCCATCACCTTCGGGGCAGGCCGCCGGGCGCTGCGTTTTGGCAACCAGAAGATCAATTTGCAGTTGCTGGGGGAGGAGGCGCGCAACCGGGCGCAGGTGGGGTCGGGGGATCTCTGCCTCATCACCAGCTGGCCCCTGGATCAGGTGATGGCCCAGCTGGCGAGCCAGGGGGTCGAAATCGTGGAGGGGCCAGTGATGAAAAGCGGTGCCTGTGGTCCCATCTTAAATGCGAAAGGGGACTCCCTCCGACGTAGGTGGGAGGGGAATTTCGCCGGGGCGTCAGCCCCGCTGGT
>NZ_JAPCIS010000021.1:0-71604 GCF_027707425.1 Aeromonas sp. QDB63
CTGATATGGCTCAGTCGGTAGAGCGCATCCTTGGTAAGGATGAGGTCCCCAGTTCGATTCTGGGTATCAGCACCATTAAATAAGAAAGCCTCCCAATCGGGAGGCTTTTTTGTATCTGCTTTTCAGGCCATCCATCGCAAATTGCAGTCCTGCAATGTCGCACCTTCTTGTTGCTGACATATCCTCCCTTTCTATCCCGTATGCTTTCCGGGCGGCGCTTCTCTATTAAAGGGATCCGGGCTAAGTTGTGGATTGGCAAAGACAACCACGCTTTCGAAGGGGAAAGAACATGCTGATTAGGAATGTGCGTTTGACGGGCAGGGAAGGGATGTGGCAAATCCTCTGTCAGGGAGGCGTGATCCGGGCCATTGAGCCCATGAGCACTCAGCTGCTCTCTGCCCGCGAGCTTGATGGTGAGCAAGGCCTTGTCATCCCCCCCTTTATCGAACCGCACATTCACCTCGATACCACCCAGACGGCTGGCGAGCCGAGTTGGAACCTCTCCGGTACCCTGTTTGAGGGGATCGAGCGTTGGGCCGAGCGCAAAGCGCTGCTGACCCATGAGGATGTGAAACAGCGCGCCATCCAGACGCTGAAATGGCAGATTGCGAACGGCATCCAGTTTGTCCGTACCCACGTGGATGTCTCCGACCCCAATCTGGTTGCTCTGAAGGCGATGCTGGAGGTGCGGGAGGAGATGAAGGAGTGGGTGGAGCTGCAGATAGTGGCCTTCCCACAGGAGGGGATCCTCTCCTACCCCAACGGCAAGGCATTGCTGGAAGAGTCCCTCAAGCTGGGGGCCGACGTGATCGGTGCCATCCCCCATTTCGAGTTCACTCGGGAGTACGGGGTCGAAAGTCTGCACTACGTCTTCGATCTTGCGGAGAAATATCAGGTTTTGGTGGATGTGCATTGCGACGAAATCGATGACGAACAGTCCCGTTTTATCGAGACGCTGGCAACCCTGGCCTACGAGCGCGGCATGGGTCATAGGGTGACCGCCAGCCACACCACCGCCATGCACTCCTACAACGGAGCCTATGCCTCGCGGCTGTTCCGGCTGCTCAGGATGGCGGACATCAACTTCGTCGCCAATCCGCTGGTGAACATTCACCTGCAGGGGCGCTTCGACAGCTATCCCAAGCGTCGTGGCATCACCCGGGTGAAGGAGATGCTGGAGGCGAACATCAACGTCTGCTTCGGCCACGACGACGTGTTCGATCCCTGGTATCCCATGGGCACGGCCAACATGTTGCAGGTGCTGCACATGGGGCTCCATGTCTGCCAGATCATGGGCTACGAGCAGATCAACGACAGCCTCAAGCTGATCGGCAGCCACAGCGCCCGCACCCTGAACGTGCAGGATCGCTACGGCATCGAGGTGGGCAAGCCCGCCAACCTGCTGATCCTTCCTGCAGAGAATGGTTTCGATGCGGTGCGCCGCCAGGTGCCGGTGCGTTATTCCATCCGCCATGGCAGAGTCATCGCCGATACTCGCCCGGCCGAGACGACCCTCCATCTTGTGAATGCAGAATCGGTAGACTTTCGCCGCTAGGGTCTAGCAGGGTCGATTAATTGCCCGGCTGTCCCCTGCTGCCGACATTTTGCATAATGCCAACCTGACAATCTTGGAGACTGCTTGATGCAAACCTGGTTATTTGTCGCTGTCGGGGGCGCCTTCGGTGCCTGCCTGCGCTTTGGCATCGCCGAGCTGATGGCATGGCTGCTGGGACGCCACTTTCCCTATGGCACCCTGGTGGTCAACGTGGTGGGTTCCTTCATCATGGGGATTGCCTATGCCCTGATCAGCCATGGTCACGTGGTGGAACACCCGATGAAACCATTGCTGATGGTGGGTATCCTCGGCGCCCTGACCACCTTCTCCTCCTTTGCCCTCGATACGGTCGTGCTGGCCCAGCAAGGGGCCTATCTGAAGGCGCTGCTCAATATCGGTCTCAATCTGTTCCTCTGTCTGGCCATGGTCGTGCTGGGGATGCAGTTGGTCGCAAGCCGGGTTTGAGGTGTCCGCACGCCATCGGCTCTGGTAAACTGGCGGCCATTCTTTGCTCTATGGGTATTTGAGGGATGTCGGAACAGACTACTACTACGCATTTTGGCTATAAAACCGTGGCAGCGACCGAGAAGGAAACCCTGGTCGCCGGTGTCTTTCATTCGGTAGCGGCCAAGTATGATCTGATGAACGATCTGATGTCGTTCGGCATCCATCGCCTCTGGAAGCGCTTTACCATCGACTGCTCCGGTGTCCGCAAGGGCCAGAAGGTGCTGGATCTGGCTGGCGGCACAGGGGATCTGACCGCCAAGTTCTCCCGCATCGTGGGTGAGACCGGCCAGGTGGTCCTGGCGGACATCAACGACTCCATGCTGAAAGTGGGCCGCGACAAACTGCGTAACCTGGGGGTGGCCAACAACGTCTCCTACGTGCAGGCCAATGCCGAGGCGCTCCCGTTCCCTGACAACCATTTCGACGTCATCACCATCGGCTTCGGCCTGCGCAACGTCACCGACAAGGACAAGGCGCTTGCCTCCATGTTCCGGGTGCTCAAGCCGGGTGGCCGCCTGCTGGTGCTGGAGTTCTCCAAGCCGGTGAGCGAAGTGATCGCCAAGCTGTATGATCTCTATTCCTTCAAATTGCTGCCGAAAATGGGCGAAATCGTCGCGAATGACAGCGAAAGTTACAAATACCTGGCGGAATCCATCCGCATGCACCCGGATCAGCAGACCCTGGCAGGAATGATGGAGAATGTCGGGTTCGAACAGGTGGAGTTTTACAACCTGACCCAGGGCGTGGTTGCCCTGCACCGCGGTTACAAGTTTTAAGGTCGCCTATGCCGATGGATGCCATGGTCACCGCGGTGATCGAAACCAGCCTCAACCAGTTGCTGGCCCTGGACAAACAGAGCCCGGAGCGGCTGCGCAAGCTCGCGGGCAAGGTACTCAAACTGGATCTGCGCGAGCTCAAGCCGCTCTGGTTTGTCTTCTCGGAGCGCCGTCTGGATGTGCTGGCCAGGTTTGAAGGGGAGGCGGATGCGGTGCTGAGCCTCTCCCTGACCGCCCTCGGCCTGCTCAAGGAGCCTTCCGCCCTGACCCGCTACATCCGCGAGGAGAAGCTGGACCTGAGCGGTGACCCCCAGCTGGTGCAGGCATTCAGCGCCCTGCTTGGCGAGCTCGATATCGACTGGGAAGAGGAGCTGTCCCGCTACACCGGCGATGTGGTGGCCCACACCCTGTGCAGTGGTGCCCGTCAGGCTCGCCGTTTTGTGGGGCGAGAGTTGTGCCTTTCCCAGCGTCAAGTGGCCGAGTATTTGACCGAGGAGGCGAGGCTTGCCCCGGGTCCGCTGGAAGTGGCGAGCTTCAATGACGATGTCGAAGAGCTGGCCCAACAGATGAAGGCGATCGAGTTGCGGCTTGCCCGCCTCGAACAGCAGGTGAGCTGATGACCCCGAAGGAGTTCAAACGCCTCTATCGCATCGTCAGCATCCTGCTGGAACAGGGCATCGACGAGCTGGTGCCCGCCCGTTATCAGCCCTGGCCTGGCCGTCTGGCCCGTCGCAGTCTGTTCTGGCTCAAGAACAAGCAACAAGGCATGAGCCGTGGCGCCCGCATTCGCCTCGCCTTCGAGGCCCTGGGCCCCATCTTCATCAAGTTCGGCCAGATGCTCTCGACCCGCCGAGACCTGCTGCCCCCCGACATTGCCGAAGAGCTGGCCCTGCTGCAGGACAGGGTGCCTCCCTTCTGTGGTCAGGCCGCCCGTCGCCAGATAGAAGAGAGCCTGGGTTGCCCCGTCGAGACCCTGTTCGATGACTTCGACGAGACGCCGCTGGCATCCGCCTCCATCGCCCAGGTGCACACCGCCCGGTTGAAGGAGAACGGCCGCGAGATCGTCATCAAGGTGATCCGTCCCGATATCGAGCCGGTCATCGAGGCCGACCTGCGCCTGATGCAGGCCCTGGCCCGTCTGGTGGCCCGTTTCGTGCCCCAGAGCGGACGACTGCGCCCCGTCGAGGTGGTGGAGGAGTATCGCAAGACCATACTCGACGAGCTCAACCTGATGCGCGAAGCGGCCAACGCCATCCAGCTGCGCCGCAACTTCACCGGTTCCGAGGCGCTCTACGTGCCCGAGGTGTTCACCGAGCACTGCCGCGAGCAGGTGCTGGTGATGGAGCGGATCTACGGCATTCCGGTTTCCGACATTGCCGCCCTTGAGGCCAACGGCACCAACATGAAGCTGCTGGCCGAGCGCGGAGTGGAGGTGTTCTTCACCCAGGTGTTCCGCGACAGCTTCTTCCACGCCGACATGCACCCGGGCAACATCTTCGTCTCTTTCGAACACCCCGAGAATCCGCTCTGGATCGGCATCGACTGCGGCATCGTCGGCACCCTCAACCGGGAAGACAAGCGCTACCTGGCGGAGAACTTCCTCGCCTTCTTCAACCGCGACTACCGCCGTGTGGCCGAGCTGCACGTGGAGTCAGGCTGGGTACCGCCCGATACCAAGGTGGACGAGTTCGAGTTCGCCATCCGCACCGTGCTGGAGCCCATCTTCGAGAAACCGCTCTCCGAGATCTCCTTCGGCCACGTGCTGCTCAATCTGTTCAACACCGCCCGTCGCTTCAACATGCAGGTGCAGCCGCAACTGGTGCTGCTGCAAAAGACCCTGCTCTATGTGGAAGGGCTGGGTCGCCAGCTCTATCCCCAGCTGGATTTGTGGCAGACCGCCAAGCCCTATCTGGAAAACTGGATGCACGAGCAGGTCGGCCCCAAGGCGGTGTGGAATGCCATCAAGGAGAAGGCGCCGTTCTGGGCGGAGAAACTGCCGGAGCTGCCGGAGCTGGTCTACGAGACCCTGCGTCAGGCCCGCCATCAGCAGCACCACTTCGACCAGATGTTTGCCGATTTCCGTCGCCACAGTCGCCGTCAGGGGCAGGCCCGCTACCTCTTAGGGGTTGGAGCCAGCCTGCTGCTCGCGGGTGTATTCTTGCTGACCCAGAAACAACACATTGAGTGGGGACAAATCAGCCTCGCCGGCGCCGGGTTATGCTGGCTGCTGGGTTGGTTGCGAACCCGTTCCCATTAAATAACCTGCGCCCTCGGGCGCCTATCCGGAGAGAAAGTCATGGGTGGTATCAGTATTTGGCAGTTGTTGATCATCGCAGTCATCGTCGTGCTGTTGTTCGGCACCAAGAAATTGCGCGGTATCGGCGGCGATCTGGGCGCGGCGGTCAAGGGGTTCAAGAAGGCGCTCTCCGATGAGCCGGCCGACACCAAACCCGAGCAGAAAGATGCCGAGTTCCCGACCAAGCAGTTGAACGAGACGGCCAGCAACGCCGAAGCCGCCAAGCAGAAAGACAAAGATCAGGCCTAAGCCATGTTCGACATCGGTTTTTGGGAGCTGGTCGTCATCGGCGTCGTCGCCCTGGTGGTGCTGGGCCCCGAGCGGTTGCCGGTCGCGATCCGCACCGCCAGCCACTGGATAAGGCTGATCCGCAGCACCGCCAACTCGGTCAAGGCCGAGCTGGAACAGGAGCTCAAGTTGCAGGATCTGCACAACGACCTGAAGAAGGCCGAACGGCTGCAGATGAACAACCTGAGCCCCGAGCTGCAGGAGTCCATCGAGCAGTTGAAAGCGGCCGCCCAGTCGGTGAATCGTCCCTATCAGGGGGAGAACGAGATCCGCCCGCCTCGGGAGCTCGCCCAGGCTGAGCCAGCCACTCCGGTGACGGCCTCGGTGCCCGCGACCCCAGAGGTGCCACCGGTCAACAGCCAGCGAGAGAGCGAGCCTGTGCCCGCCAGCGAGTCCGCAGCCAAAGGGGAGGTGAAGCCATGAGTCAGGCAGAACAGCCCCTCATCAGCCATCTGGTGGAGCTGAGAACCCGTCTGCTGCGCGCGATCTCCGCCATCCTGCTGGTGTTCATCGCGCTCATCTACTTCTCCAACAACATCTACGACTTCGTGGCCCAGCCGCTGCTCAGCCAGTTGCCGGCAGGGACCAGCATGATAGCGACGGATGTGGCGACACCCTTCATCACGCCCATCAAGCTGACCCTGGTGGTCTCCTTCTTCGTGGCGATCCCCTATCTGCTCTATCAGGCCTGGGCCTTCATCGCCCCCGGTCTGTACCAGCATGAACGGCGTCTCATCATGCCTCTGGTGGCCTCCAGCGCCGTGCTGTTCTACGCGGGGATGGCGTTCGCCTACTACGTGGTGTTCCCCCTGGTGTTCGGCTTCTTCACCAGTACCGCCCCCGCCGGGGTGACGGTGGCGACCGACATCGCCAGCTACCTGGACTTCGTGCTGACCCTGTTCTTCGCGTTCGGGGTGGCGTTCGAGATCCCGGTGGCCACCATACTGCTCTGCTGGACCGGGGTGACCACCCCCAGGAGCCTGAAGGAGAAGCGCCCTTACGTCATCGTCGGGGTCTTCGTGGTCGGTATGTTGCTGACGCCGCCCGATGTCTTCTCCCAGACCCTGCTCGCGATCCCCATGTGGGGCCTGTGGGAGATAGGTCTGTTCTTCGCCCGCTTCTACGTGAAGAAAGAGGACGAAGAGCAGCAACAAACGGAAGAGGGGAGCTGAGGCTCCCTTCCTCTTTTCATGCATCCGTTCGAGGCGTATGGTAAGGCCCCATCGAGTAGATGGTTTTCAAATGCCTGATATGCACCTCGTTTGTCCGGAACCCCTGACTCCATGATCGACATCGGTTTGAACCTGACCAGCAGCCAGTTCGCCGGCGAACAGGCCGACCTGGTGGAACGCGCGCGCGCCGCCGGGGTGGAAGCCCTGATCCTGACCGGCACCGATCTGGCCGGCAGCCGCGAAAGCGCCGCATTGGCCGCCCGCTGGCCCGGTTACTGCTTCTCCACCGCCGGGGTGCATCCCCACGATGCCAAAAGCGTCGATGAGGCGACCCTGCCCGCCTTGCGCGAACTGGCGGCCCTGCCCCAGGTGGTGGCCATCGGCGAGTGCGGTCTCGACTACAACCGGGACTTCTCCCCCCGCCCGGTGCAGGACGCGGTGTTTGACGCCCAGCTGGCGCTTGCCTCCGAGCTCGGGATGCCGGTGTTTCTCCACTGCCGCGATGCCCATGACAAATTCGTCGAGATCCTGCGCCCCTGGTTGCCCCGCCTGCCGGGGGCCGTGCTGCACTGCTTCACCGGCTCCGACGCCGAGCTGGACGAGAGCCTGGCGCTGGGGCTGCATATCGGGGTGACCGGCTGGCTCTGTGACGAGCGCCGTGGCCAGCTGCTGCGCGAGCAGGTGGCCCGCATTCCGGCGGGTCGCCTGATGATAGAGACGGACGCCCCCTACCTGGTGCCGCGGGATCTGAAACCCAGACCCAAACGCAACGAACCCGCTTTTTTGCCGCACATCGCCCAGGTGGTGGCGGCCTGCCGTGGTGAAGCGCCCGAGGCCTTGCTGGCCCATACCCGGGCCACCTCCGCCGCATTCTTCCAACTTCCGCTTTTGGAGTGATTCATGGCCACAACTCTTCCGGGGGCCTTCCCGGGCCGTCGCCTGCGCCGGGTGCGCAAACATGACTTCAGCCGCCGCCTGGTGCGCGAAAACGTACTGACCGTCGACGATCTCATCTATCCCGTGTTCGTGCTGGAGGGGGAGGGTCAGCGAGAGGCCGTTGCCTCCATGCCGGGGGTGGACAGACTCTCCATCGATCTGCTGCTCGAAGAGGCCGCCGAACTGGTGGCCCTGGGTGTGCCGGCGGTGGCCCTGTTCCCGGTGACGCCGCTGGAGAGAAAGAGTCTGATGGCGGAAGAGGCCTACAACCCGGATGCCCTGGCCCAGCGGGCGACCCGTGCCCTCAAGGCGCGCTTCCCGGAGCTCGGGGTCATCACCGATGTGGCGCTCGACCCCTTCACCACCCATGGTCAGGACGGCATCATCGATGACGAAGGCTATGTGCAGAACGACATCACCACCGAGATCCTGGTGAAGCAGGCGCTCTCCCATGCGGCCGCCGGGGCCGACATGGTGGCCCCGTCCGACATGATGGACGGCCGCATCGGTGCCATCCGCGCGGCGCTGGAGGAGAACGGCTTCGTCAACGTGCAGATCATGGCCTACTCCGCCAAGTACGCCTCCCACTACTACGGCCCGTTCCGCGATGCGGTGGGCTCCGCCGCCAACCTCGGCAAGAGCAACAAGGCCACCTACCAGATGGACCCGGCCAACGGCAACGAAGCCCTGCACGAGGTGGCCCTCGACATCGCCGAAGGGGCGGACAGCGTCATGGTCAAGCCGGGCATGCCCTACCTGGACATCATCCGCCGGGTGAAGGATCAGTTCGGCGTGCCGACCTTCGCCTATCAGGTGAGCGGCGAGTACGCCATGCACATGGCGGCGATCCAGAATGGCTGGCTCAAGGAGAAAGAGTGCGTGATGGAATCCCTGCTCTGCTTCAAGCGGGCCGGGGCCGATGGCATCCTCACCTACTTCGCCAAGCGGGTCGCCCAGTGGTTGAAAGAGGACGCCCGACGCTGAGGCGGGGAGTGTCCATGCCCTCACAATGCCGGCCCTCGGGCCGGCATTGTCGCCTCTGGCAGATGAAGTGCTGGTTTTATGAACAAAATGCCTGAAAAAGTGGGCAACAAGCCCGTCTCTTGGCGGCAAAGGCTTGATAAATGGGGTTTCTGCCTACATCTTAGATGGTCCAAGCAGGCTTCTGGACGGCAGGGGCTGCAGAGCATTTAGAGGTACCGCAGATGACTAACCCTTTGCTGACAATGGACTCGCTGCCTCCCTTCAGCCAGATCCAGCCCGATCAGGTGCAACCTGCCGTGACGCAGGCCATCGCCGATTGCAAACAGAAGATTGAGGATGTGCTGGCCCAGAAGGAGCCTCACACCTGGGACAGCCTGATCGCCCCGCTGGAAGAGGTCAACGACCGCCTCTCCCGGATCTGGTCCCCCATCAGCCACCTCAATGCCGTGCAGAACAGCGAGGCGCTGCGAGCGGCTCACGATGCCTGCCTGCCGCTGCTTTCCGAATTTCAGACCTATGTCGGTCAGCATGAAGGGCTCTATCAAGCCTATCTGGCCCTCTCCGAGAGCGATGACTTCCCCCGGCTGGATGATGCCCAGCGCAAGGAGATCCTGAACACCCTGCGCGATTTTCGCCTCTCCGGCATCGGTCTGCCTGCCGAGGCGCAGCAGCGCTACGGCGAGATCCAGGCCCGCCTCTCGGAGCTCGCCTCCCGTTTCAGCAACAACGTGCTGGACGCGACCCAGGGCTGGCACAAGCTGGTGACCGACGAGGCCGAGCTGGCCGGTCTGCCCGCGAGCGCCCAGGCTGCTGCGCGCCAGATGGCCGAACTCAAGGGCAAGGAGGGGTGGCTGTTCACCCTGGACATCCCCTCCTACCTGCCGGTGATGATGTACGCTGACAGCCGCGCCCTGCGTGCCGAGCTGTATGAGGCCTTCACCACCCGCGCCTCCGACCAGGGCCCCAACGC
Organism: Aeromonas sp. QDB63; assembly: GCF_027707425.1. Classification (NCBI taxonomy): domain Bacteria; kingdom Pseudomonadati; phylum Pseudomonadota; class Gammaproteobacteria; order Aeromonadales; family Aeromonadaceae; genus Aeromonas; species Aeromonas sp. QDB63. Next base: position 9,485 of record NZ_JAPCIS010000021.1, read on the forward strand.
CGGCAAGTGGGACAACTCCGCCATCATGACCGAGTTGCTCACCCTGCGCCGGGAGCTGGCCCGACTGCTGGGCTTTGCCAACTATGCCGAGCTCTCCCTCGCGACCAAGATGGCGGACAAGCCGGAGCAGGTGGTGGACTTCCTCACCGACCTGGCTGCCAAGTCCCTGCCCCAAGGCAAGGCGGAGCTGGAGGAGATCCGCGCCTTTGCCGCCGAGCAGCACGGTCAGGACGAACTGGCGGCCTGGGATCTTGCCTATTACGCAGAAAAGCTCAAACAGCATAAGTTTTCGGTCTCTGATGAGCAGTTGCGTCCTTATTTCCCCGCCGGTCGGGTCGTGAAGGGGCTGTTCGAGGTGGTCAAGCGGGTGTTCGGCATGAAGGTGCGCGAGCGTCTCGGCATCGACACCTGGCACCCGGATGTGCGCTTCTACGACATCTTTGACGCCGATGACGAGCTGCGCGGCAGCTTCTACCTGGATCTCTACGCCCGCGAGCACAAGCAGGGCGGCGCCTGGATGGATGTCTGCCTGGGTCGCCGCTACCGTCAGGACGGCTCCCTGCAAAAGCCGGTGGCCTACCTGACCTGCAACTTCAACGGCCCGGTGGACGGCAAACCGGCCCTGTTCACCCACAACGAAGTGGTCACCCTGTTCCACGAGTTCGGCCACGGCATTCACCACATGCTGACCCGCATCGATGTGGCTGGCGTGGCCGGCATCAACGGCGTGGCCTGGGATGCGGTGGAGCTGCCGAGCCAGTTCCTCGAGAACTGGTGCTGGGAGTCCGAGGCGCTGGCCTTCATCTCCGGCCATCACGAGACCGGGGAGCCGCTGCCCGCCGATCTGCTGGAGAAGATGCTGACCGCCCGCAACTTCCAGGCGGCGATGCAGATGCTGCGCCAGCTGGAGTTCGCCCTGTTCGACTTCCGTCTGCACCAGACCTTTGACCCGACCAGAGCGGATCAGATCCCTGCGCTGCTGGCTGAGGTGCGCAGCCAGGTCGCCGTGATGACGCCTCCGGCGTTCAACCGCTTCCAGCACAGCTTCTCCCACATCTTCGCGGGCGGCTACGCGGCGGGCTACTACAGCTACAAGTGGGCCGAGGTACTCTCTGCCGACGCCTTCTCCCGCTTCGAGGAGGAGGGGATCTTCAACCCGGCCACGGGCCACTCCTTCCTGAAGAACATTCTGGAAAAGGGCGGCTCCAGGGAGCCGATGGAGCTGTTTCGTGCCTTCCGTGGCCGGGAGCCCCAGGTGGATGCGCTGCTGCGTCACAGCGGTATCGCCGCGTGAGGTCCCGCCGCCACAGTGAGCCTCGATTGGATGAGCTGCCGCGCCACTGCGGGAGCTTCAAGCAGGTACACATTTGCGGCATAGTGGGATCGAAACGTGATTTTTGATAGAAAAAGGGACCTTTTGGTCCCTTTTTCCAAGCCTTTTTAATATCTTGCGGAGTGCATGTTTGCACTGTCCCCGCCTCTTCAGTAGAGTCGGGTTCTACCTTCCAGGGAGAGAAAGAACCTTGCCATGAGGCGAGCACTCGAGTCTGTCTATCAAATCATCTCCAGCCTGTCTCATTCGAGTGGTCAGGGATATTTTGATGCCTTTGTGAGTGAAATCGCCAACGCGGTGGGGGCTGACTTCGTCCTGGTGTCCGGCAAGGATCAGGCGGGTCTGTTCTTTACCGTGCATGCCGCCTATCCCGCCTCCCTCGACATCAACGCCTACAGCTTCCCCCTCGCCGACACTCCGGGGGAGATCGCCATGCAACAGGGTGAAGCCTGGTTCAGTGATCGCACCCGCCAGCTGTTCCCCCACGCCGCCGTGCTGGAGCGCTGCGAGGTGAGAGCCTATGCCGGCGTCGCGCTCAAGAACGCCGAGGGAGAGACCATCGGCCTGTGCAGCGTCATGTTCAAGCGGGCCATGCCGAGAATGGAGAAGATAGTGGGCCTGCTGCGTCTGCTGGCCCCGCTCGCCGGTCGTGAACTGGCGCTGATGTATCAGCAGCGCCAGAGCCAGGAGCAGCCGGCGCAACCGGAACATCACCACTTCCTGGACACCATGATGTCCCATGCGCCCGTGGGCATCGGCAAGGTGGATCTGGGCGGCAAGATCCTCTGGGCGAACCCGGCCATCGAGAAGATGCTCGGCTACAGCCAGGAGGAGCTGCAACAGCTCACCGTCGCCGAAATCAACCATCCGGACGACTGGCAGACCAGTATTGCGCTCTACGACGCCCTCAAGCGGGGAGAGCGTCCCGCGTTTACCCAGGAGAAGCGTTATCTCCATCGGGATGGGACCGTCCTGTGGGGACGGGTGACGGTGACCCTGATCCGCAACGAGCAGATGTACCCCGACTATCTCATGGTGGTGCTGGAGAACATCGATCCCATCAGGCGCCATGCGGAGCAGCTCAAGCTCTCCCACCGGGTCTATGACAACCTCTCCGAAGCCATTCTGGTGTGCGATGCCGACAGTCGCATCATCTCGGTCAATCCGGCCTTCGAGAAGATCACCGGTTACAGCGAGGAGGAGGCGTGCGGCCAGCGGCCCAGCATGCTCAAGTCCGGACTGCACGATCAGACCTTCTATGCGGACATGTACCACGCTCTGGAGCGGGTGGGGATCTGGCGTGGGGAGGTGTGGAACAAGCGCAAGAACGGCAAGCTCTATCCCCAGCAGCTGATGATCAGCGCCGTGCGGGAAGGGGGCAAGATCAGTCAGTACATCGCCATCTTCAGCGATCTTTCCCAGACCAAGCTGGCGGAGCAGAAGATCGCCGCCCAGGCCAACTACGACAACCTCACCGGCCTGCCCAACCGCTGGCTGTTCGGTCGCTGTCTGGCCCGCTTCTGCGAGCGGGGGGAGCGCTTCGCCCTCATGGTGCTCGACCTCAACAACTTCAAGGCGGTCAACAACAGCATGGATCACCATGTGGGCGACGCCTTGCTGCGGGAGGTATCGGATCGGCTGGTGAGCCGGGTGCGCACCGAGGACCTGGTGGCCCGCATCGGCGGCGACGAGTTTGCCTTCTTGGTGCCCGGCATCGTCAACCGCCGTCAGGCCGAGGTGTTTGCCAAGCAGGTGATCGGCGGCTTTGCCCGTCCCTTCATGCTGGCCAACCAGCACCTCTATGTGACCGCCACCCTGGGGATCACCCTCTGTCCCAATGACGGCGGCGACAGCGACGAGCTCTTGCGCAATGCCGAGCAGGCCCTGTTCGTCGCCAAGCGCCAGGGACGTCCCCTCGGCACCTACAACGCCTCCATGCGGGAAGAGGTGAGCCAGCGCCACCAGATGCAGCACGATCTGGCGGAGGCCATCAAGCTGGGCCAGCTGACCATGGCCTACCAGCCCATCTGGGACAACCGCAGCGGCCGGGTCGCCAAGCTGGAGGCCCTGGTGCGCTGGTATCACCCCCACTGGGGTCAGGTCTCACCGGCGGATTTCATCCCGCTGGCGGAAGAGGCGGGGCTCATCCAGGGGCTGGGTGCCCTGGTGCTGTGGCAGTCTTGCCGGGATCTGGCCAGATTGCAGCAGTCCGGCTTCCCGGATCTGCAGATGTCCATCAACCGCTCCACCCTGGAGTTCCAGACCATAGACCCGGAGGCCAACGAGTGGCTCAGGGTGATCCGCCACTTCGAGCTGGATCCGGCGGACATCATCATCGAGATCACCGAATCCCTGCTGATGGAGACCAGCGATCAGCACAGGGTGCGGATCGATGCCCTGCGCGAGGCGGGCTGCAAGTTGGCCATCGACGACTTCGGCACCGGCTATTCGGCACTGAACTACCTGCGTACCTTCCCGGTGGATCTGGTGAAGATCGATCGCTCCTTCGTGCGCCATATTCCCTTCAACGAGCAGGACCGTCTGCTGCTCGACGGCATCATCAACATCGTGCACAACCTCGGCATGCAGGTGGTGATCGAAGGGGTGGAGACCCGGGAGCAGCTCAATTTCCTCTGCCAGAAGGGGTGCGCCTTCACCCAGGGGTATCTGCTCAGCCGCCCGCTGCCCTTCGACGATCTGACCGAGTACCTGAGTCTCAACCGTCAGGGAATGAACTTGGCGAATCTGACCACGGTGAGCTGACCCCCCGCTTCTGCTATCATGCCGGCTTCTGCGCCGTGATGAGTCCATGTTATGCCCCATATTCAGGTTTTCAGTGAAGTGCCCGCCCGCGATGGCGAGCTCGACGCCCTGCGCCAGCGCCTTGCCGACGTGGCGTTTCCCGCTCCCTTCGCCCTGGTGCTGACCGCATCGCGGTTGGAGCTGCGCAAGCTGGACGAACCCAAGCTGGGGGCCGTCTATGTGGACTTCGTGGAAGGGGCGGTGGCCCATAGGCGCAAGTTCGGTGGCGGGCGCGGCCAGTCCATCGCCAAGGCGGTGGGATTGAAGTCGGGAGCCATGCCGACCGTGGTGGATGCCACCGCCGGGCTCGGGCGCGATGCCTTCGTGCTCGCCTCCCTCGGCTGCAAGGTGACCCTGATCGAGCGCAGCCCCGTGGTGGCGGCCCTGCTCCAGGACGGTCTGACCCGGGCGGGGCAGGATCCCGAGATAGGCCCCTGGGTGCGCGAGCGGATGCAACTGCTGCAAGGCCCGGCGGTGGAGACCCTGCTGGCGCTGACCGAGCGGCCGGAGGTCATCTACCTGGACCCCATGTTCCCCCACAAGCAGAAGTCGGCGCTGGTGAAAAAAGAGATGCGGGTGTTCCAGTCCCTGGTGGGGGCGGATCTCGACGCGGATGCTCTGCTGCCGGCGGCGCTCAGGATGGCTGACAAGCGGGTGGTGGTGAAGCGGCCCGACTATGCGGGCTGGCTCAACGAGCACAAGCCCAGCATGGCCATCGAGACCAAGAGCAACCGCTTCGACGTCTACGTGATGGCGGCGCTGGCGAGTTGAGTGGGGACTGGCAGGGAGTCTGAGCGTCAAACCAAGAGGGCCAACCTGATCAGGTTGGCCCTCTTGCTATTCATTGGCTGCGGGGTGGGGCGAAGTGGATCCGCTTTTCTTCCCCTTGCCAGACGAGTTCCAGGAGCGCCAGGTCCGCCAGGCTGAGGCGCTCAGCGCGCTCCAGCAGCAGATATTCGACTCCGTCGCTGGCTTCTATGGTGCGGATCCTGTCCGCCCAGGTTCGTCCATCCCGGTCGGTGATCGTGACGGGCAGCTGACAGCTGGCGGCGATCTCCAGCCAGTCGTACAGGTCACAGCTGACGGGTTGGTAATCGGCCATGGGGTGTGCGGCTCAGGCTTCCAGCAGCCGGGTGGACCAGCCCATCTTCTGCTGGCGCTCCACCTCGAGGCGCAGCTCGCTGGCGCGCAGGTAGTGTTCGTCCAGCCAACCCTTGGGCAGGGTCAGGGTCAGGGCATCTTCATCGGCTTGCAGCATGAACCTGGGCACAGTGCCCTGGGTCCGGCGCATGCAGAGGATGAGGGAGATGCGCAGGATACGGGCCAGCCGGATCGCCTGGCGACCGGTGACGGCACCCTGTTTCTCCAGTGGCTCCAGCTTGAATTCATCCCGCTGGTTGAACAGCAGGGCCGACAGCAGCTTCTTCTGCGCGGGGGTGAAGCCCGGCATGTCGATGTTGTCGATGATGTAGGCAGCGTGCTGCGGCGCCTTCTTGTACTCGATGCACAGACCGATTTCGTGCAGCAGGGCTGCGTAGCGCAGGATCGGGCGACCGTAGCGCTTGGAGAGGCGCCAGGCCGGCTGCAACTGGGTGAACGCTTCGATGGCGGTGTCGCGGACCCGCTCGGCGTGCTCCTTGTCGAGCTGGTAGCGGCTGATCAGGCTGTCGGCGGTGCGATCCCGGGCATCACAGTCGTGATTGTTGCCGAGCAGGCCGTAGATGAGCCCTTCACGCAGGGCTCCGCCCGCCAGGGTCATGCTCTCGATGTCGAGGGTTTCGAAGATGGCGATCAGGATGGCGAGACCGGAGGGGAACACGGTCAGCCGTTCGGCCGCCAGCCCTTCGAGCTGCAACTTATCGAGTCTGCCGCAGGCGATGGCCTGACCCATCAGCTCTTGCAACTTGGGCAGGGTGACCCGCTCGCTCTTGCCCTGGGCAAGCATGATCTCCTGCAGCGCTTGGACGGTGCCGGAGGCGCCGACGCAGGTGCGCCAGCCGAGGACACGGTAGTCCGCAGCCACTTTCTCCAGTACCGCCTTGGCGGCGGCAATGGCCTGGTTGAAGCGCGCCTCGGAGAGCTCGCCATCACCGAAGTGGTTGTTGAGCCAGGTGACGCAGCCCATGTGCAGGCTGTTGAGCAGCTTGGCTTCGCTCTGCTCGCCGATCACCAGCTCGGTGCTGGCGCCGCCGATGTCGATCACCAGCCGATTGCCTTCCCCTGCCGACGTCCAGGAGACTCCTTCATAGATGGTCTTGGCTTCTTCCTCGCCCGAAATGATCTCGATGCTGTGGTTGAGCACCCGTTCCGCTTCGCTGATGAATTCGTCGACGTTGGTGGCCAGGCGCAGGGTGGCGGTGCCCACTACCCGGATGTTGTCGGACGGGATGTCCTGCAACTGCTCGGAGAAGAGGCGCAGACAATCCCAGCCCCGCTCCATGGCGGCACGGTTGAGGCGAAAATCGGCATCGAGGCCCGCGGCGAGGCGTACCTTGCGCTTGACCTTGGTGACGGTGCGCAGGGCACCGGCGACCTCGCGCACCACCAGCATGTGAAAGCTGTTGGAGCCGAGGTCGATGGCGGCATAGAGAGGCGAGTTGTGCAACTTGGCCGATCCCTCAGTTCTTGCGGGGGGGACGACGACGGTTGTTGCTGTTGCCACCGCCCTGGCGATCCCGCATGTTGCGGTTCACCGGCTGGCGGTTGCGGAACACCCGTTTTGGTGCGGTGACGTCATCCAGCAGCGCCTCGCGGTCATACTTGCTGACCGGGATGGGGTGGTGGATGTACTCCTCGATGGCCGGCAGGTTGAAGGCATAGTCTTCACAGGCCAGGCTGATGGAGTGACCGCTTCTGCCGGCGCGGCCGGTACGACCGATGCGGTGGACATAGTCTTCGGCATCGTCGGGCAGGTCGTAGTTGAAGACGTGAGTCACGTCGGGGATGTGCAGACCACGGGCGGCCACGTCGGTGGCGACCAGGATATCCAGGGTGCCCTTGGTGAACTCTTCCAGGATCTTCATCCGCTTCTTCTGCGGCACGTCGCCGGTCAGCAGGCCGACGCGGTGGCCGTCGTTCTCCAGCCAGGCGTGAACGTCTTCACAGACGTGCTTGGTGTTGGCGAAGACGATGGCTTTCTCGGGCCACTCCTCTTCCATCAGGGAGAGCAGCAGCAACATCTTGTCTTCGTTGGAGGGGTAGAAGAGCTCCTCCTTGATCCGCACGCCGGTCATCTGTTCCGGTTCGACCTGTACATGTTCCGGGTGGTTCATGTGTTCATAGGCTAGCTCCTGCACCCGCAGGGAGAGGGTGGCGGAGAACAGCATGCTCAGACGCTCGGTGGCGGGGGGCATGCGGCGGAACAGGAAACGGATGTCCTTGATGAAGCCCAGATCGAACATGCGATCCGCTTCGTCCAGTACCACGACCTGGATGTTGCCGAGATCAATGACCTTGGACTTGAAGTAGTCGATGATGCGACCCGTGGTGCCGATCAGGATGTCGACGCCCTGTTCCAGCACGGCCAGCTGCTTGTCGTAGCCTTCGCCACCATAGGCGAGACCGAGCTTGAGCCCGGTGGAGGCGGACATGCTCTCTGCATCGTTATAGATCTGGACGGCCAGCTCCCGGGTCGGAGCCATGATGATGGCGCGGGGCTGGTTGACGAGGCGCGGCCTGGTCAGCGGATGGGTCAGCAAATAGTTGAATGTCGCCGCCAGGAAAGCCAGGGTTTTGCCGGTCCCCGTCTGAGCCTGACCGGCAAGGTCATGACCTTCAACCAGCAGGGGCAGGGACAGTGCCTGGATGGGCGTACAATAGTGAAATCCCTTTGATTCCAGACCAGCCAGAACTTCGGGTTCGAGGCCCATTTGGGCGAATTTTTCGGTCGTTAGATGTGTTTTGCTCATGGCGGTAGGTTATCAGGTTAGGCTTGCAATAATAAACAGGATCATTTCAAATAGGGCAACTATTGCCTTTGTTGAACCATCAATAAAGCCTTAATTACTGACTGGAGTTGGAGATGAGTGACAAGATTGTTCAGCTGAGCGATGCCAGCTTCGAGGCCGATGTAATCAACGCCGACAGCCCTGTTCTGGTCGATTTCTGGGCCGAATGGTGTGGACCGTGCAAGATGATTGCCCCGATCCTGAACGAAGTTGCTCAGGAATATGAAGGTCGCGTGACCGTGGCGAAATTGAACATCGATCATAACGCCGACACTCCGCCCAAGTACGGCATTCGTGGTATCCCGACCCTGCTGCTGTTCAAGAATGGTGAAGTGGCAGCGACCAAGGTCGGCGCCCTGTCCAAGACCCAACTGAAAGAGTTCCTGGACGGCAACCTGTAATAATCAAGAAGGAGCGCATTGCAATAATGCGCTCCTTGTGTTTTATCACCTAGACGCTCACCCTGATTGGTGCTAGTTTATCGCTCGTTTGCTAACCTTTTTGCCTGACTCTTTGCTTAACTACCAGCCTGGCAAGTCAAATCCGATCAGCATCAATCCAGCAGACTGTCTCCTCATTTCAATCCTTGCTTACAGACTTTCACCACTATGAATCTGACTGAACTTAAGAACACTCCTGTGTCCGAGCTGGTCCAGCTTGGCGAATCCATGGGGTTGGAAAATCTGGCTCGGGCGCACAAGAAAGACATTATCTTTGCAATCCTCAAGGCGCACGCCAAGGGCGGCGAGGATATCTTTGGCGACGGTGTGCTGGAAATCCTGACCGACGGTTTCGGTTTCCTGCGCAGTGCAGACGGCTCTTATCTCGCTGGTCCGGATGACATCTATGTCTCCCCGAGCCAGATCCGCCGCTTCAACCTGCGTACCGGCGATACTATTTCCGGCAAGATTCGGCCGCCGAAAGAGGGCGAGCGCTATTTCGCCCTGCTCAAGGTCAACGACGTCAACTACGACCGTCCGGAAAACTCCCGCAACAAGATCCTGTTTGAAAACCTCACTCCCCTGCACGCCAACGAGCGTCTGCGCATGGAGCGTGGCAACGGTTCCACCGAAGATATCACCGCCCGTGTACTGGATCTGGCATCCCCGATCGGCAAGGGCCAGCGCGGTCTCATCGTTGCACCGCCCAAGGCCGGTAAGACCATGCTGCTGCAGAACATCGCCCAGAGCATCGCCTACAACCACCCGGATTGTGAGCTGATCGTGCTGCTGATTGACGAGCGTCCGGAAGAAGTGACCGAGATGCAGCGGATGGTGAAGGGTGAAGTGATCGCCTCCACCTTCGACGAGCCGGCTTCCCGTCACGTCCAGGTCGCCGAAATGGTGATCGAGAAGGCCAAGCGTCTGGTCGAGCACAAGAAGGACGTGGTGATCCTGCTGGACTCCATCACCCGTCTGGCCCGCGCCTACAACACCGTCATCCCGTCTTCCGGCAAGGTGCTGACCGGTGGTGTGGACGCCAACGCCCTGCACCGTCCGAAGCGTTTCTTCGGTGCGGCGCGCAACGTCGAAGAGGGCGGCAGCCTGACCATCATCGCCACCGCGCTGATCGATACCGGCTCCAAGATGGATGAAGTCATCTACGAAGAGTTCAAGGGTACCGGCAACATGGAACTGCACCTCTCGCGCAAGATTGCCGAGAAGCGCGTCTACCCGGCCATCGACATCACCCGTTCCGGCACCCGCAAGGAAGAGCTGCTGACCGCCCCGGACGAGCTGCAGAAGATGTGGATCCTGCGCAAGATCATTCACCCCATGGGCGAGATCGACAGCATCGAGTTCCTCATCGACAAGCTGGCTGCGACCAAGACCAACGACGAGTTCTTCGACTCCATGAAGCGTCAACAGAAGTAACAGCCTCTTCAATGACAAAACCGCGGCCCAGGTCGCGGTTTTTGTTTATCTATTTCACGGCTGGCTTAGTAGTATGAAGCCTCGATGTCACAAGGAAAGGGACGTCATGAAGCTGGTGTTGTTCATATGGATGGGTTGGTTGTGGCTGGCGGCCCCGGTGCATGCCGACTCCCCGCCGCAATTGCAGGCTCCCCTGGTGGCGGACGAGGGACTGGAGGGGCATCGGGCGTACCTGGACGGCCGCATGGCGCTCGGGCAGTTTGATGCCATGGACTCGTTGCTCGAGACCCTGTCGGTGGGGCAGCGGGAGTTCCTGTTGTTCCAGTTGCTGGGTGAGCTCAAGTCATCGGGCGCACCGAGCCCGGCGCTGCTGGCCTGGGTGCGGGCACAAGCGGCCAAGGCGCCACAATGGCTGGTGGAAGGGAAGGTGGACGGTTTCCTGGTGCAGCTACCCGCCTATGACTTCCCCGCCGAGGCCCGGCTGGTGCTGAGCCACTGGCAGCAGCTGGCCTGGCAGGACAACTATCGCCAGTTGCTGGAGCAGGATCGCTTCGACTTCAAGCAGGTCTACTACAGCCGCAATCCCGAGCTGGCACAGCAGCAGCAGGCCCTGCTGGCGGTGCTCGATCGGCAGCCGGTATCCGTGCTGCGTCGGGAGGCGCAGCGGCTTGCCGCCCTCAATCTCTTCCTGCCGGACAACCAGTTGCTGCTGCACTTCATCGAACAGACCGGGGAGACGGCACTCTACCTCAAGCTGTGGCGTCAGCCAGTGGATCACGATAGCCTGACTGCGCTGCACACCATTTCCCGCTTTTATTCAGGTCAGGAGGCGAGCGATCTGCTGATCGCCGCCAGCCAGAACAGCCGCCTGATGGTCCCCGCCCTGCACCAGCTCAGCCGCCTCTCCCCCTTGCCGGACGGGGCCCAGCAGTTCCTCCTGGCCGAACTCGGCAAGCACCAGTATGGCGGGCTGGTGGCCGGCCTGTTGTTGCAGATGGACGAGCCCAGGCTCCTGGGTCAATTGGCAAACCGGCTGACGCTTCAGGAGCGGCGACACGCCTCGTCCGTTATGAGGTCCGATACGGGTACACCGGATACGCCGCCAGGGTTATAATGCGGGACCACCTGATCCCGCTGGGGTACTTGCATGAAATACAAGGACTTGCGTGATTTTATCGCGCAGTTGGAACAAAACGGACAGCTCAGGCGCATCAGTCGCGAGATAGACCCCTATCTGGAGATGACCGAGATCAGCGACCGCACCCTGCGGGCGGGGGGGCCTGCCCTGCTGTTTGAGAATCCCAAGGGCTACACCATGCCGGTGTTGACCAACCTGTTCGGCACGCCGGACCGGGTTGCCATGGGCATGGGCCAGCCCAACGTCAGCGCCCTGCGCCAGGTGGGGACCTGGCTCTCCTATCTGAAAGAGCCGGAGCCGCCTCGCGGGCTCAAGGAGCTGATGGAGAAGCTGCCCATCTTCAAGCAGGTGCTCAACATGCCGACCAAGCGGCTCTCTTCGGCCCCCTGTCAGCAGGTGGTGCTGGAAGGGGACGCGGTGGATCTGGATCAGATCCCCATCCAGCACTGCTGGCCCGGGGATGTGGCGCCCCTGGTCACCTGGGGTCTGACCATCACCCGCGGTCCCTACAAGAAGCGGCAGAACCTCGGCATCTATCGCCAGCAGAAAATCGGCAAGAACAAGCTGATCATGCGCTGGCTGGATCACCGGGGCGGCGCCATCGATTTTCGCGAGTGGCAGGAGGCCCACCCGGGCGAACGCTTCCCGGTGGCGGTGGCGCTGGGCGCCGATCCGGCGACCATCCTGGGCGCGGTGACGCCGGTCCCGGACAGCCTCTCCGAATACGCCTTTGCCGGTCTGCTGCGGGGCAGCCGTACCGAGGTGGTGAAGGCGCTGAGCTGCGATCTGGAAGTGCCCGCCAGCGCCGAGATCGTGCTGGAAGGCTATCTGGAGCCGGGGGAGATTGCCCCCGAAGGGCCTTACGGCGATCACACCGGCTACTACAACGAAGTGGACGAGTTCCCGGTCTTCACCATCACCCACATGACGATGCGCCGGGATGCCATCTACCACAGCACCTACACCGGCCGTCCGCCCGATGAGCCGGCGGTGCTCGGGGTGGCGCTCAACGAGGTGTTCGTGCCGCTGTTGCAGAAGCAGTTCCCCGAGATCGTGGATTTCTACCTGCCGCCGGAGGGGTGCTCCTACCGGATGGCGGTGGTGACCATCAAGAAGCGTTACCCTGGCCACGCCAAGCGGGTGATGCTGGGGGTCTGGTCCTTCCTGCGCCAGTTCATGTACACCAAGTTCGTGATCGTCTGCGATGACGACATCAACGCCCGGGACTGGAAGGACGTGATCTGGGCCATCACCACCCGGATGGATCCGGCCAGGGACACCACCCTGATCGAGCACACCCCCATCGACTACCTGGACTTCGCCTCGCCGGTCTCCGGGCTCGGCTCCAAGATGGGGCTGGATGCCACCAACAAGTGGCCGGGGGAGAGCAACCGGGAGTGGGGTCAGCCCATCGTCCAGGAGGAGGCGGTAAAGCAGAAGATCGATGCCATCTGGGACGAGCTGAAGATCCTCGACTGAGGGATCCCCGATGCGGCGCGGCCATTGTGACGCAAAAGTGCGGTATTGCCGTGCCGAATTGGGTATGCTCGACGGACCTGACCACCAACTGGTCGCCATAAAAACAGTGAAACCATGAGCGAAGCGGGCCGGGCAGGCCCCTCACAAGGACAAGAATGCAACGTATCAAGTGCCGCGTAGAGGAACTGCGCGAATATGTCGACACCATCTGGCACGTGGCGCTGGCGCCGCAGCAGGAGGTGAGCTTCAAGCCGGGCCAGTATCTGCTGGTGGTGATGAGCGATTCGGACAAGCGCCCCTTCTCCATCGCCAACTCGCCGACCCGCTCCGGCGTGCTGGAGCTGCAGATCGGTGCAACTCCCGAGAATGCCTATGCCGGTCAGGTGCTGGCCCGCATGCGCGAGCAGGGAGAGATCGAGGTCGAGCTGGCCGCCGGCAAGGCGTTCCTGCGCGACGAATCCCCCCGACCGCTGATCCTGATGGCGGGCGGTACCGGCTTCTCCTATGCCCGCGCCATCCTGGAATACCTGATCGGCAGCGGCAGCAAGCGTCCGGTGTTCCTCTACTGGGGGGTACGCCAGGCGCACTGGCTCTACGAGCTGGAGCAGATGCAGCAGTGGGAGCGCGACTACGCGCCGCTGACTTTCATTCCCGTGGTGCAGGAGCCCGAGAGCGACTGGACCGGCAGGACCGGGCTGGTGCACAAGGCCATCATGGATGACTTCGTCAGCCTGCATGACTACGACATCTATGTGGCGGGCCGCTTCGAGATGGCCGGTGCCGCGCGGGAAGAGTTCAAGGTGCTGGGCGCCGAGCCCGAGCGCATCTTCGGCGATGCCTACGAGTTTATCTGACCACGGCCGACCGCAGTGCGTCGATCTGCCCCCTTATCGTCTTGCGAGAGAAGGGGGGATGAGAAACTCGTTGTCCCCATAAAAACGACAAACCCCAGCCTGGCTGGGGTTTGTGCTATCTACGGCGGGTCACGCCGGATCATTCGCCCTTGGCAGCGAGCTGCTGCTCGAGCTGGGCCAGCTTGGCCTCGAGGGCGGTCAGCTTCTCCCGGGTGCGCAGCAGCACCTTGGTCTGCACGTCGAACTCCTCGCGGCTCACCAGATCCAGCTTGTTGAGCTGGGCCTGCAAGACCTGACGGGTCTTTTTCTCCACCTCTTCACCCATGCTGCGAATGCCGGGGGGCAGGGCGTTGTGTATCTGTTTGGCGATCTCTTCCAGTTTTTTCGGGTCGATCATGGGGGTCTCCTTAAGCAATGGCGCCATTCTACCGACAAATCGTCCCCTTTGCCGAGATCGGAGCGGCTTTTTGCGCCATGGATCCTATCGGGCTCTGGTCGGGTCTGGTTGATGCACCCTGGCTGCTACCCTGTGACGCCGGGGATCAATTCCAATTCCTTGATGGTGTACACAAAAAAATCAGATCAGATGACTGACCAGAGGCTTATTAATTGTTGCGTTGCTGTTAATATGATTCGGTCGGGTTTGAACCCTACCCCGTCAGGCTCATCATGGATAACAACATAAAAGAGATAAGGATATGAAGAAAAAGCTAATTTACGCGGCCGTCGTCAGTGCGCTGCTGAGCGGTTGTGGTGGCAGTGACGACAACACAGGCGATACCTCAAGCTATCTCGATTATCTGCTGAGCGGCTCCAATGCAGTCCGACCCAGCGCCCTGGCAGCCCGTGCGACCGACGGTACCCTGAAATTCTCCACGGAAACGGCGGATCTCTCCAACCCGGTGTCCGCCCTCTCCACCCTGGATGGCTGGTCGACTACCCAGGCGATCCAGATCGTGCCGGTGACGGCCTCCGGCATCCAGGTCAAGGCGCCGGCCGCTGCTGAATTCGCAGCCTCCGTGGCACCCCTCTACCTGATGGAGCTGGAGTTTGACAGTGCGGCCCTGCGTCCGAGCGGCGTGAAAAAGGTGCTGACCTACGGGGTGGACTTCGTGGTGGCCGAGACGACCGGCAAGCTGAATCTGGTGCCGCTCAAGCCGCTCAACCCCTCTTCCTACTACATGATAGTGGCGACCGATACCCTCAAAGACAGCACGGGTGCCCCCCTGCGACCGGGTAGCGACTACAGCAACTACAAGACCAGCACCGGCAGCAACGCCCAGGAGCAGACCATCAGCGGCCTGATTGTGCTGCAGGAAGGGTTGTTCAAGGCTGCCACCGGCATCACCAGCGACCACGTGATCTTCTCCGACTGGTTCGGTACCCAGTCCGGCGCCGACGTGCTGGTGGCGGTGAAAGGGGCGGCCGCATCCGTGCTCAAGAGCCCGACCCTGGACGCCGCCGCCCTGTGGAAGCAGGACGCTCTGGGCAATACCAGCCTGCCTGGCACCTATACCCTGTCGGTGAGCGGCGGCAGCCCCTTCCTGACCCAGCTGGACGCCGAGAACTTCCTGCCCCAGGAGCAGAAGGATGCGATTGCCGCCGCTTTTGGTGACGGCACTCCACTCCACAATCTGGCCTTGGGTACCACCGTCTACAGCGGCACCGTCAAGCTGCCCTACTTCCTCTCCTCCCCGGCTACCGCCGGCTCCTGGGACAAGGCGAAGACCCAGTCCTGGCACGGTGCCATCCCCAGCCTCTACGCCATCGCGAACGCCCTGAAGGCCCAGGATGCCGAAGTGATCGGCGGCCTGGTGGGGGCGGGCGTGGATCCGGCCCTGCTGGGCGAACTCATCGCCGATCCGAGCCGTCAGGCCGAGCTGCTGGCGGAGGCGAGCAAGCTGATCGGGGTGACCCTCACCTCCGGCGGCAAGGCGCTGGATCCCGAGATGAATATCGGGCGCTTCAACCCGCTGCCGGCACTGGAAGAGGTGCAGTCCGTCCCGATGCGGATCTTCGCCGCTACCAATGACCTGAAGACCATCACCGACGTGATCATCTATCAGCACGGCGTCACCTCGGTGAAGGAGAACGCCTACGCCCTGGCCCTTGGCCAGATCGGTGCCGGTGCCCAGGCGAGCAAGAACGTGGCCGTGGTGGTGATCGACCATCCGTTGCACGGTGAACGCGGCTTCGCCCTGACCGGCAGCATGGACTCGGTGACCACCTCCGACAACCCGACCCCCTACCTGAACCTGAGCTACCTGACCGTGGCCCGCGACAACCTGAAACAGAGCGTGGCGGATCTGCTGGGCCTGCGTCTGGCAGTGGGGCTGGCCAATGCCAAGGGCGCCATCGGCACCGCAGGCAGCCTCAAGGTGCACTTCCTGGGTCACTCCCTGGGTGCCATCGCGGGGGCCAACCTGTTGGCGGTGGCCAACCAGTCTGTTGGCAACCCGACGGCAGACGCCCTGTTCAAGTTCGACACTGGCGGCCTGGCCATGCCGGGTGGCGGCATAGCGCCGCTGCTGCTGAACTCGCCGACCTTCGGTCCGACCATCCAGATGAGCGTGCTGACCGCTGGCAGTGCAGCCCTGAAGGCAGCCTTCACCGCCTACGCCCCGAACTGCAAGACGGCGGTGCCGACCTGCTTCGTCAACGAGTTCCTGCCGAGCCAGGATGCGGCCACCCAGGCCACGGCGGCCAGTACCTTGCAGAGCTACAGCTTTGCGGCGCAGTCGGTGCTGGATTCGGCAGACCCCATCAACCTGGGGAGCGGCATCGCGGCGGACTTCCCGCTGTTTGCCACCGAAATCGTCGGCGACGGCGCCCTGAGCCTGTCGGATCGAGTGATCCCGAACAGTATCGCCACCGCCCCGCTGGGTGGCACCGAGCCGCTGTTCAAGGTTCTGGCCCTGCAACCGCTGACCGCCACCGGCGCCGCCAACCACAGAGCGGCCCGCTTCGTGGCCGGGGGTCACAGCTCGCTGCTGGCACCGGACGAGAACTTCGATCCGACCGGCGCCGTCACCACCGAGATGCAGACCCAGTTCGGCAGCTTCTTCGCAAGCGGCGGTACCGCGGTCAAGGTGACCGACGCCAGCCTGCTCAAGCAGTAAGCCGGCCGACCAATAAAAACGCCGCCCCTTGGGGCGGCGTTTTTTTATGGCAAATCGGCTCAGGCTGGCCTGTGGCGCCTGTCCAGCCAGCCCTGGGCAAAACCGACCAGCAGGCCTGCCAGGTGAGCCATGTTGGCGGTCGCTATGGTTGCCGAGCCGTTGCCGGCAACCAGGCCTCACCCCGGCCTGTGGTGCCTGTCCAGCCAGCCTTGGGCAAGGCCGATCAGCAGGCCCGCCGGTGAGCCATGTTGGTGGTCGCTATGGTTGCCGAGCCGTTGCCGGCAACCAGGCTTCACCCCGGCCTGTGTTGCCTGTCCAGCCAGCCTTGGGCAAGGCCGACCAGCAGGCCCGCCAGGTGAGCCATGTTGGTGGTGGCTTTGGTTGCCGAGCCGTTGCCGGCAACCAGGCCTCACCCCGGCCTGTGGTGCCTGTCCAGCCAGCCCTGGGCAAGGCCGACCAGCAGGCCGACCAAATGGGCCATGTTGGCGGTGGGGGTGCCGAGCATGTCCAAGAAGCCGAGCACCAGCCAGACCAGCATGAAGCCCATCAGGGCTGGCGGCATGGCGAGGCCGCAATTCGGTTGAAGCCTGGTTCGCAGCCAGCTGTAGCCGAGCAGGGCATAGACCACCCCGGAGAGGCCGCCAAAGCGCGGGCCGCTGGCAAAGAACTCGGCGATATTGGGCAGGGCAGCCCCGACGATGAGCAGGATGAACAGCTTGCCGCTGCCGAGGCGCTGCTCTATCTGGCCACCGAGATACCACCACCACAACAGGTTGAACACCAGGTGCAGCACCGAGAAGTGGATGAAGGCCGGGGTGACGTAGCGCCAGGCCTGCCAGTCGGTGAACTGGGCCAGGGTGGGGTGGAAGGCGAGTTCGTCGAAGATGGGCAGGCCGATGGCATCCAGAGCGTAGATGGCCAGGCAGGCGATGATGACCACCAGAGTCAGAGGGCCCGCCTGGTGGAGGAAATCGGTGACCGGATCCATCATCCCCTTGCTGTAGTCGATCCGGGCATCGGCATGGCCGGATTGCCAGGAGGCCTCCATGTAGCGGGGGTGATTGGGTTCGCTCAGGAAGCGCTTGACCTCCTGCTGGGCCTGGGCGAGGCGCCGCTCGTCCGCCAGCCAGACCGAGACGCCGAGCTCTGACTGGGTCAGCTCGCACGGAATGCCCAGGGTGGCGAGATAATCCACCAGCGCCTGGGCCATGCGGGCGTCGCCCAGCACCAGCAGCTGGATCATGCCGGTGGAGGAGGAACGACCCGCCTCTGTCATGCGTCCCCCGCCTGGATGGGGAACTCCCTGCGCCAGGCCTCGAAACCGCCATCCAGGCTATAGACCTCGTCATAGCCCTGTTGCAGCAGGTACTGGGCCGCCCCCTGGCTGCTGTTGCCGTGATAGCACATCACGATGACGGGGGTATCGAAGTCCACCTCGTTCATAAAGCGAACTAGGGTGCCGTTGGTGAGGTGGAAGGCGCCGACCGCGTGGGCCGTCTCGAAGGATTGGGGATCGCGAATGTCCACGAGACGGGCTTCGCCTGCGCTCAGCTTCTGGTGGGCATCATGGGCGCTGATATGGGCAAACTGGTCCATTGAGATGTCCTGAAAATGGAGGGTTGAAGGGCAGTTTACCGCAAGCGGCGGTTTGCGCTAAGTGTGCAATGGGGGCGGCATCCAGGGGATCGCAATTTTCTTCAATATCGGGCCGCCCGGGCCGGGTAGGCTCGGACTTCCCTCAATTGAACGAGCATCATCCATGGAATTCAGTCTGCTGTTATCCATGGCCGGGTTTGCCCTGGCCATGTCCATCTCCCCGGGGCCGGTCAATCTGGTCGCCCTTGGCACCGGCGCCCGGTACGGTTTCACGGCCAGCCTGCGCCACGTGGTGGGGGCCACCCTCGGCTTCATCCTGCTGCTCCTGCTGATGGGGCTGGGTCTTGGCGGCGCCCTGTCCCGCTGGCCTGTGGCGCTGGGGGCCATTCACTGGGGCGGCGTGCTCTTTCTCGGCTGGATGGCCTGGCAGTTGCTGGTGGACAGCGGCGAGGTGGAGGAAGTGGAGGGCGTACCCCCCGCCTTCTGGTACGGGGCCCTGATGCAGTGGCTCAATCCCAAGGCCTGGCTTGCCGCCAGCATGGGGATGGGAGCCTATGGGATCGCGGGCGGCATGAGCCAGATCGCCCTCTTTACCGGCATCTATCTGGTGATTTGCCTCGGCTCCATCGCCTGCTGGGCCTATGCGGGCAGCCGATTGCAGGGGTGGCTGGTCTCTCCTCGCCGATTGCGCTGGTTCAATCGGGCCATGGCGCTCTTGCTGCTGCTCAGCGCCGCCTATCTGGTGCGCTCGTCCTGAGGGGCGAGCTGCGCTCTGTACTGGCCCGGGGTGGCGGCCACCCGGCGTTTGAACTGGCGCTGGAAGTGGGCCTGATCGGCAAAACCGCTGGCAAGGGCCACTTCCGCCAGGGGCTGCCCCTGGCGCAGCAGGGTGCGGGCGTGGCGAATGCGCTGATCGAGCAGGTAGGCGTGGGGCGTCATGCCGTAGTGGCGGCTGAAGGCGCGCACGAAATGGGAAGGGGTAAGCCCGGCCACCGCACTCAGCTGCGCCAGGGTGAGGGCGCAGGCACTCTCGTCCTGCATCAGCTCGGCGGCTCGCTGCAGGTGCTGGGGAGGGCGGTCATCCCACTTGGCCGGGGTGAGCCTGGCGAGAAGCTGGCGGCTGAAGAGGTGGCAGGCCACTTCGCGAGCCAGGGGATCCGGCTCCTCCACCAGTTGCCGATGAAGCCGGCAGAGCCCCTGGTAGAGCAGGGGATCCCGGCTTGCGGTCATGTCGAAGGGGCGAAACGCGTTGCCGAGCCCGGCCTCCTCCTGCTGGCGCTGCAACCAGAGGTTGTCGATGTAGAACATCAGATAGGACCAGGGCTGGTCCGCGACGGGATTGCAGGCGTGCACCTCTTCCGGGTTCATCAGCACCAGGTTGCCGCGGCCGACCTCTTGCAGGCTGCGCTGGTTGAGGTAGTGGCTGTGGCCGCCGGTGATGGCGCCGATGGAGAAGTGGGGGTGGCTGTGCTTGTCGTAGCAGACGCGCCGGCCATCCTGCACCGCCCGCGCCTCGATGAAGGGCAGGGCGGGATCGTGCCAGAAGTGGTGCTGATCCTGCGTCGCCCGCGCACGGCTCACAATGTGCTCCTCGGCGGGGGGCTGTTCCCCTGCCGGGCTCGGGGAGAGCGGCAGGGGAAGGGTGACGATGGTTGCTGCATCCTCAGCCGCCGAGATAGGCCTGGCGGACGGCGGGGTTGGCCAGCAGGGCCTCTCCCGTGTCTTGCAGCACCACCCGGCCGTTCTCCAGCACATAGCCGCGATCCGCCAGCTTGAGCGCCTGGTTCGCGTTCTGTTCCACCAGGAAGATGGTCATCCCCTTCTGGCGCAGTTGCTCTATGGTGTCGAAGATCTGCTGGATGACGATGGGCGCGAGTCCCAGGGAGGGTTCATCCAGCAGCAGCAGGCGCGGCTTGCTCATCAGGGCGCGGCCGATGGCCAGCATCTGCTGCTCGCCGCCAGACATGGTGCCTGCCCGCTGCTCCAGCCGCTCGTGCAGGCGGGGGAACAGGGTAAATATCTGATCCAGCAGGCCGCGCTGCTCCGCCTTGTCGACGAAGAAGGCCCCCATCAGCAGGTTCTCCTCCACCGTGAGGCGGGCGAAGATGCGGCGCCCCTCCGGCACCACGGCGATGTCCTTGCGCATGATGCGGGCGGTGGTGAGGGAGTCTATCTGCTCCCCCTCGAACCAGATGGAGCCGCTGCTGGGCTTGGGCTCGCCACACAGGGTCATCAGCAGAGTGGTCTTGCCGGCGCCGTTGGCGCCGATCAGGGTGACGATTTCCCCCTCTTTCACCTCGACGCTGACGTCGTGCAGCGCCTGAATTTTGCCGTAGTGGGTCGATACGTTGCGAAGTTCTAACATCTTTTTGTCCTTACGACTCGCCCAGATAGGCCTTGATCACCGCCGGATTGCTGCGGATTTCGTCCGGTTTGCCGTGGGCCAGCGGGGTGCCCTGGTTGACCACGAAGATGCGGTTGGAGATCTCCATCACCAGCTTCATGTCGTGCTCGATCAGCAGCACCGAGACCCCGAACTCGTCCCGCAAGTTGGAGATGAGCTCGTTGAGCTCATCGGTCTCCTTGGGATTGAGGCCTGCGGCCGGTTCATCCAGCATCAGCAGCTCGGGCCGGGTCGCCATGCAGCGGGCGATCTCGAGGCGGCGCTGCTGGCCGTAAGCCAGGTTGCCCGCAGCGCGGTTGGCGAGATCCTTGAGGCCCACCTTTTCCAGCCAGAAGGCGGACTGCTCCAGCCCCTCTTTCTCGGCACGGCGGAAGGAGGGGGTCTTGAACAGGCCGGCGATGAAGCCGGTATTGAGATGCCTGTGCTGGGCCACCAGCAGGTTTTCTACCGCTGTCATCTCCTTGAACAGGCGCACGTGCTGGAAAGTCCGCACTATGCCCTTGCGGGCGATGAGGTGGCCGGGCAACCCCTGGATCTCCTCACCCTTGTAGCGAATGACACCGCCACTCGGGCGATAGAAGCCGGTCAGGCAGTTGAAGATGGTGGTCTTGCCCGCCCCGTTGGGGCCGATGATGGAGATCACCTCCCCCTTTTCCACATCCAGCTTGACGCCGTTGACCGCGAGCAGGCCGCCAAAGCGCATCGACAGATCTGAGACATCCAACAATGGTTGATTGTTGCTCATTTACGCAGCTCCATATGGGGTCGACTCATGGGCAGCAGTCCCTGCGGCCGCCAGATCATCATGAATACCATCAAGAGACCGAACATCAGCATGCGATATTCGTTGAACTCGCGGGCGAGCTCCGGCAGCACCGTCATCACGATGGCAGCCAGCACCACCCCGATCTGGGATCCCATGCCTCCCAGCACCACAATCGCAAGGACGATGGCCGACTCGATGAAGACGAAGGATTCCGGGCTAATGAAGCCCTGGCGCGAGGCGAAGAAGCTGCCGGCAAAGCCCGCGAAGCAGGCGCCTATGGTGAAGGCGGTCAGCTTGATGATGGTGGGGTTGAGCCCCAGGGACTTGCAAGCGATCTCGTCTTCCCGCAGCGCCTCCCAGGCACGGCCGAGCGGCATGCGCAGCAGGCGGTTGATGACGAACAGGGTGGCCACTACCAGCACCAGGGCCATCAGGTAGAGGAAGATCACCTTGTGGTTGGCGTTGTAGGCGATGCCGAAGAAGTCGTGGAAGGTGCCAAAGCCCCCGTCCTTGACGGTGCGGTTGAACTCGAGCCCCCCCAGGGTAGGTTTCGGAATGCCGGAGATCCCGTTCGGACCGCCGGTCAGGGTGGTCATGTTGTTGAGCAGGATGCGGATGATCTCGCCAAAGCCCAGGGTGACGATGGCCAGGTAGTCCCCCCGCAGCCGCAGCACCGGGAACCCGAGCAGGAAGCCGAAGGTGGCCGCCAGCAGACCGGCGATGGGCAGACACTCCCAGAAGCTCAGACCGAAGTAGGTGTTGAGCAGGGCGTAGCTGTAGGCGCCGACCGCATAGAAGCCGACATAGCCGAGGTCGAGCAGACCGGCGAGGCCCACCACCACGTTCAGTCCCAGCCCCAGCATGATGTAAATCAGGGTGAGGGTGGCCAGATCGATGGCGCCGCGAGAGGCCATGAAGGGCCAGCTCACCGCAAACAGCAGCACCAGCACGGCGGTGAGGTTATAGAGCTTGGGGGCCTCTTCGGGGCTTGGCAGCACCAGCTTGGTGAAGCCGACGGAGAAGCCGCTGATGGAGGCCTGGAACAGACGGCTTATCTGGCCGCGCAGCATCTGGAACCAGAAGACGATGGTGGCGCCCCCCAGCAGCCAGGCCAGCGATACATCGAGGCGGCTTACCACCAGCAGGCGGGAGCCATCGGTCTCCAGCTTGAAGCCGAGCAGCCAGAAGGAGAGCACCAGCAGCACCAGGCTGGCGATGCAGGCATGGATAAATTGACGTTTCATCAGACTTTCTCCACTTCCGGACGGCCGAGAATGCCAGTGATGGTCATGAACAGCAGCACGAGGGCATGCATAGATTGGTTTTTCATACCTTCTCGACCTCCGGACGACCCAGGATGCCGGTGGGCATGAAGAGCAACACGAAGATGAGCAGGGCAAAGGCCATCACATCCTTGTACTCGGTGCTGAGATAGCCCGCGGTGAGCGCTTCCACCACGCCGAGCAGCAGGCCGCCCAGTACGGCACCGGGAATGCTGCCGATGCCGCCCAATACCGCAGCGGTGAAGGCCTTCAAACCCGCCATGAAGCCGAGATAGGGGTTGATGACACCGTAGTACATGCCGAGCAGCACCCCCGCGACGGCGGCCAGGGCGGCACCCAGCACGAAGGTGATGGAGATGACCACGTGGGTGTCTATCCCTAGCAGGTTGGCCATCTTGATGTCTTCGGAACAGGCACGGCAGGCACGCCCCATGCGGGAGCGGCCGATGAACTGGGTCAACGCCAGCATGGTGACGAAGGTCACCACGAAGATGATGAGCTGCATGTAGGAGAGGCTGGCCTGGAAGCCATCCTCGCCGCCGAGGGTCCAGCCCCCGGAGATCAGAGTGGGCATGGCGATGTCACGCGAGCCCTGGGCCATCCGCATCATGTTCTGCAGGAAGATCGACATGCCGATGGCGGAGATGAGGGGGATCAGGCGGTTGCCGCCCCGCAGTGGACGATAGGCCACCCGTTCTATGGACCAGCCATAGCTGCCGGTGATGATGATGCTGACCAGGAAGGCGCCCCCCAGCAGCAGCACGGTGCTGTCGATGCCCATCATCATGAGCCCGGCCATCACCATGAAGGCGACATAGGAGCCGATCATGTAGACCTCGCCGTGGGCGAAGTTGATCATGCCGATGATGCCGTAGACCATGGTGTAGCCGATGGCGATCAACGCATAGGTGCTGCCTATGGTCAATCCGTTCAGCAACTGCTGAACCAGATAAAGAAGGTGTTCGGACATACCGCGTTCCCTGTGTACTTGCCCGCAAAGAAAGGAGGGGTGACTCACGTCACCCCGACCGGCAGATTATTTGAGTTGAGTGGAGGTACCGTCGGCATGCCACTGGAACACACCGAATTCGAAGCCTTTCAGGTCACCGTTCGGTGCCCAGGTCAGGGGGCCCATGACGGTGTCGATCGGTGCGGCCTTGATGGCGGCAGCGACGGCAGCCGGATCATCCTCGCCCGCCTTGGCGATACCGGCCGCCAGGGCCTGCATGGCGGCATAGGTGGTCCAGACGAACGGACCGGAGGAGTCCTGACCCTTGGCCTTGAACGCTTCTACGATGGGGGCGTTGGCCGGCACCAGGTCATATTTGTTCGGCAGGGTCACCAGCAGGCCTTCGGAAGCCGGGCCGCCGATGGCGGAGATGTCCTTGTTGCCCACCCCTTCCGGACCCATGAACTTGGCCTTCAGACCCTTCTCGCCAGCCTGGCGCAGGATCAGACCCAGCTCCGGGTGGTAGCCGCCGTAGTAGACGAAGTCGACGTTCTCTTTCTGCAGCTTGGCGATCAGGGCGGAGAAGTCCTTGTCGCCGGCGGTGATGCCCTCATAGGCCACGACCTTGACGCCTGCCTTGTCCAGCGCGGCTTTCACGCTGGAGGCGATGCCTTCACCGTACTGTTTCTTGTCGTGGATGACGGCCACGCGCTGGGGTTTGACCTGCTCGATGATGTACTTGGCGGCGGTCGGGCCCTGGTCGCTGTCCAGACCGATGGTGCGCAGGGTCAGCTGGTAACCACGCTCGGTGATCTTGGGGTTGGTGGAGGCGGGGGTGACCATCAGTACCCCTTCATCTTCATAGATGTCGGAGGCGGGCAGGGTGTTGTCGGAGCAGAGGTGGCCGACCACGAACTTGACGCCGTCGTTGATCACCTTGTTGGCGATGGCCACGGCCTGCTTGGGATCGCAGGCGTCGTCATAGATGACGGCTTCGATCTGCTTGCCCTTGATGCCGCCCGCCTTGTTGATCTGCTCGACCGCCATCTTGCCGCCGGTGAACTGCATGTCACCGTACTGGGCGACCGGGCCGGTCAGGGGGCCGGCGATGCCGATCTTGATGGTATCGGCCGCATTGGCCATGGAAACTGATCCAAACAGAGCCAAAGAAACCGCTGCTCTGACTGCCATTTTGCTGAAGTTATGCATTGATTCGTCCCTTAATCAGTGAATTGTTTCATTTTATGCACGTCATTCCGAGCCTGTGTCCCGCCAGCCCGGCGATAGATAAGGTTCTATCATTCCTCGCCGGGCAATAACAAGATGTTAAAGATACTAACCGGAGCAGGCGCGAGAGGGGTTTTGTGAAACTAACACGCAGTTTTTTGCTTTTTACTGGAGTTTAATGTCGCCAAGGTGGTGCAACATACAGATAACAAATTGTCATGGTGACAATTTCCAGAGTAAAAAACTGACGATATTTCATTCTGCGTCCGCTCTCATTTTGACCAAAATCCGTTTGCGCAAAAAGAAATGACCGCATAGATTAGCCAGCATTGATAATTCACTGGCAGCGCCCGTTAAAACCAAGCCTTTATTCGGGAAATCTGCTACTGTTCCGCCTTTGTTATTCAGGAGACAGAGATGGCAACTATCAAGGATGTCGCCTCGCGCGCAGGCGTATCCATCTCCACCGTCTCACATGTACTCAATCACACCCGTCGGGTCAGCGAAGACGCAACCCAGAAAGTGCTTGAGGCGGTGGCAGAGCTGAACTACGCGCCCAACTCGGTGGCGCGCAGTCTCAAGATCAATTCGACCAAGACCATCGGCATGCTGGTGACCACCAGTGCCAACCCCTTCTTCGCGGAAGTGGTACAGGGGGTGGAAGCCTACTGCTTCGAGCAGGGTTACAGCCTGATCCTGTGCAACACCGAGAACCAGCCGCCCCGCCAGCAGCACTATCTGCGCATGCTGATGGAAAAGCGGGTGGACGGTCTGCTGGTGCTGGGGACCGATATCGACACCCAGTTCAGGGACATGCTGCGCATCCACAAGAAGGTGCCGCAGGTGGTGCTGGACTGGGGCAACGAGTGCGATTTCGCCAACGTGATCAACGACAACGCCCGCATCGGCGCGCGTCTGGCGGTGCGCCATCTGCTGGAGCAGGGCCACACCAACATCGTCTGCATCACCGGCCATCTCGCCAAGCCGACTACCCAGCAACGGCTGGACGGGGTGCGCGATGCCCTGGCTGAACAGGGGATGACCCTGAAAGAAGAGCAGATCTTCGAAGGGGACTACGAGAGCCAGAGCGGCTTCGATGCCATGCAGCGCATCCTGGCCCTCACCCCTCGCCCGACTGCGGTCTTCGCCTTCGACGATCCCATGGCCATCGGTGCCATCTGCGCCGCCTGGGAGGCCGGGGTCAAGGTGCCGGACGATATCTCCATGATCGGCTATGACGACGTGGAGATGGCGCGCTTCTCCAGCCCGCCGCTCACCACCATCCGCCACCCCAAGGCCGAGCTCGGTCTGCTGGCGGTGCAGCAACTGGTGAGCCGGATCCGCAACAAGGAGCTGGAAGTGGAGTCCATGACGGTGCAGCCCGAGCTTATCGTCCGCCGCTCGGTCAAGTCCCTGCGCTGACGGCGCCACGGGTACCATGAACAAGAAACCCCCTCGCCAGCGAGGGGGTTTCTGTTTTTGGGCCCCTCTCGTATCTGGGGGCGTCAGGCCTTGAGGCCGAGCCGCCTGGCGAGGCGGTGCAGGTTGCCACCGTCCAGATCCAGCGCCCGGGCGGTGGCGGCCCAGTTGCCGTCATGGGCGGTCAGGGTCTGCTCGATGAGCTGGCGCTGGAACAGATCGGTGGCGGCGCGAAGGCCCAGGCCGGCAATGGCCGGGGAGGCGGGCTGGCTGACGGTGTCGGCGGGCAGGGATGAGCCCGTCGGCCCCAGGTTGAAGTGGTGGGGTTCCAGGGTCGGCGAGGGGCTGCCCTGCTCGGCCCTGGCCAGCACGGCGGCGCGGTGGATGGCGTGCTCCAGCTCGCGCACGTTGCCGGGCCAGTCGTGGCGCTCGAGCAGTTGCAGCGCCTGTGGCTGGATACGCAGCTGCTCCAGCCCCAGGCCGAGCCGGCAGCGCTCGCAAAAGTAACCGGCCAGCAGGGGAATGTCGCCTGGACGTTCCCGCAGTGCAGGGGCGTGGATCGGGAACACGCTCAGCCGGTGGTAGAGGTCGGCCCGAAACTGCCCCTCGACCACCGCCTGTTTCAGGTCCCGGTTGGTGGCCGCCAGGATGCGCACATTCACCTTGAGCGGGGTGTCGTCACCGATCCGCTGCAGATCGCCGTATTGCAGCACCCGCAGCAGCTTGGCCTGCAGCGCCAGGGAAAGCTCCCCTATCTCGTCGAGAAACAGGGTGCCCTTGTCCGCGAGCTCGAACTTGCCCGCCCGGTTGTGGATGGCGCCGGTGAAGGCCCCCTTCACGTGGCCGAACAGCTCGCTCTCGGCCACGGATTCGGGCAGGGCGGCGCAGTTGAGGTAGACCAGGGGGGCATGGGCGCGGGGCGAGCCGCCATGCACCGCCTTGGCGATCAGTTCCTTGCCGACCCCGGTCTCCCCCAAAATCAGCACGTTCAGCTCCGAGCTGGCCACCACCTCGATCTCGTGGCGCAGCCGGGCCATGGCGGGGGAGTGGCCTACCATCTCCGGCTGCTCGGGGCCGGGCCGGGTGCCGTGGACCAGGGGCTCGCTGCTTTGGCGGGCGAGCCGCTCCAGCAGCAGGGCGTTGTCGAGGGCGGCGGCGGCCAGGGCCCCCACCAGACGCAGCTCCTCGTCGCTGATGCCGTCGAACTGGGCCGGGTTCATGCCGTCTATGGTCAGGGCGCCGATCAGCGCCTGATCCGAGAAGAGCGGCAGGCCGACGCAGGCGTGCACCTTGAAGTCGTCGTGATCCGGCAGCAGGCCGTCATAGGGGTCGGACAGGGCGCTGTCGGCGGGGAAGCGCACCACATCCCCGGCGCGGGCGATGGCCTCGAGGCGCGGGTGATCCTTGAGGGCGAAGCGGCGCCCCAGCACGTCCTGCATCAGGCCGTCGATGGCCAGCGGGATGAACTGGCCCCCCTCGTAGCGCAGCAGGGCCGAGGCATCCGATTTCAGCAGGCTGCGCACGCTCTGGATCAGGCGGTGGAAGCGGTCCTGATGAGAGATGCCGAGTTGCAGGTCGAGGGCGATGCGCGCCAGGCTGTCGGTCGAGATCACGATAATTGTCCAAATGACAGTATGTTTGTGATTTTGACTATAAAGGTGTGGTGTCTTAATGACAACGAGTGATATGAGAAGCCATTAAAAACAATGGGTTACAAGTTGGCACGTCCGCTGCAATAGCTGGTTCAGTTGAACATCCACTATTGCATTCGAGGAACTGCCTGATGAGCATTCACGTCAAGAACAACATCCACTGGGTCGGCCAACGGGACTGGGAGGTACGCGACTTCCACGGCACCGAGTACAAGACCCACAAGGGCACCAGCTACAACAGCTACCTCATCCGCGAAGGGAAGAATGTGCTGATCGATACCGTCGATCACAAGTTCAGCCGTGAGTTCGTGCAGAACCTGGCGGCCGAGATCGATCTCGCTTCCATCGACTACGTGGTGATCAACCACGCCGAGGAGGATCACGCCGGCGCCCTGACCGAGCTGATGGCCCGCATCCCCGGCACCCCCATCTATTGCACCCACAACGCCATCGACTCCATCACCGGCCATCATCACCACCCGGAGTGGAACTTCCACCCGGTCAAAACCGGTGACAGCCTGGACATCGGCAACGGCAAGCAGCTGGTGTTCATCGAGACCCCCATGCTGCACTGGCCCGACAGCATGATGACCTACATGACCGAGGATGCGGTGCTCTTCTCCAACGACGCCTTCGGCCAGCACTACTGCGACGAGCACCTGTTCAACGACGAGGTGGACCAGACCGAGCTGATGGAGCAGTGCCAGCGCTACTACGCCAACATCCTTACCCCCTTCAGCCCGCTGGTGACCGCCAAGATCAAGGAGGTGCTCGGCTTCAACCTGCCGGTGAGCATGGTGGCCACCTCCCACGGCATCGTCTGGCGCGAGGACCCCACCCAGATCATCCTGAAATACCTGGAGTGGGCCGACCACTATCAGGAAGACCGCATCACCCTCTTCTACGACTCCATGTCCAACAACACCCGCATGATGGCCGACGCCATCGCCCAGGGCATCCACGAGGTGGACCCCGGCGTGGCGGTGAAGATCTACAACGTGGCCCGCCACGACAAGAACGAGATCCTGACCCAGGTGTTCCGCTCCAAGGGGATACTGGTGGGCTCCTCCACCATGAACAACGTCATGATGCCCAAGGTGGCGGGCATGCTCGAAGAGATCACCGGCCTGCGTTTTCGCAACAAGCGCGCCTCGGCCTTCGGCAGTTACGGCTGGACCGGTGGCGCGGTGGACCGGATCCAGACCCGATTGATGGATGCGGGCTTCGATATCAGCATCTCTCTCAAGGCCAAGTGGCGGCCGGATGGCTCGGCGCTGGCGGAATGCCGTGAGCATGGCCGCCAGCTCGCCCGTCAGTGGGCGTTGCACCCGCTGGACGCACCCCGCCCGATCACCACAACCCAGACAATCGTGACGCCCGTCCCCGCGATGCCTGCTGTTGAGCCGCAAGCCGCAGCGGCCGCCGCCGAATGGGATGACGACCAGGCCATGCTCTGCACGGTCTGCCAGTGGGTCTATGACCCGGCGCTGGGGGAGCCGGATCAGCTGGTGGCACCGGGCACCCCCTGGGCCCAGGTACCGGAGAGCTTCCTCTGCCCCGGCTGCGGCATCGGCAAGGAGGTGTTCGAACCCTGCGCCGTGGAGGCCTGTGTATGAGCGCCGTCCCCAGCAGTGACGAGATAGTGGTGATCGGCAGCGGCTTCGCCGCCCAGCAACTGGTCAAGAGCCTGCGCAAGCTGGATGCCGGGCAGCCCATCCGCCTCATCACCGCCGACAGCGGCGATGAGTACAACAAGCCCGACTTGAGCCACGTGGTGAGTCGGGGCTGCCCTGCCGCAGCCATGACCCGTCAGAGCGGCAGCGATTTTGCCGAGCAGCAGCGCATCGCGCTGCTGCCCCACTGCCCGGTGCATGGCATCGACCCTGCCCGGCGGTTGGTGCTGACCGAACGAGGGGAATTCCCCTACGGCAAGCTGGTGCTGGCCACCGGTGCCAGTGCGGCGCGCCCCGATCTGCCGGGCAGCGAATCCCTGGTCACCCTCAACAGCCAGCAGGAGTTCGCCGCCATCGAGGCGCAACTGCGCCAGGCCCGCCGCATCCTGGTGCTGGGGGCGGGGCTCATCGGCTGCGAGCTGGCGATGGACATGGCGAGCGCAGGAAAAGAGGTGACGCTGGTGGATCTGGCCGACAGCCCCTTAAGCGCCCTGCTGCCGGCCGCCCTGACCGAGCCGCTGCAACAGGCCCTGCGCACCCAGGGGGTCAGTCTGCAGTTCGGGACGGGTCTCGCCAGGATGGATGCCCAGCCGGGGGATGGCTGGCGCGTCACCCTGAGTGACGGGCGCGTCAGCGAGCAGGATCTGGTGATCGCCGCGATCGGCCTGCGGCCGAATCTGGCCCTGGCCCGCGGGGCCGGGCTGGCAGTGGAGCGCGGCATCCTGGTCGACGATCGGCTGCAGACCAGCGATCCCCATATTTTCGCGCTGGGGGATTGCGTGCAGTGGCAAGGTCAGCTGCTCCCCTTCCTGCAACCCATCGTGCTGGGGGCCAATGCGCTGGCGCGCACCCTGCTCGGCACACCGACCCCGCTGACCCTGCCGCCCATGCTGGTGAAGGTGAAGACGCCGCGCTACCCGCTGCAACTGGCCGGTCGCACCCGGGGCGAGGATCTCGCCTGGCAGTGCCGCTGGAACAGCCACGGCATGGTGGCCGAGGCCCGCGACCAAGCAGGCGAGTTGTGCGGCTTCGTGGTGGGGGGTGACCAGATGAGCGCCGCCTTCCCGCTGCTGCGTCAGCTGCCCCGTTAACCCCTTTCATTGCACCGGCCGGGTCGACCCGGCCACACGAGGAGAACCGATATGGCCATGCAACTGATCCCGTCTCACTGGGTGGTACGCCGTTCCACCCCCTTTTTCACCCGCCAGAACGTGCCCCAGGCCCTGCTCACCCACCACAACACCGCGGCCGGGGTGTTCGGCCAGCTCTGCGTGATGGAGGGGACCGTCACCTATCACGGCTTTGCCGACGAACAGGCCGAGGAGCCGGAGGTGAGCCTGGTGATCCGGGCCGGGGAGTTTGCCACCAGCCCGCCCCAGTACTGGCACAGGGTGGAGCTGTCGGAGGATGCCCGCTTCAATATCCACTTCTGGGCCGAGCAGGCCGAATCCGACCAGCCGCTGTTCCACAGCCGCAAATAACGGGGTTTAAGGCTGAGGGGGCGGAGCGGGCAAATGCCCCCTCTGCCCATGCAGATCAAAATCATCAACTCAGATGTTGGTTATCCTGCCCCCTCGATTCGGATGAGCACAGTGAGGGAAACATGAGCCTGTTGGAAGCCCTGACCATGACCTCGGGTCTGGTCTATCTGGTCCTGTTGTTGTGGCAGGGCCGCAGCGGTTGGGGCTGGACGCTCTCTCTGCTGTTGGCCGCCGCGCTCTGGCTGCTGGTGGCGGATTCGGTACTCTGGCTCGCACTGGGGCTGGTGGCCACGACCCTGGCGATCTGGCTGCGCTATCACCCCCTGCTCATGCTGGCTCATATAGACAGTCAACGTCTCAGAACGGCTACCAGGCAGCTATTGCTGCTATGTTGGTGGTTGGTGGCGGTTCAATATGTTGTTCATATCGGACAGTTGGGGCAGGGGATGAGCCCCTGGCTGGTGCGCCCTGACGTGGTGGACGGTTTCCTGCCCATCGCAGGTGGTCTCGGGCTGCGGGCCTGGCTCGGGCAGGGGCTGACGGACCCCCATCACCCGGCGGCCACCGTCACCGTGCTGGTGCTCTCCCTGTCGGCCCTGCTGCTGGGTCGGGCGTTTTGTGCCTGGTTCTGCCCGCTCGGGCTGGTGGGGGAGTGGCTGCACGGCCTGCGCTCGCGCCTGTTGCCGGGGGAGTGGACCCCGCCGCGCTGGCTCGATGCCGTGTTGCGCGGCCAGAAGTTTCTGGTGCTCGCCTTTCTGCTCTTCATCATATTGCTGGCGGTACCCGCCGCCGCCCTGCCCGGCTACCTTGCCAGCCCCTACCATCAGGCGGCGGACATGAAGATGGGGGCCTTCTTCTTCAACCTGACCCTGATCTCGGGCCTGTGCCTTGGCTGGGTGCTGCTGCTCACCGCCACCTTCCGGCAAGGGTTCTGTCGCTACCTCTGCCCCTATGGCGCCTGGTTCGCCCTGCTCGGCCTGCTGACCCCATTGCGCATTCGCCGCGACCCGGACCGCTGCCTGCGAAGTGCGGGCCACGACTGCGACAAGTGCAGCCGGGTTTGCCCCTCGCGCATCCAGGTGCACCAGCTCATCGCGGTGCAGAGCCTCGAGTGTACCAGTTGCCAGAGCTGCGTGGCCGCCTGCCCCAAGCGGGCCGATGCCCTGCATCTTGGCACGCAAGGGCAGCGACTCGCCTCCCGCCAACTGCTGGGGCTGCTCTGTCTGTTGCTGCTGGTGTTGCCGCTGCTCGCTTACGGCTTGCTGGATCTCTGGGTCAGCCAGACACCGATCCCTGACCGCTACGAGCTGTTGCAGCGGCTGCCCTGGTTGAGCCACTGAGGGGGGAAAGGGCAAAGGTGGATGATGGGGGGATCTTTCGGATTGGCGATAATAAGCTGTATAAAAATCCCCCGCCAAATTGTTAGCGCCATCCCACTTTGCTCATATTGCAATTGATCATATAGCGCTCCCCACCATAATGGGTGCTGTTATTTGGCGTTGTTAATATCAATTGGATGAGCAACAACATGAATATCAAGGTCAGCTATCCCAAGTGGTTTACCCTGGACCATAAGATCGCGTTCTTCTTCCCGCTGTAATTCCCCGCGGCGGCGCGGCATGCCTGCCATGCCACGAGCCCGCCTCCATTCCTGAACTGAAATAGCTGCACCTGTCTTCGCCTGTTTATTCTGGCGAGGCGATGTCGTGCACCCATTTCTCAATATTTCCCACCTGCCGGACATTCTATTTTCGGCGGGGGAAGAGACTCATTTTGAATATTTAAATCTGGGGTGTTTATATTATGGAAAACTTCAAGCATCTGCCCGAACCCTTCCGTATTCGTGTCATCGAGCCGGTCAAGCGCACCACCCGTGCCTATCGGGAAGAGGCCATTGTCCGGGCGGGCATGAACCCCTTCCTGCTGGACAGCGAAGACGTCTTCATCGACCTGCTGACCGACAGCGGCACCGGCGCCATCACCCAGGACATGCAGGCCGCCATGCTGCGCGGTGACGAGGCCTACAGCGGCAGCCGCAGCTACTATGCCCTGCAACAGGCGGTGCAGGAGATCTTCGGCTACTCCCTGACCATCCCCACTCACCAGGGGCGCGGCGCCGAGCAGATTTACATCCCCGTGCTCATCAAGAAGCGGGAGCAGGAGAAGGGGCTGGATCGCAAGAAGATGGTGGCCCTCTCCAACTACTTCTTCGACACCACCCAGGGCCACACCCAGATCAACTGCTGCGTGGCGAAGAACGTCTACACCAGGGAGGCGTTCGATACCTCGGTCACCGCCGACTTCAAGGGCAACTTCGATCTGGTGAAGCTGGAAGAGGCCATCCTGGAGGCGGGCCCCGCCAACGTGCCCTACATCGTCAGCACCATCACCTGCAACTCCGCCGGTGGCCAGCCGGTCTCCATTGCCAACCTGAAGGCGGTGTACGAGATCGCCAGAAAGTACGACATCCCGGTCATCATGGACTCCGCCCGCTTCGCCGAGAATGCCTACTTCATCCAGCAGCGGGAGCCCGGCTACGCGAACTGGACCATCGAGGAGATCACCAGGGAGTCCTATAAGTACGCCGACGGCCTCGCCATGTCGGCGAAGAAGGATGCCATGGTGCAGATGGGGGGGCTGCTGTGCTTCAAGGATGACAGCATGCTGGACGTCTACACCGAGTGCCGCACCCTGTGCGTGGTGCAGGAGGGCTTCCCGACCTATGGCGGCCTGGAAGGGGGCGCCATGGAGCGCCTGGCGGTGGGCCTGCGGGACGGCATGCGCCAGGACTGGCTGGCCTATCGCATCGGCCAGGTGCAGTACCTGGTGGACGGGCTGGAGGCCATCGGCGTGGTGTGCCAGCAGGCGGGGGGCCATGCGGCCTTCGTGGATGCGGGCAAGCTGCTGCCCCACATCCCGGCGGATCAGTTCCCGGCCCACGCCCTGGCCTGCGAGCTCTACAAGGTCGCCGGCATTCGCGCGGTGGAGATAGGTTCCCTGCTGCTGGGGCGCGACCCCGCCACCGGCAAGCAGCATCCCTGCCCGGCGGAGCTGCTGCGCCTGACCATTCCCCGTGCCACCTATACCCAGACCCACATGGACTTTGTCATCGAGGCCTTCGGCGAGGTGAAGAAAAACGCCCACCGGGTGAAGGGGCTCGACTTCATTTACGAGCCGGCCGTGCTGCGCCACTTCACCGCCAGACTGAAAGAGGTCGAGCATAACGACCCGTCAGCCGGCAAGACGCAGAAAAAATTGATAGAAGCATAACGAGTCAGGGGCACAGATTTTTCTGTGCCCTTTTTTTTACTGCTCTGTGAAAGATTTGGAGTGACACACATGACATCAACACCGTCCGTCATCGGAGGGGCCTGCATCATTGCCAGCGTCTGTGTCGGTGCCGGCATGCTGGGGCTGCCGAGCGCGGGAGCCGGGGCCTGGACCAGCTGGTCAACCCTCGCCATCATTCTTACCATGGTCGTCATGACGGTTTCAGGCTGGATGCTGCTGGAAGCCCTGAAACCCTACGCATTGACTGCCTCCTTCAACTCGGTGACCAAGGATCTGCTCGGTCGCAGGATCAATCTCTTCAACAACCTCACCGTCTATTTCGTGGGCGGCATTTTGCTCTATGCCTACATCACCTCGTCGGGTCTCATCCTGGGCGGCCTGCTGGGCATCAATAGCCAGCTGGCCTCGGTGTTGTTCGTGCTGGTGTTCTCCTGGTTCGTCTGGCATTCGACCCGGGCGGTGGACAGGATTTCGGTCGTCCTGATCGTCTTTATGGTGCTGAGCTTCATGTTCGGGGTCTCCGGGCTTGCCAGCAAGGTCGACACCACCAAGCTGTTCAACTCCTTTGCCGAGGAGCTGGGCCGCGCCCCTTACGCCCTGGCCATGTTGCCGGTAGCGCTCACCTCGTTTGGCTATCACCATTCGGTCGCCTCGATGCGCGCCTATTACGGTGAGGAGCAGAAAGCCAGGCAGGCGATCCTGGGGGGGACCCTGATCGCCCTGGCGCTCTATCTGCTGTGGCTGCTCAGCATCTTCGGCAACCTGCCTCGCCCCGCCTTCGGCCCCGTCATCGCCAAGGGGGGCGACGTGGATGTGCTGCTCGGGGCGCTGGCCTCGGTGATCGAGTCCAGGCAGGTCTCCCAGGCCATCAACCTCTTCTCCATGGCGGCCATCCTCTCCTCCTTCATCGGGGTGGGGCTCGGGGTGTTCGACTATCTGGCGGATCTGTTCCGGTTCGACAACAGCCGCGCCGGTCGCACCAAGTCCTGGGCGGTGACCTTCCTGCCCCCCCTGGCGCTCTCCCTGATGTTCCCGTTCGGCTTCGTGGTGGCCATCGGCTATGCCGGGGCTGCGGCGACCGTCTGGGCCTGCATCATCCCGGCCCTGCTGGCGAAGAAGTCCCGGGAGCTGGCCCCGGACGAGGCGGGGTTCAAGGCCCCCGGCGGCCAGCCCATGGTGGTGGCCGTCATCGTCTTCGGGGTGCTTACCGCCATCTTCCACCTGATGGCCATGGCAGGTCTGCTGCCCGTCTACACCGGCTGACCCTGGTGTGCTGAACCTGGCCCCATCCCGAGCATATTTCACGGATGGGGCGCAGGATCCGGCCCATTTCCCCCCATTTTCCCTCCGGATTTGATACCCGAAGGCATGCAGGGTAAAGTCCCCCGGCGCCAGCAGTGGCGAACGCAGGAGAAGCACGGCGGTGTGCCGTGACCAGTCGACAATCCGTTTGGGGGAGTAATGGAACAGAAACCATCGTTGGTGGGCGGGGCATGCATCATTGCCGGCGTCTGTGTGGGGGCCGGCATGCTGGGGCTGCCGAGTGCGGGGGCGGGCGCCTGGACCCTCTGGTCCATGCTCGCGGTAGCACTGACCATGGTGGTGATGACGGTCTCCGGCTGGATGCTGCTGGAGTCCTATCGGGGCTATCCCCTGCGCGTCTCCTTCGATACCGTGACCCGGGATCTGCTGGGGGAGAAGGTCAACGCCCTCAACAATCTCAGCGTCTACTTCGTCGGCGGCATCCTGCTCTATGCCTACATCACCTCGGCCGGTCTCATCATCGACGGCATGACGGGGATGGGCAGCCAGTGGGCGTCCGTGCTCTTTACCCTGGCCTTCTCCCTGCTGGTGTGGCACTCCACCCGGGCGGTGGACCGCATCTCGGTGTTGCTGGTGATCCTGATGGGGCTGAGCTTTGCCTTCGGCATCTCGGGCCTGTCGATGAACGTGCGCCTCGATCTGCTGCTCGACCGGGTGGGCAGCGAAGTGAGCTACGCCCCCTATGCCCTGGTGATGCTGCCGGTGGCGCTCACCTCGTTCGGCTACCACCATTCGGTCTCCTCCATGCGCGCCTACTACGGTGAAGAGCGCCGTGCCAGCCGCGCCATTCTGGGGGGCACCCTGATCGCGCTCGCGTTTTACCTCATCTGGCTGGTGAGCGTCTTTGGCAACCTGCCCCGCAGCGAGTTCGGCCAGGTGATCGCAGAGGGGGGCAACGTGGATGCCCTGCTCAAGGCCCTCGGTTCGGTGATCGAGTCCAAGGCGGTGGCCAGCGCCCTCAACGCCTTCTCCATGGCGGCCATCCTCTCCTCCTTCATCGGGGTGGGGCTCGGGGTGTTCGACTACCTGGCGGATCTGTTCAAGTTCGACAACAGCCGGGGTGGCCGCGCCAAGTCCTGGGCGGTGACCTTCCTGCCGCCCCTCGTGCTCTCCTTGCTGTTCCCGTTCGGCTTCCTGGTGGCCATCGGCTATGCGGGCGCCGTGGCGACCCTGTGGACCTGCATCATCCCGCCCCTGCTGGCCTGGAAGGTGCGGGCGGCCCGGCGCGAAGAAGGTGGCGAGGGCTTCCGCGCCCCCGGTGGCCTCTTCATGATTGTCCTGGTGATCCTGTTCGGCGTGCTGACCGCCGCCTTCCACCTGCTCAACATGGTGGACCTGCTGCCCGCCTACAAGGGCTGAGCCGTTACCCGGGTCGCAGTGCCAGCACACAATGACAAAGAAGGAGCCTCATGGGCTCCTTCTTGCTTGTCACACAGGCAATATTGGCGTCGGTTACTGAATGCCGACCGAGAGGGAGTGGGGGACCTTGGCGCCTTTACGGGCGGTGGCGCGCATCTGGTAGACCTGGATCAGGTACTTGCCCGACTTGGGCAGGGTGCCTTGCCATTTTGTGTCCACGTTGCCGCCGCCCAGAGCCTCGGCCTGACCCGGGATGGCGCCCGGCGCGAAGACGTTGAAGTTGGCATTGGTGCTGCCGGTGATGGCGACCGTCATGGTCTGGCCTTCTTTGGCGCCAAGGGTGTAGTTGATGGTGTCATAACCGGAGAAGGTGCCGTCAACCTTGGCGCTGTGCGCGCCTTTGGCGAAGTGCACCGGCACCGTGGTCACCTTGTCTGCCGCCTGAACCGAGGCCGCCATCATCATGGCCAGCAAGGCGGCCGTTACTGCTTTTTTCATTATGTATTGCTCCTGTGATCGGGCCCTGGCACGGGCCTCGAGGGGAAGATATGCCTGAACGATGACGGGACTCCATCGAAATGATGAGGCGGTCGGAGCGGGGGATGTTGCAAGATTTGGGGTATGTACAGACGGACATGGTGCCTTTTGGCCGCAAGTCAGATGAACACAAGGTCGATGGGGTTTTATATGGCGAGTTCCCTGATACAGGGGGCGTTTTTGTCAACGTGGTGTTGACGAACAGGGTGCCCGCTGCGGCCATGACTCTGCGACAGAATTGATCGCCCCGGGTCTCCTGCATGGTCAGGGCGCGGGAAGGCGTGCGGAAAAAGAGGACGTTAAGGTTGGCTGGTGCCCCCAGCCGCCATGGCCTGCTGCTCATAGCGCGCCACCGTGCCGTCCTGCTTCATTTGCCGGATCACGCCGGCAAGGGGGGCCAGCAGATCCTGATGCCGTTCGTGCAGATAGACGTAAGAATCGGCCAGCTCCATCACCCCGGCGGAGTAGATGCCGGCATAGCCCGGGTCCTGGCGCGTCAGGGCGGCGAGGGCCTGGCTGGCAATCAGGGTCTGCTCCACATAGAGGTCACTGCGCCCCTTGAGCAGCTTGCCCATCCCCTGCTCGGCGGTGGCGATGGCAAAGAGCCGGTCCGGTGCCACCACCTTGCCCAGCATCATCTCCGGCAGCTTGGCGCCACGGCGAAACTCGACCCGATAACCGGTGCCCTGCAGGCTGTGCCACCCCTGCAGCTGGATCCCGGGCTGGTGGGCATAGGCCTGATAGGAGACGGCGAAATGGGGCTCGGGCACGCGCTGGAGGGTGCGGGTCTGCTGCTGGTAGCTGGCGGCGCGGTGGATCTCGCCATCGACCTGTCCCTGCTCTGCCAGCAGGGGGGCCCGTCCCCCGGGGTAGCCCTGGTACTGGAAGTCATAGCCCAGGCGGGCGAACGCATCCCGATAGATGAGATCGAGCCAGCGACCATAGGGGGACTCCCTGGTTTCCAGGGAGCTTACCAGTGTGATGTTGCCCCTGCCTTGCGCCCCCCATACCTGGAAGGCCAGCAGCAAGAGCAGTGAAAGAGCGAAGAAGCGGTATCCTGAAACCTGCGCCATGGTGTCCCTGTCAGAGCGGTGGTTGCAAAGGGTGACAGTCCCATCCTAGCCCAGGGGGTTGCCCGGTCCAGCGCTTTCTGCCGTCCGCCCGTGGATACCCTCCAGGCCACCTCCCGTCCCGCCTTGCCCGAATGAACGCCAACCAAGGGCGATGGCCAGCGCCGCTTACAGGCTGGCGAAATCCACCTCGGGCAGGGTTTCGAAGCCGGGGCGGGCAAACAGATAGCCCTGCATCAGGCTGACGCCCATCTCCCGCAGGCAGGCCATCTCGTCGCGGGTCTCTACCCCCTCCGCCAGCGGGGTGATCTGCAACTCCGTAAACAGCGCCAGACAGTGGCGAACGATGGCCTGACGGATCGGGTCCTGGTCGATGCCGCGCAGCAGGTGCATATCGAGTTTGATGATGTCGGGGCGAAAATCGGCCAGCAGGCTCAGGCCCGAGTAACCGGCGCCAAAGTCGTCGATCGCCGTCTTGAAGCCCAGGGCCTGATAGTGATCCACGATGCCGCGAATATGGCGGTTGTCCTGCACCTGTTCCACCTCGGTGAACTCGAACATGATCTGCTCGATGGGAAAGAGATGCTCGCGGGCCGCCTGCAACGTGGTGCGGATGCAGCGCTCCGGGCGATAGACCGCATTGGGCAGGAAGTTGATGCTCAGCATCCCCTTCATCCCGAGCCGTGCCGCCAGCGCGATGGCCTTGATCCGGCACAGCTGATCGAAGCGGTAGCGGTTGTCGTCGTTGACCCGGTCAATCACGCTCTGCGCCGACTCGTTGTTGAGCCCCCGCACCAGGGCCTCATAGCCGAAGACAGTGCGCTGGCTGCAATCGACGATGGGCTGGAAGGCCATGGTGAAATCGAAGTCGAGATCCACCTGCTCATGACACTGCTGGCAGAGGGTGGAGGACGGGGCGGCAGGTATGTCCATGACGTTCCTTTCGAGGCGTGGGGTCGCGAGAGATTGCCTCAAAGGATAACAGCTCCTCTCTCGCCGGCAGAGGTTATTCCTACGGATAGGCAGGCCGTCTTCTGGCATATCAGAGGTTGGTCTGGTTTCTGCCCGACAGGCGTCCATGGTGGGTCAGGCGCCGCCGCTTGTGGGCCTGTTTGTCCCTTTTTCGGGACCGGGATTGACCTCGCTGGCATCCTCCAAGGCCACGTCTTGCCCGCCAACCAGTCGGGGCAAGCGGTATAAGCTGATTCGATGGCATTGCGGAAAATGCCCCCATTTTTGCTTATGCCTCCTCGCAGTGTGCCCCGATGGCACAAATAGGCCGATTCGAGGCCCGCAAAGGCCACTGGCCGATCTTGAGCAACCGGCGTAGAGCGCCAGCCACCGCCTCGCAGGTTCGATAAGTGCCGCTTAATCGGACGAACGAGTTGCCCCTTCTCTCCTTGTGGGGGGAGGGGGGGATGAGGGGGGTTATGGTAACCCAAGGTCAATGCAGCAGGGGCGGCCAGCCGTAGGGAAATACGGCTGGATAAGGCAAATGCCCCCACCTTTCGTCGATATGGTGTAATCAGATACCGATTTGAGGTCGGGGGCTGGTGATAAAGATATCTGTATAAAAAATAGTTTTAATATTTACTGCAGGATAATTTTATCGGTTTGTTCGTCAAATTTAAATTTATATGTAACTTTTTTTCTTGGAGCGTGTTGGGTATCGTTAGCCCCATAAGCAAGACCGGAAATGGTTACCGTGCCTTGATCGATTTTCATTTCAGTTACCTGCACAAGATTGGTATCAGGCAATTTATAACTAATATCAACAACAGGTGTATTCCTGAAACCATTAATTGCAACTACGGTTAGTTGTGGTTGCCGAGATCCATTCCCACCACCACATCCTACGTCTCCAGCCCAATAAACCAACCATTTCGAGCCTAAATCATCCTCAGCAGAATAACCTTCTGATAATCTCACTGAACTATATTGTTTTAACTCGCCGGGCTCCCCTTCACTATCTACTTGGCAAGCGATAGTCTCACTGTAGTCTCGTACTAAACGAGATATTTGAGCATCATCAGCCGCAAATGAAGAGTTGATAAATAATAAAGAGGTGGTGGTAAGTAATATTTTTTTCATAAGCCTTCCATGGTTTGATTAACTTAGTTGTTCAAAAAACGCTTATATCGTAGTACGTATTGGCATTGTGTCATATAAAAACGGCGCCTTTCGGCGCCGTTTTTTGATCTAGCCAACAAATCGTAATCACTGCAGCAGCGAGATATCCGCCACTTGCAGGAACAGGTTACGCAGGTTGTTCAGCAGCGCCAGACGGTTGGCCTTGAGGGCTTCGTCGTCGGCCATCACCATCACCTCGTTGAAGAAGGTGTCGACCGGCTCGCGCAGGGCGGCCAGACGGGTGAGGGCAGCCTGATAGTCACCGGCAGCGAACAGCGGGGCCAGTTCGGCTTGCAGTTCGGCAACCTGGGTGGCGAGTGCCTTCTCGGCGGCATCGACCAGCAGTTCCGGTTTGACGGTAGTGGGCAGTGGAACCTCGACCTTGGCCAGAATGTTGCTCACGCGCTTGTTGGCGGCAGCCAGTGCCAGTGCGGCATCCAGCGTGCGGAAGTGGCTGACGGCCTTGACGCGACGATCGAAGTCGAGCGGGCGGGTCGGGCGGCGGGCCAGTACGGCCAGCACCACGTCGGCACCGATGCCTTCGTCCTGATAGGCGGCACGGAAGCGGCCCAGCATAAAGTCGACCACGTCGGTAACGACGGTTTTGTTGGTCAGCTTGTCGCCGTAGACGCGTACCGCTTCTTCAACCAGTTCAACCAGATCCAGATCCAGCTGCTTCTCGGTCATGATGCGCAGGGCACCGATGGCGGCGCGACGCAGGGCGAACGGGTCCTTGTCACCCTTCGGCAGCATGCCGATGCCGAAGATACCGGCCAGGGTGTCGAACTTGTCGGCCAGCGCGACGGCGCAGGCAACCAGACCGGACGGCAGGGCATCACCGGCAAAGCGC
The DNA here is from genome assembly GCF_027707425.1 of Aeromonas sp. QDB63. NCBI lineage: Bacteria > Pseudomonadati > Pseudomonadota > Gammaproteobacteria > Aeromonadales > Aeromonadaceae > Aeromonas > Aeromonas sp. QDB63. The sequence continues at coordinate 51,041 of NZ_JAPCIS010000021.1, forward strand.
GGCATGTACTGCTCGTTGAGGGCCACGGCGACTGCTTCGTCTTCGCCATCGTGACGGGCGTAGTGCATCCCCATGACACCCTGGGTGTCGGTGAACTCGCCGACCATGTTGGTCATCAGATCACACTTGGAGAGCAGACCGGCACGCTTGGCCTGAGTGACATCAGCACCGATGCGCTCGGCGATAAAGCCGGCGACGGTCTCGATGCGCTCGACCTTGGCCTTGACGGTGCCCAGCTGTTGCTGGAACAGCACGGTTTCAAGGCGCGGCAGGCGGGAGGCCAGAGTTTGCTTGAGGTCAGTCTTGAAGAAGAACTCGGCGTCAGAGAGACGGGGGCGAACCACCTTCTCGTTGCCGCTGATGATCTGGCTCGGGTTTTTGGACTCGATGTTGGTGACGAAGATGAACTTCGGCAGCAGCTTGCCGTTCTTGTCGTAGACCGGGAAGTACTTCTGGTCACCCTTCATGGTGTGCACCAGCGCTTCAGCCGGAACGGCCAGGAACTTCTCTTCGAAGTTGGCGGTCAGCACCACAGGCCACTCGACCAGTGCGGTGACCTCTTCCAGCAGGGCGTCGTCCAGATCGGCCACGCCACCGAAGGCGGCAGCGGCCGCTTCGACGTCAGCCTTGATCTTGGCCTTGCGCGCCATGAAGTCGGCAATCACCATGCCGCGCTCCTGCAGGATCTGCGGGTACTGGCTGGCGTTGTCGATGGTGAATTCGCTCTCGCCCATAAAGCGGTGACCGCGGATGGTGCGGGCAGAGTCGATACCCAGAATGTGGGCGGGCACCAGATCCCCATCCAGCAGCAGGGTCACGGTGAACACCGGACGCACGAACTGGATGGTCTTGTCGCCCCAGCGCATCATTTTCGGGATCGGCAGCTTGGCCAGTGCGGAGGCGACCAGTTCGCCCAGCAATTCTTTGGCTGGACGGCCTTCGACCTTGGCGGTGTGAACCAGCCACTCGCCCTTGTCGGTGACCAGACGCTCGGCCTGCTCAACGGTGATGCCGTTGCCACGGGCCCAGCCTTCGGCAGCCTTGGTCGGCTTGCCTTCGGCATCGAACGCCTGCGCCACGGCCGGGCCGCGCTTCTCGACGCTCTTGCTCGGCTGTTCGCCAGCCAGCTCGCTTACCTTCAGCGCCAGACGGCGCGGTGAGGCAAACCACTCGACGTCGCCGAAAGCCAGATCGGCCTTGGTCAGTTCGGCTTTGAAGTTGTCGGCAAAGGCTTCGGCCAGGGAGCGCAGGGCTTTGGGCGGCAGCTCAGCAGTACCGATCTCTACCAGAAATGTATGTTGTGCCATGTCCGTTCCTTAACCTTGCTTGTTCTCGTTGCTGCCACGTTGGCACATCGGGAAGCCCAGCGCTTCGCGGGAGGCGTAGTATGCCTCTGCCACGGCCTTGGTCAGGGTGCGAATGCGCAGGATGTAGCGCTGACGCTCGGTGACCGAGATGGCCTTGCGGGCATCCAGCAGGTTGAAGGAGTGAGCGGCCTTGAGGATGCGCTCGTAGGCAGGCAGCGGCAGCGGTTTTTCCAGTGCCAGCAGATTCTGGGCTTCCTTCTCGTACTGCTCGAAGCAGTGGAACAGGAACTCCACGTCGGCGTGTTCGAAGTTGTAGGTGGATTGCTCCACTTCGTTCTGGTGGAACACGTCGCCGTAGGTGGTCTTGCCCAGGGGGCCGTCAGACCAGACCAGGTCGTAGACGCTGTCGACGCCCTGGATGTACATGGCCAGACGCTCGAGACCGTAGGTGATCTCGCCGGTGACCGGCTTGCACTCGAGGCCGCCAACCTGCTGGAAGTAGGTGAACTGGGTCACTTCCATGCCGTTCAGCCACACTTCCCAACCCAGGCCCCAGGCACCCAGCGTCGGGTTTTCCCAGTTGTCTTCCACGAAGCGGATGTCGTGGATCTCGGGATCCATGCCCAGCTCTTTCAGGGAGCCCAGATAGAGTTCCTGAATGTTGTCGGGGGAGGGCTTGATGATCACCTGGAACTGGTAGTAGTGCTGCAGGCGGTTCGGGTTCTCACCGTAGCGGCCGTCAGTCGGACGGCGGGACGGTTGTACGTAGGCGCAGGCGATGGGCTCCGGGCCCAGGGCGCGCAGGCAGGTCATGGGGTGGGAGGTACCGGCACCCACTTCCATATCCAGCGGCTGAATGATGGTACAGCCCTGGCGGGACCAATAGTCCTGCAACTGCAGGATCAGGCCCTGAAAGGTTTTGACATCGAATTTTTGCATAGTGTTTTTCGCGCGAAATGAAATCAGAGCAAGATTTGCTGAATGTGAACCGAGGGAGTATACCGTCTGGCATGGTCGGATAATAGGCGAAATTACAGGGGATTAGTGGGGCTATGTTGCCGCTTGCCCTATGATGTCGCCGACGCAAGCGGCCTGCCGATGGCCGATGAAAAACAGGGGAGAGGAAATGGAACTGCGCTGCGCCTGGGTGACCAGAGACCCGGAATATATCGAATACCATGACAAGCAGTGGGGCAGGCCGGTGTATGACGCCCGCGAGTTGTTTGCCAAGCTCTGCCTCGATGGCCAACAGGCGGGGCTGTCGTGGATCACCATCTTGAAGCGCACCGAGAGCTACCATCGCGCCTATGCGGATTTTGATCCGGTGCGCATCGTGCAGTTCGACGAGCAGGATGTGGAACGGCTGATGCAGGACAGCGGCATCATCCGCAACCGGCTCAAGGTGCAATCGATCATCAAAAACGCCCGCGCCTATCTGGCGCTGGAGGCGGAAGGCATCGACTTCGTCGATTATCTGTGGGGCTTCGTGGGCGGCGCCCCCATCGTCAACCAGCGTCAGGGCAACGGCGACATTCCGGCGACCTCGCCGGAGTCGGATGCCATGTCCAAGGCCCTCAAGAAGCGCGGCTTCACCTTCGTCGGCAGCACCATCTGCTATGCCTTCATGCAGGCGGTGGGCATGGTGAACGATCATCTGGTGACCTGCCCCTGCCACGCCGAGTGCCAGCAAGCAGCGGCGACGTGAAGGGGAAATGCACGAAGAAGGGAGGCTCAAGCCTCCCTTCTTTTTTTGCTCTGAATCAGCAGGGCTTAAGGGTGCGGCCGAGCGCCTCGCACACCTCGTCGCTGCTCATCAGCCGCACGAAGGGGCCGGCCAGGGTGGCGTTGTGATGGGCGATGATCTGGGGGGCGGTCAGTTGCGGCGTGTCCATGCAGGTGTGGGCATCGCTCACCAGCACTACGGTGTAGCCGAGATCTGCCGCCGCCCGGCAGGTGGTGTCGATGCAGTACTGGGTCTTCATGCCGGTGACGATCAGGGTCTGCACGCCGTCCTCTTTCAGCCAGCCATCGAGACCGGTGCCATGGAAGGCGCTGGGGCGCTGCTTGTCGAACACCCGATCGGCCTCGCCGACGACCAGCTCAGGCGCAAGCTGCCAGAACGGACTGCCGGCGGCGATGGGGCTGCCGGCCGGGCCCGTGTGGCGCACCGCCAGCACAGGGAGAGCGGCACTGCGGGCCGCCTGGCCCAAGCGATTGATGTTGGCCAGGGTCTCGGCCCCGGCATGGGGGGCTTCCGGGCCGTGAAGGAGGCCCACCTGGATGTCGATGATGAGCAGCGCGGGGCGGGAAAGGGACGACATGGTCATGGCTCCGTGAGAAATGTCACCCACTCTGGGGCCATGGGCTCTAATGAGACAACCCCGCATCTGGGGGGCAACCACTCCAGACTCCGGGAGCATGTTCCGTTACGCCGGGCCAGGGGCCTTTTCGCCCCTTGGTACAGCCGGGATACAGTCACACGGGTTCACCATCGGGAGCGCCATCACGAGGGAGTCCCGTGTCACTGAGCGCCGTTCGCCCTCTCTTCCCCGGCCTGATCGGCTGCACTCTGGGGATGACGTTGCTCGTCAGGGCAAACATGAGGGGAAGCCGGCCCTGTGCAAGAAGGTCCGAGGCTGCACAAACGACGCCCCCGAGGGCCGAGTCTGCGCTACCGGGATCTTGCCCCTCCCCTATCATTGAAAGACGCCGGACCGGTTCAGGTTGTCTGGCGAAGGAGCCATCATGAAGAAGTCCGTATTGGCGCTGCTTGCCGCCACCGCCTTGCTGGCCGCCCTGCCTGCACAGGCCACCAAGCAGGCCCAGGAGCGCCGTGACGCCCGCGATGTGCGTCAGGATACCCGTCAGGAGTCCCGTGACGCGAAACAGGAGTGTCGTGAGGGGCTGGTGGGCAATGCCGACTGCCGCCAGGAGCATCGTGACAACAAGCAGGAGGGGCGAGACAAGGCCCGGGATATCAAATATTGATGCGGGCCCGTCCGAAGAGGGCCTGCACCGGGTAAGTCGCTAGGGGCAGGGGGGCGTGTTGCCCCCCTGCCCATCTTCGCAATGCGCGCGTCACACTCTGGCGCCTCTCTGGGTTAGAATGCGCGGCCATCGGCTAGAGTCGTTCTTTTTCAGAGGTTTTTTCATGCATTTCAAGAAACTGGTTCCTGCACTTGCCCTGACCGTCGCCATCACTGGCTGTACCACCAACCCCTATACCGGTGAATCCCAGACCTCCAAGGGCGCCTGGGGCGCGTTGGCGGGTGCGGCGACCGGCGCAGCCGTGGGGGCGCTCTCCTCCAGCAAGGGCGACCGCAAAAAGGGCATCCTGACTGGCGTCGCCGCCGGTGCGGCCCTGGGTGGCGGTATCGGTTACTACATGGATGTGCAGGAAGCCAAGCTGCGCGAGAAGCTGCAAGGCACCGGCGTCAGCGTGACCCGCAACGGTGATCAGCTGATCCTCAACATGCCGAACAACGTCACCTTCGACAGCTCCAGCGCCCAGCTGAAAGCCGCCGGTGCCAACACCCTGTCCGGCGTGGCCCTGGTGGTTGCCGAGTTCGACAAGACCCGTCTGAACGTGGTCGGCCACACCGACAGCACCGGCTCCCGCGAGCTGAACATGAAGCTCTCCCGGGATCGCGCCGATGCCGTCGCCGCCCAGCTGATCGGCCAGGGCGTGTCCGGCAGCCGCATTGCCATCAGCGGTGTGGGTCCGGATCAGCCGGTGGCCAGCAACAGCACCGCCGAAGGCAAGGCCCAGAACCGTCGGGTGACCATCACCCTGACCCCGACCGCCTAAGCGGCCTGCGTTGCAGTCATGAAAAAGGCCCCGCCAGCGATGGCGGGGCCTTTCTATTGGCGCCGGTGCGTGCCCTTTGCTCCTTGCCCCCTTCTCCCCTTGCGGGAGAAGAGTCGGGGATGAGGGGATAACCGCCTCTTAGACAGCGGCAGTGAGCTGTACTTCCACCCTGTAGCCTTCGTGGGCGAGACGGGCCTGCATGCAGGCACGGACCGGGGCTGTATCGGCATCAGGGGAGCCAGGCATCCCGCTTTGTTTAGACAGCCGCAGTCAGCTGCACTTCGACCTTGTAGCCTTCATGGGCCAGACGGGCCTGCACGCAGGCACGGACGGGGGCGGTGTCGGCATCAGGGGAGCCAGGCATCCCGCTTTGTTTAGACAGCGGCAGTGAGCTGCACTTCTACCCTGTAGCCTTCGTGAGCGAGACGGGCCTGCACGCAGGCGCGGACCGGGGCTGTGTCGGCATCAGGGGAGCTAGGCATCCCGCTTTGCTTAGACAGCGGCAGTGAGCTGTACTTCCACCCTGTAGTCTTCGTGGGCGAGACGGGCCTGCACGCAGGCACGGACGGGGGCTGTGTCGGCATCAGGGGAGCCAGGCATCCCGTTTTGATTAGACAGCGGCAGTCAGCTGTACTTCCACCTTGTAGCCTTCGTGGGCGAGACGGGCCTGCACGCAGGCGCGTACCGGTGCTGTGCCGGCCGGGATCCAGGCATCCCACTGCGCGTTGAAGGCGGCGATGTCTTCAATGTCCTTGAGATAGATGTTGGCCATCAGGATCTTGTCGACGCCGGAGCCGTTGGCTTCCAGCAGACGCTGCAGGCTTTCGAGCACTTCACGGGTCTGCTGGTGGATGTCGGCGGTCTCGGTGGCGGGCACTTCCACCACGTAGAGGGTGCCGTTGTGGATGACCACATCAGACCAGCGCTGGGTGGTCCCGATACGGGTAATGGTTGTCATGTTTGCTCCGGTACAGGGCTATTGACCCTTGCGGATCAGGTAGCGGTAAGGGGCCTGCTCAGTCTCGCTGGCGACCAGGGTATGGTCCATGAAGCGGCAGAAGCTGGGAATGTCGCGGGTGGTGGAGGGGTCGTCGGCGCTGACCAGCAGGGTCTCCCCATCCGCCATCAGCCGCACTTTCTTGCGAACCATCATCACGGGTTCGGGGCAACGAAGCCCGATTGCGTCCAACTCGTGGGTCGCATTGCAGAATTCAGTACTCATGAATAATCAACCTTCAGTCGCACCTTCTTGCGCGCCATCGTCACGGGTTCGGGGCAACGAAGCCCGATTGCGTCCAGCTCGTGCGTTGCGCCGCAGAATAAAGCACTCATCAATAATCAACCTTCAACCAATTCGGCCAGCAATGATACTCACGGCGAAAAAATAATCAAACCACGGGGCGGTTATGCAGCATATGCTACCAAAATGTGAACCGGCTCTACCCAGGCTTCGCTCGATGAGTAATATAAAAATTGAACCATATTCAACAAGGAGGTGTGAATATGCAGGTCTCCTACGGCAGATTGCAAGCCTACGCAGGCATGGGGTTCTTGTCGTTCGCCATGATAGTGCTGGGCAGCCCGATAGGTAATACCGGTACCTGGTTCGGCTCCATGGTGATGATCGGACTGGGGCTCTGGATCGAGCTCAGCGACTACTACGACGAGGATGAGGACGAGAACGATCCCTCCTGAGAGCCTGGCTCTCGGCACTCAAAGGCGGACGATGTCCGCCTTTGTCATTTCTGCTCCGCGCCTGAACGGGTCGAGCGCATGGCGCGTTCCAGCTGCTGCGCCGTCTGCTCGGGGTTGGCCCTGGCGTCGTTGAAGAAGCTGCTCAGCACATCCATGATCCCTTGGCGCATGTTGGTGGGCACCGCCATCCCCTCCGCCATGCTGGGCAGCAGGTTGTCCTGTTGCTCGGCGTGGAGGAAATCCTGATAGGAGCGGATGGCGCAGCGATCGAACTTGCTCATGTCCGGCTTGATGAGCGCCGGGATGGAGCCCTTCACCCGGTTGAATTCCTCCTGAAAGCGCGGCGTCATCAACAGCCTGGCCAGCTCGCCCTGGGCCTGCAACTGGGCGGGATCCCGCTGCTTGAACATGGCGATGGAGTCGAGGTTGTAGCTGAACAGTCCCTGGCTGCCCGGGCTTGGCAGGCACTCGATATCCTCGCCGGGGCGGTAGTTGCCGGCGCTCAGCTCCCCTTTCACCCAGTCCCCCATCACCTGCATGGCGGCGCCGCCGCTCTCCAGCAGGTTGGTGGCCTGGTGCCACTTCAGGCCGGCGTATTTCTCGGGCACATAAGCGCGCAACTGCTGGAAGCGGGTCAGCACCCGCACCATGTCGGGGCCGGTCAGGGTGGCGCTGTCCTGTTCGAGGAAGGCCTTGCGATAGAAGGTCTTGCCCCCTTCGCCGAGGGCCACCGTTTCGAACAGCACCGCGATTTGCCAGGGTTCATTGCCGATGGCGAGGGGGGTGATGCCCTGCTCCTTGAGCTTGTCCGCCACCGCCACGAACTTAGCCCAGTCGGTGGGGGGCTTGAGCCCCTGTCGCTCGAATACCTTGCGGTTGAGCCACAGCCAGTTGACCCGGTGGATGCCGGTGGGGACCGCCATCAGGGCGCCGTTCTGGCTGAGGGTATCGCGCACCATGGGGGGCAGCTGAGGGTACCAGCCGAGGTGCTCGGCCATGGGGGTGAGGTCGCGCAGAAAGCCCAGGCTGCCCCACTCGTGCAGCTCGAACCCCTTGAGGTGGGCTGCCTCCGGCGGGTTTGCCGCCAGGGCCCGGCTCTTGAGCACCGTCATGGCGCTCTTGCCGCCCCCCCCCTGTACCGCGAAGTCGTTCCACTGGTTGCCCTGTTCGGCCCACTCGGACTTGAGCACTTCCACGGCCCTGGCCTCGCCGCCGGAGGTCCACCAGTGCAATACCTCCACCTGGGAGGCACAAACGGGCAGGGAGAGCAGGGCGATGACAGAAAAAGACAACCACTTCATACATTACTGCCTTGGTAGGGAGAGGGTGGCCTGCAGGCCGCCCTGGGGGCGATTTTCCAGCACCAGGTCGCCGCCGTGGGCGTGGGCTATGTTGCGGGCGATGCCAAGGCCCAGCCCGGTGCCGGCGGCATCGGTGCTGAGGCGGTAGTAGGGCTCGAAGATGCGCTCGAACTGATCGTCCGGCAGACCGGGCCCCTCGTCCATGATGAAGAGGATCAACATCTCCTCGTCATCCATGATGATGATGCGCACCTTCTGGCCGTACTTGATGCCGTTGTCCACCAGGTTGCCGATGCAGCGCTTGAGGGCCAGCAGCTTGCCGCGATAGGGCCACTTGCAGTGCCCCTCGATGGTGAGCAGATCCTCGTGCAGGTTCATGGCCTCCGCCATCTGCTCCAGCAGGGCGTTGACGTCGATCTGCTCGAGGTTCTCGTGAATGTCCGTCTCTTTGACCGTCTGCAGCGCCCCTTTGACCATCAGCTCCAGCTCGTCCAGGTCCTTGTTGAACTTGGCGATCTGCACCTCGTCGTCCAGCAGTTCGACCCGCAGTCGCAGCCGGGTGATGGGGGTCTTGAGGTCGTGGGAGATGGAGCTGAAGAGGCGCTCCCGATCGTCGATGAAGCGGCGAATGCGCTGCTGCATGATGTTGAAGGCGCGGGTCGCCGCCACGATTTCGGAGGCACCCTCCTCCTTGAGGGACGGCTGGTCGATGTCCTTGCCGAGGTTGACCGCCGCCTTGGCGAGGCGACGCAGGGGGCGGGTCTGCCAGCGCACCAGCATGAAGGTGAAGAAGCAGAGGAAGACCGTCATCAGGGCGATGAAACGCACCTGATTGCTTGGCATCACGGTGTCATCCAGCGTCATGTAGGGGGCGGGCAGCAGGGCCGCCAGATAGAGCCACTCCCCCGGTTCTATCTCGATCTGGGTCACCAGCACCGGCGGATTGATAGGCTCCAGAGACAGGGTGTAGCGGGCCCAGGAGGAGGGGAGATCCGCCAGCAGGGTGTCGTTGTTGAAGACGTGCAGCTCCTCGGGGCGGGAGAAGTCCACCTTGATCGCCATGGCGTCGGAGAGTTTGCGGCTGAGCACCTCCTGCACCTCTTTGAGCACCAGCGTTTTTCGCTCGCTGTCGGGGATGGCGCTGATGTGGATCTCTTCCTCGTTCAGGGAGACGAAGAAGCGGCTGCCCCCCATGTTGCGCAGCTGATCCAGGGCGATGTGGCGGTATTGCAGGGGCAGGGACTTGAAGAAGTTGACGGTGGAAGCCGCCGACAGCGCCAGGTTGCGGGTGGTGCTGAGCATGCCCTCCAGCTCCCGCTTCTGGATCTGCTGCATCCAGATGCCGGTGAGGATGGTCTGGGAGAGCAGGATGGCGAGCAGCAACAGCAGCAGCATCCGCGACAGCAGGGAGCGGGGCACCAGGGCCCGCCAGAACTTCTGCCCCGTCATGGCAGCGTGTGTCTCTTGTCGATCAGCATGGGGTGCTTACCTCTGTGCCTTGCCGTTGCCCCGTGATGGGTCTCTCTTCTGCCCGTTCAAGGTCTCGCCGTAGCGTCTGTCTGTTACGGGATCTCGTGGACTTCGGCGATCAGCATGTAGCCGCTGCCGCGAATGGTTTTGATGATGCGCGGGCTCTTGCCGTTGTCACCCAGCTTCTGGCGCAGGCGGCTGATCTGCACATCGATGCCGCGTTCCATGGGCAGGCTCTCGCGACCGCGGGTGGCGTCCGAGATGGTATCCCGGTCCAGCACCACGCCGGGCTGCTGCAGGAACATGCCGAGCAGCAGGGCATCGCTGCCGGAGAGATCCAGCAGGCTGCCATCTTCGTGGGTCAGCTGGTGGCTCAGAGTGTCCAGGGTCCACTCGGCGAAGCGCAGCCGACGGCTCGGTTCCTTTTCTTTCTCCGGCTGGCGGAATTCGGCGCGGCGCAGCAGCGCCTTGATGCGGGCCTGCAGTTCGCGCGGGCTGAACGGCTTGGCGATGTAGTCGTCGGCGCCAAGTTCCAGACCGATCACCCGATCCGCTTCGTCGGAGGCGGCGGTGAGCATGATGATGGGTACCTGGGAGTCGCGGCGGATCTGCTGGCAGAGGGTAAAGCCGTCGTCGCCGGGCATCATGATGTCCAGAATGATGAGGTCCGGGCTGTGCTGGGCCAGTTGTTGGCGCATCTCGTTCCCTTCGGCCGCGGTCAGTACCTCGAAACCAGCCCGGGTCAGGTACTCGTTGAGCAGCTCGCGGATCTCCCGATCGTCGTCGACGATAAGCAGTTGTTTGCTCGTTGACATATGTATGTGCATCCACCCATTTTTTTGTGCAGATTGAACCTGTCGGGGGAGCAAAAAGCAAGCAAGCCCCCCCTCTAATGTGAAGTTATGGGCAATATAGCCTCAGGATTGGCCCCGATCGCGGGAAAAGAATAAAAAAGGCCGACCCAAACGGGCCGGCCAACACGCAGATTCCGACGGCAGGAGCGCACCCCGTGTGGCGCGTTCCACAGACTCGACAGCAGGGTCGGCAGGCCGATCCGGTATTCGTGATGGGGCCGCTGTGCCGGGAAGCAGGGCCGCCTTCTGTCTGTTGTTGCCGCCCCGAGGCGGCGTTCCTGATCGGCGAGCGGTCAGGGGAGATTCACTTACACCCGCTCGAACACGGTGGCGATGCCCTGACCCAGGCCGATGCACATGGTGGCTACTCCCAGGGTGGCGTCCTTCTCTTCCATCAGGTTGATCAGGGTGGTGGAGATGCGGGCGCCGGAGCAGCCGAGCGGGTGACCCAGGGCGATGGCGCCACCGTTGAGGTTCACCTTCTCATCCATCAGGTCCTGCAGACCCAGATCCTTCACGCAGGGGAGGGACTGGGCGGCAAACGCCTCGTTCAGCTCGAACAGATCGATGTCGCCGACGGTCAGACCGGCCCGCTTGAGCGCCTTCTGGGTGGCCGGCACCGGGCCGTAACCCATGATGGCGGCGTCACAGCCGGCGATGGCCATGGCGCGCACCCTGGCGCGGGGCGTGAGGCCGAGGGCCTTGGCACGGTCCGCACTCATCACCAGCATGGCGGCGGCGCCATCGGACAGGGCCGAGGAGGTGCCGGCGGTGACGGTACCGTTGACCGGGTCGAACACCGGGCGCAGCTGGCTTAAGCCATCGACCGTGGTCTCCGGGCGGATCACCTCGTCATAGTCGTAGAAGAAGCGGGCGCCACTGGCGTCGTGCCCTTCCAGCCCGACGATCTCCTTGGCAAAACGCCCTTCCACGGTGGCGGCGTGGGCACGGCGGTGGGAGCGGGCCGCAAACTCGTCCTGCTGTTGACGGCTGATGCCGTGCAGCTTGCCGAGCATCTCGGCGGTCAACCCCATCATGCCGGAGGCTTTCGCCACCGACTTCGCCATGCCGGGGTGGAAGTCGACGCCGTGGCTCATGGGCACGTGGCCCATGTGCTCGACGCCGCCAATGATGAAGATATCCCCATCACCTACCTGAATGGCGCGAGAGGCATCGTGCAGCGCCTGCATACTGGAGCCGCACAGACGGTTGACGGTGACCGCCCCCACCTGTTTCGGGATGCCGGCCAGCAGGGCGGCGTTGCGGGCGATGTTGAAGCCCTGCTCCAGGGTCTGCTGCACGCAGCCCCAGTAGATATCCTCGATCTCGTTCGGGTCGAGGTTGGGGTTGCGCAGCAGGATGGATTTCATCAGGTGCGCGGACAAGTCTTCTGCACGCACGTTGCGGAAGGCGCCGCCCTTGGACCGGCCCATGGGGGTCCGGATACAGTCGACAATGACTACGTCTTTCATGAATGGATCTCCTTTCCGCAATCAGTAGAAGGTGTTGCCCTGGGCAGCCATCTCGCGCAGCTTGTCGCTGACGCGGTAGAGCGGGCCCAAGTCGGCATACTGGTCGGCCATGGCCACGTAGCGATCCAGACCGATAGTGTCCAGATAGCGGAACACGCCGCCGCGGAAGGGAGGGAAGCCCAGACCGTAGACCAGCGCGATGTCGGCTTCGGCTGGCGTGGCGACAATGCCCTCTTCCATACAGAGCACCACCTCGTTGATCATCGGGATCATCATGCGTGCGATGATGGCGTCCTTGTCGAAATCCTGTTTCGGCTTGGCGATGGGGGCCAGCAGCTCGTAAGCAGTGGCGTCGGCCACCTTCTTCGGTTTGCCCTTCTTGTCCTGCTCGTAGGCGTAGAAGCCCTTGCCGTTCTTCTGACCGAAGCGGTTCACTTCGTACATCACGTCGATGGCGGTACGGCCTTCCTTGCTCATGCGCGCCGGGAAACCCTGTGCCATCACGTCACCGGCATGGTGACCGGTGTCGATACCGACCACGTCCAGCAGGTAGGCGGGGCCCATCGGCCAGCCGAACTCCTTCTCCATTACCTTGTCGACGGCGGCGAAGTCGGCACCATCGGCAACCAGCTTGTTGAAGCCGAAGAAGTAGGGGAACAGCACCCGGTTGACGAAGAAGCCGGGGCAGTCGTTGACCACCACCGGGGACTTGCCCATGGCGGCGGCGTAGGCCACCACGCGGTTGATGGTTTCATCGGAAGTTTGCTCGCCGCGGATGATCTCCACCAGTGGCATGCGGTGCACCGGGTTGAAGAAGTGCATGCCGCAGAAATTCTGCGGGCGCTTCAGTCCCTTGGCCAGCAGGGAGATGGGGATGGTGGAGGTGTTGCTGGCGAGCACGGCGTCTTCGCCAATAATCCCTTCTACTTCGCCCAGTACGGCGGCTTTCACCTTGGGATTCTCGACCACGGCTTCGACCACTACGTCCACGCCTTTGACGTTGTCATAGCTGAGGGTCGGCGTGATGGCGGAGAGCACCTGGCCCATCTTGATGCCGTCGATGCGACCGCGCTCGAGCTGGCCGTTGAGCAGCTTGGTGGCCTCATTCATGCCAAGTGCCAGCGCTTTCTCGTTGATGTCCTTCATCACCGCCGGGATGCCTTTGCTGGCGGACTGGTAGGCGATGCCGCCCCCCATGATGCCGGCACCCAGTACGGCGGCATGGCCGGTGGCCTTGTTTGCCTGCTTGGCAGCCTTCTTGGCCAGCGCCTTGATGTGCTGATCGTTGAGGAAGATCCCGACCAGCGCCTTGGCCACGTCGGTTTTCGCCAATTTGATGAAGGTGGCGGCCTCGGCGGCCAGCGCTTCGTCACGGCCCATGCCGGCGGCGGCTTCCACCGTCTTCACGGCGGCCATGGGGGCCGGATAGTGTTTGCCCGCCACGGCGGCAACCATACCAGCGGCGGTGGTGAAGCTCATCATGGCTTCCAGTTTGGAGAGGCGCAGCGGGGCCTTCTTGGCGGCGCGGCGGCCCTGCCAGTCCAGCTTGCCTTTGATCGCGTCCTTGATCATCTGCACGGCGGCGCTCTGCAGCGCGTCGGGGGCGACCACGGCATCGATGGCACCCACCTTGAGGGCGTCATCGGCACGGTAATCCTTGCCGGTGGTGATCCACTCCAGCGCGTTGTCGGCACCGATCACCCGCGGCAGACGGACAGTGCCGCCAAAGCCGGGCATGATGCCGAGCTTGGTCTCGGGCAGGCCAATCTTGGCGCTGGTGTCAGCCAACCGGAAATCGGTGGAGAGAATGGTCTCGCAGCCGCCGCCCAGAGCATGGCCCTTGATGGCGGAGAGGGTGGGCACCGGCAGATCTTCGATGGCGCTGAAGATGTCGTTGGCCTTCTTCAGCCAGCCGAGCAGGTCTTCTTGCGGCAGATCGAACAGTTCCAGGAATTCGGTGATGTCGGCGCCGACGATGAAAGCGTCTTTGCCGGAGGTGAGGATCAGACCCTTCAAATCGGCTTGTTGCTGTAATGCGGCGATCGCTTCGCTCAGGGAGAGCAGGGTAGCGCGATCCAGCTTGTTGACTGAACCCGGGGCATCGAACCTCAGCTCGGCAATGCCGTCTTCGAGGTAGCTGACCGTCAGGGTTTCGCCTTGGTAGATCATGAGAGTGTCTCCTTGTTCCCACTCTGTGGGGAATGGTGCTCCTTTATCCCCAGCAGGGGGCGAGGCTCACTATTGATCCAAAAGAAGACATTTTCAACACCTATTTAAAACATTTGTTTAACAGTTATCGAGTAAAAGCTCTTCATCACAAAACGGGCAAAAAAGAGGCGCCTTGCGGCGCCTCCGATGGAGATGAGCGTGGTATCAGCTAGCCAGTTCCGGCCGATTGCGATACTGGTTCAAGACCTCGGGATCGGCGAGGGCGTGGGTGTTGTTGACGGGGCGGTTGTGCACCACTTCCCGCACCGCCAGCTCCACTATCTTGCCGGACTTGGTGCGGGGGATGGCATCCACCTGCAGGATGCGGGCAGGCACATGACGGGCGGTGCAGTGTCGCTTGATCTGCTGGCAAATCCGCTCACGCAGCCCGTTGTCCAGCTTGCAACCCGCCTTGAGCTTGACGAACAGCACCACCCGCTCGTCCTGTTTCCATTGCTGGCCGATGACGATGCTCTCTTCCACCTCGTCGAGTTGTTCCACATAGCGGTAGATCTCGCTGGTGCCGATGCGCACGCCGCCCGGGTTGAGGGTCGCGTCGGAGCGGCCGTAGAACAGGATGCCGCCAGTCGGGGTCAGCTCGATCCAGTCCCCGTGGCACCAGATGTTGTCGAACCGCTCGAAGTAGGCGGCGTGGTACTTGTCGCCGTTTTCGTCCCCCCAGAAGTAGATGGGCTGGGCCGGGAACGGCTTGGTGCAGACCAGTTCGCCCTTTTCACCCAGCACCGGCTGGCCCGCCTCGTTGAATACCTGCACCGCGAGACCGAGGCCGCGCCCCTGGCTCTCGCCGCGATAGACGGGGCTCAAGGGGTTGCCGATGACGAAGCAGGAGCAGATGTCGGTGCCACCAGAGATGGAGCTGAGCTGCACATTCTGCTTTATCTGCTGGTAAACGTAGTCAAACCCCTCCGGCGACAGCACGGATCCGGTGCTGCAGATGAGGCGCAAGGCAGGCAGGTCGTGGGTATTGACGGGGGCATAACCCTGTTTGTGCAGCGCATCGAGATACTTGGCCGAGGTGCCGAACAGGGCGACCTCTTCGTCCCGTGCGAGATCCCACAGCACGTTGCCATCCGGGTAGAAGGGGGAACCATCGTAGAGCACCAGGGTGGCGCCGGAGGCGAGGGCGCTCACCAGCCAGTTCCACATCATCCAGCCACAGGTGGTGAAGTAGAAGATGCGCTCCCCCGGCTTGATGTCGCAGTGCAACTGGTGCTCTTTCAGGTGTTGCAGCAGGGTGCCGCCAATGCCGTGCACGATGCACTTGGGTTTGCCGGTGGTGCCGGAGGAGTAGAGGATGTAGAGCGGGTCGTTGAAGGCCATGGTCTCGAAGGCGAGCTGGGCATCATGCTGGCTTGCCAGCAATTGCTGCCAGTTGTGACCAAGCTGCAGCGGGTTGCCGAGCAGGGGGATCATCACCGTCTGCTCTAGGCTGTCGAGCTGACCGACGACGCTGGCCACCTTGTCCTGAATGTCGATGGCCTTGCCGCCGTAGCGGTAGCCATCCACCGCGAACAGCACCCTGGGACGGGTCTGGCCGAAGCGCTCCACCACGCTGGCCTCGCCAAAATCGGGACTGGTGGAGGTCCAGATCGCGCCGAGGCTGGTGGTTGCCAGCATGGCCACCACGGTTTCCGGGATATTGGGCAGGTAGGCTGCGACCACATCACCCCGGCCTATGCCCTGGCTGCGAAGCCACTGGGCCAGGCGGGCGACCTGATCTGCCAGCTCATGCCAGCTCAGGGTCCGGCTTGGACCCCCTTCGATGCGGGAGATGATGGCCGGGCTCTCATCCTGACGGCGCAGCAGGTTCTCGGCGAAGTTGAGCTGGCTGTCGGGGAACCAGCGGGCGCGCTGCATATCCTGGCGGTTCTCCGCCACAATGTTGCCAAGCTCGCCCTTGACGCCGCAGTGCTGCCACACCAGGGGCCAGAAGCGGGTGGTCTTCTCCACCGACCATT
This sequence comes from Aeromonas sp. QDB63, assembly GCF_027707425.1. NCBI lineage: Bacteria > Pseudomonadati > Pseudomonadota > Gammaproteobacteria > Aeromonadales > Aeromonadaceae > Aeromonas > Aeromonas sp. QDB63. The sequence continues at coordinate 67,135 of NZ_JAPCIS010000021.1, forward strand.
GATACAGGTCGGCATAGCTGCGCAGTTGCAGGCCATGGAAGTGATTGACCTCGGCCATGAACTGGTGGAGGTTGGAGTGCTGCATCCTGTCCTGATCCGGTGTCCACAGACAAAGGTTTTGCATGAGTCGTTCCTGACGGCTGATATCTACTGTCTGTGGGCAGTGTATTGAATTGTTCTTTGTTTGTTAATTGTCTGTTTTATCTTCATAACAAAAAGCCTGTAACCTATGCGTTACCTCACGAAGCGAAAGCCGGGTGGCTCGAGCCTTGATTCGCTTGATGTTATGCTGAAGTCACATTCGCCCGGAGCAGGACGCCATGAGCAGTTACAGCCAACTTTTTGCCCAGCATCTCGACACCCTTCAGCAGCGTACCCGCGACATCCTGCAACAACAGGGTCTTGGCGGTCTCGCTATCCACTCCGGCCAGACTCATCGTATCTTCCTCGATGACCAGGATTATCCCTTCAAGGTGAATCCCCAGTTCAAGGCCTGGCTGCCGGTGCTGGACAACCCTCACTGCTGGTTGCTGGTGGATGGCGTGAGCAAGCCGGTGCTGCTGTTCTACCGGCCGGTGGACTTCTGGCACAAGGTGGCGGAGTTGCCCAACGCCTTCTGGGTCGACTTCTTCGACATTCGCTTCCTGACTCGCCCGGAGCAGGTTGCCGATCACCTGCCGGCCAACAAGCAGGAGTGGGCCTATCTGGGCGGCCATCTGGAAGTGGCCGAGCTGCTGGGACTGGGTCAGCCCAATCCGGAGGCGGTCCTCAACTACCTGCACTACCACCGTGCCTACAAGACGCCCTATGAGCTGGAATGTCTTCGCGATGCCAACCGCATCGGCGTACGCGGCCACATCGCGGCCAAGGACTCCTTCATGGCGGGGGCGAGCGAGTTCGAGATCAACCTGGCCTACATGAAGGCGGTCGGACAGGGGGCCAATGAGGCGCCCTACGGCAACATTGTTGCCATCAACCGCAATGCGGCCATCCTGCACTACACCCATCTCTCCACCCAGCGTGTGCCGGATGCGGAGCGTTACTCCTTCCTCATCGATGCCGGAGTGGACGTGCACGGTTATGCCTCCGACATTACCCGAACCTGGGCCTGGCGCCGCGGTGAGTTCGCCGATCTGATCGCAGCGCTGGATGCACAGCAACAGGAGATCATCGACGAGATCAAGCCGGGCCGCCGCTACAGCGAGCTGCACCTGCAGATGCACCACAGGCTGGCGCGCCTGCTGCAAGCCACCGAACTGGTAGACATGTCGGTGGACGAGATGATCCACACCGGGGTGACCAATGTCTTCTTCCCCCACGGTCTCGGTCACTTCCTCGGCCTGCAGGTACACGATGCCGGCGGCTTCATGCAGGATGAGCGCGGCACCCACCTGGCGGCCCCCGAGCAGTTCCCCTATCTGCGCTGCACCCGGGTGATGGAAGTGGGCCAGGTGTTCACCATCGAGCCGGGTCTCTACTTCATCGACAGCCTGCTGGAGCCGCTGCGCCAGGGTGAGCAGGGCAAGCGGATCAACTGGAACAAGGTGGAGGCGCTGCGTCCCTATGGTGGCATTCGCATCGAGGACAACGTGGTGCTGCATGCCAACGGGGTGGAGAACCTGACCAGACAAGCAGGGCTCTGATGGCGACGGATTACCCCATACCGGCAGCCCCGCTGGAGGTGAGCGAAGAGATCAAGAAGAGCCGCTTCATTACCTACGTCGCCCACACTCCGACCGTCGAGGCCGCCAAGGCCTGGATAGACGAGATCAAACAGCAACACCCGGGAGCCCGGCATCACTGCTGGGCTTTTGTCGCCGGCGCCCCGCAAGACAGCCAGGTTTATGGTTTCAGTGATGATGGCGAACCCTCGGGCACAGCGGGCAAACCCATGCTGGCCCAGTTGATGGGGGCCGGCCTTGGTGAAATCGCCGCCGTGGTGGTGCGCTATTACGGTGGCGTGCTGCTGGGGACCGGTGGCCTGGTCAAGGCCTATGGCGGTGGTGTGGGGGCAGCACTCAAGCAACTTGAAACCTGTATCAAACGTCAGCTGACCTCTTCCGTGATCCAGTGTGACTACACCGACATGGGGGCCGTGGAGTCCCTCATCTCTGCCCATCAAGGGCAGTTGCTGGTGGCCGATTATGGTGCCAGCGTCACCCTTCAGGTAGCGTGGGAGTCTGCGCTCTGGGCCCGTATCGCACAGGAATTGACCGACCGGACCAAGGGTCGGGTATCCCTTCGTCCCTTAGATGGCTAGAATCCATCGCTCTTTTAGTTTGAAGAGGGAGCCGGAATGCAGATTCTGAGCATCATTCGTATCGTCGGTCTGCTGGTTGCCCTGTTCAGCTCGACCATGCTGCTGCCCGCGATGGTCGCTTTTGGGTATCGTGATGGCGGTGGTACCGAGTTCGTCAACTCCTTCGTCATAGCCCTCCTGCTCGGCCTCCTGCTCTGGTTCCCCAACCGCCACCAGAAAAAGGAACTCAGGTCCAAGGAAGGCTTCCTCATCGTGGTGCTGTTCTGGGTGGTGCTGGGGAGCGTGGGTGCCGTCCCCTTCATCATCAGCGACGTGCCGAACATGTCGGTCTCGGAGGCATTTTTCGAGTCGTTTTCCGGCCTGACTACCACGGGCGCAACGGTGCTGACCGGGCTGGACAATCTGCCCAAGGCCTTTCTCTTCTACCGCCAGCTGCTGCAATGGCTCGGTGGCATGGGGATCATCGTGCTGGCGGTGGCCGTGCTGCCACTGCTGGGTATCGGGGGCATGCAGCTCTATCGCGCCGAGATCCCGGGGCCCGTCAAGGACAACAAGGTGACCCCGCGCATCGCCGAGACGGCCAAGGCGCTCTGGTTCATCTATCTGCTGCTGACCTCCCTCTGCGCTCTCGCGTACTGGATGGCGGGGATGACGTTGTTCGATGCCATCTGCCACTCCTTCTCCACCTTGTCGGTTGGGGGGTTCTCGACCCACGACGCCAGCATCGGTTTCTTCGACAGCCCGGCCATCAACCTGATCACAGTGGTGTTCCTGTTGCTGGCGAGCGTCAACTTCGCGCTGCACTTCATGGTGTTTGCCCACAAGCCGGTGCGCGTGAGCAGTTATCTGCGTGACTCCGAGCTCAAGGTGTTTCTGAGCATCCAGTGCGTGCTGGTGCTGATCTGTTTCGTCTCTCTGCTGTTCCACGGCCACTACGATACCTGGCAGGATGCGCTCAACCATGGCCTGTTCCAGGCGGTGTCTCTGGGCACGACCACGGGGTACAGCACCACCAGCTATGCGGATTGGCCCTCCTTCCTGCCCATGCTGTTGATGTTCTCTGCCTTCATCGGCTGTTGTGCCGGCAGTACCGGGGGGGGCATCAAGGTGATGCGTTTCATGATCCTGTTCCTGCAGGGGATGCGTGAACTCAAACGGTTGGTGCATCCGCGGGCCATCTACACCTTGAAGCTGGGACGCCGTGCCGTACCGGAACGGATCGTGGAAGCGGTCTGGGGCTACTTTGCCACCTACATCATCCTGTTCTTCATCTTTATGCTGTTGCTGCTGATGACGGGGCTGAACGAAGTGACGGCCTTCTCCGCCGTGGCTGCGGCATTCACCAACGTGGGGCCGGGTCTGGGGGAGGTGTCGGCCAACTTCGGCAATATCTCGGCCACTGCACAGTGGATATTGATCGTGGCCATGTTGTTTGGTCGATTGGAAATCTTCACACTTCTGGTACTGTTTACCCCTGCATTCTGGCGTAGTTGAGGTTGGTATGGACAAGATTTTGGTGCTTTATTCTTCCCGGGACGGGCAAACACGGAAAATCGTGGATGTCATGCTGGAGGAAATATCAGGATGCGAAGTGGTGATGCACGACCTGCACACCCTGCCCATGTGCAACCTCAGCAAGTATGCCAAGGTGTTGATTGGCGCTTCCATTCGCTACGGTAACTTCCACCCCAGCCTGCTCAGCTTCATACACGCACATCATGAACAGCTGGAAGTAGCCAATGCGGCGTTCTTCTGCGTGAACCTGACGGCACGCAAGCCCGAGAAGCAGACGCCGCAGACCAACGCCTACATGAAGAAGTTTCTGCGCCTCTCTCCCTGGAAGCCCAAAACTCTGGGGGTGTTTGCCGGGGCATTGCAGTACTCCCGTTACAACTGGTGGCAGACCCGCATCATCCAGTTGATCATGAAGATCACCGGGGGCAGCACGGATACCAGCAAGGATCTGGAATTCACCGACTGGGACAAGGTGCGCGGCTTTGCCCGTGAATTTTGGTCAAAAAAGTAACAGTGACGTCATTCAGAGCGGCCAGAGCCCTGCGTAAGCAGGGCTTTTTGTTTGATAAGTAGGCGTTCGAGCCACAAATCGGTAAAAAGGACTATTTTTCGCAAAATAGCCCTTGTCATCACGGCGCGGCTCCCTATAATGCGCCCCTACCAGCACGGCGGACCACGCCGAACTGATGAGCCAG